>NZ_DATFYW010000191.1:0-7584 GCF_035314905.1 Mycobacterium sp.
CCTCGGCGGATGGGACACGGTGGATCCGCAGTTGTTCGACAAGGACAACGGAAGCATCACGAAGATCTACAAGCAGGCCACCGGATGACAGCTGCGCTAGAACCGAATCCCGAGGCGATCAGGCCCGAGCTCGCCGAACCCGAACTTCAACGCCCGCCGGGCGGCCGCACCGGCGCCACCTCGCTTCGCCTGGGGGTGGCCACGCTGTGGCTGTCGGTCATTGTGCTGCTGCCGCTGGCGGCGATCGTCTGGCAGTCGGCGAAGGGCGGCTGGTCGGCGTTCGTCGCGGCGGTGACGTCGCCATCGGCGATCGAGTCGTTCCGTGTCACACTGACGATCTCGGCCGCGGTGACGCTGATCAACCTGGTCTTCGGGTTGCTGGTGGCGTGGGTCCTGGTCCGTGACGACTTCCCGGGGAAGCGGCTCGTCGATGCGGTGATCGACCTGCCGTTCGCGCTGCCGACGATCGTGGCCAGCGTGGTGCTGCTGGCGCTCTACGGTCCCTACAGCCCGGTGGACATCCACCTGCAGCACACGCCGTACGGCGTCGGGGCCGCGTTGCTGTTCGTCACGTTGCCGTTCGTGGTGCGGGCCGTGCAGCCGGTGCTGCTGGAGGTCGACCGCGAGGCCGAGCAGGCGGCGGCGTCGCTGGGCGCGGGCAACCGGAGCATCTTCACCACGATCATCCTGCCCGCGATCACCCCGGCGCTGCTGTCCGGCGCCGGGCTGGCGTTCTCGCGGGCCATCGGGGAATTCGGTTCGGTGGTGCTGATCGGCGGGGCGGTCCCCGGCAGGACCGAGGTGTCCTCGCAGTGGATCCGCACGCTGATCGAAAACGACGACCGCACCGGTGCGGCCGCCATCTCCATTGTGCTGCTGGCGATCTCGTTCGTCGTGTTGTTCATCCTGCGGGCCGTGGGGTCGCGGACCGCCAAGCGCGAGGAGCTGGCCGGGTGACGTTGTCGCCGCTGGCCCGCTACCTGGCGAGGTATGCGGCGCTGCTGTACGTCGGGGTGCTGGTGATCGTGCCCGTGGCGCTGATCCTGTGGCGGTCGTTCGCGTCGGGGCTCGGCCAGTTCTTCGCCCAGATCAGCACCCCCGCCGCGGTATCGGCGCTGCAGCTGTCGCTGCTGGTGGTCGCGATCGTGGTGCCGCTCAACGTGTTGTTCGGCGTCCCGACCGCGCTGGTGTTGGCCCGCAACAGGTTCCGCGGCAAGGGCGCGCTGCAGGCCGTCATCGACCTGCCGTTCGCGGTGTCGCCGGTGATCGTGGGCGTCGCGCTGATCGTGCTGTGGGGATCGGCGGGGTTGTTCGGCTTCGTCGAGCGCGACCTCGGCTTCAAGATCATCTTCGGGCTGCCCGGGATCGTGCTGGCCAGTATCTTCGTGACGTTGCCGTTCGTGATCCGCGAGGTCGAGCCCGTGCTGCACGAGATCGGCAACGACCAGGAGGAGGCCGCGGCCACGCTGGGTTCCACGTGGTGGCAGACGTTCTGGCGGATCACGTTGCCGTCGATCCGCTGGGGGCTGACCTACGGCGTGGTGCTGACCGTGGCGCGCACATTGGGCGAGTACGGCGCGGTGATCATGGTGTCGTCGAACTTGCCCGGCAAGTCCCAGACGTTGACGCTGTTGGTGTCGGACCGCTACAGCCGTGGCGCCGAATACGGCGCGTACGCGGTCTCTACGCTGTTGATGACGGTCGCGGTGCTCGTGCTCGTCGTCCAGGTGATCCTCGACGCGCGGCGGGGACGCGCGAAAGCCTAGGCCGGACAGGGAGCTTGTGAGATGACCGACGCGATCACGCTGCGTGGTGTGAACAAACGCTACGGCGAGTTCGCCGCGCTCGACGACATCGACTTCACGGTCCCGTCGGGGTCGCTGACCGCGCTTCTGGGGCCGAGCGGATCCGGCAAGTCCACGCTGCTGCGCGCGATCGCGGGCCTCGACGTGCCCGACACCGGCACGATCACGATCGACGGGCGTGACGTGACGCATGTGCCGCCGCAGCGTCGCGGCATCGGTTTCGTGTTTCAGCACTACGCGGCGTTCAAGCACCTGACGGTGCGCGACAACGTCGCGTTCGGCCTGAAGATCCGCAAGCGGCCGAAGGCGGAGATCAGCGAGAAGGTCGACAACCTGCTCGAGACCGTGGGGCTCAGCGGCTTTCAGACCCGCTACCCCGCCCAGCTGTCGGGCGGGCAGCGTCAGCGCATGGCGCTGGCGCGCGCGCTGGCGGTTGACCCGCAGGTGCTGCTGCTCGACGAGCCGTTCGGCGCGCTGGACGCCAAGGTGCGCGAAGACCTGCGGGCGTGGCTGCGGCGCCTGCACGACGAGGTGCATGTGACGACGGTGCTGGTCACCCACGACCAGGCCGAGGCGCTGGACGTCTCCGACCGGATCGCGGTGCTCAACAGGGGCCGCATCGAGCAGGTCGGTTCGGCGACGCAGGTGTACGACAGCCCCGCCAACGGGTTTGTGATGTCGTTCCTGGGCGCGGTGTCCTCGCTCAACGGCATCCTGGTACGCCCCCACGACATTCGCGTGGGCCGCAATCCGGAGATGGCGATCGCGGCCGGTGACGGAACAGCGGAGTCCACCGGCGTGACCCGCGCCACCATCGACCGCATCGTGTACCTCGGGTTCGAGGTCCGCGTCGAGTTGACCAGCGCGCCGACCGGCGCCCCGTTCACCGCGCAGATCACCCGCGGCGACGCCGAGGCGCTGGGGCTGAAGGAGGGCGACACCGTGTACGTGCGCGCGACCCGGGTGCCGCCCATCGGCGGCGAAGCGCAGGTGCCGCAAGCCGTTCTAAGCGGCGGCTAGGCCGGCGACCGCGTCGTCGAACCGGTCCAGCACGGTGGCCGCGACCAGCGGGTGCGCGCCGAGCGGCGGCGCCATCGGTAGGCCGTTGTCCCGGGCGTAGCCGGCGACGCGGTCGGTCAGCCGTCCCGGGGCCAAAAACCACGGCGCGATCACCAACTGCGTTGCGCCGCGGCGGCGGAGGGTCCGCGCGGCCTCGTCGAGGGTCGGGCGTGGACCGGTCGCGAACGCGGTCAGCGCGCCGGCCCACCGTGTTCCGGCGGCCGCCGCCGGTGCCACCGCGGCGGTGCGGGCGTTGACCATGTCCCACGACGAGCCGACCGCGACGACGATCACGCCCACCCTCCGGTCGCACCGCGACACGCCGAGGCCGCACACCCGTTCCCGCAGCACCGCCACCAGCCGCGGATCCTCGCCCAGCACACCGGCCTGGCGCACCCGATCCGGGGCCGACTGCGCGATCAATCCGGGGATGTCGACCCGGGCGTGGTAGGCGTCGGCCAGCAGCAGCGGCGCCACGACGGCGCCGGTGCCCGCGCCGGCCAGCACGTCGCGCAGGTCCGGCTCCGAGCGCTCACAGAAGCCGACGCGCACGGCCAGCCCCGGCCGCAGCCGGCCGATCTCGTCGGCGACGGCGTGCGCGGTGGCCGGTGAACGCGGGTCGGCGCTGCCGTGCGCGGCGAGCACGAGGGTGCTCACGATGAATGCAGCCCGCATTCGGTCTTCGACAGGCCCTGCCAGCGCCCGCTGCGGGGGTCGGCGCCGGGTGCCGGCTTCGCGGTGCACGGTGCGCAGCCGATCGACGGATAGCCCGCCTCGACGAGCGGATTCACCAGCACGCCGTTGGCGTCGATGTAGGCCTGCATGTCGTCGTCGGTCCACGCGGCCAGCGGGTTGATCTTCACCAGCCCGAACGCCTCGTCGAAGCTGATCAGCGCGGCGTTGGCACGCGTCGGCGCCTCCACCCGGCGCAGCCCGGTGACCCAGGCGGAGTAGCCGCGCAGCGCTTTGCCCAGGGGGGCGACCTTCCGCCGCCGGCAGCATTCGCTGGGATCGCGGGCGAACAGGTCCCTGCCCATCAGCTGATCCTGCTGTTCGACCGTGTGTTCGGCGGTGACGTTGACGACGTTGACGTCGTACACCGCGGCGACGGCGTCCCGGGTTCCGATGGTCTCGACGAAGTGGTAGCCGGTGTCCAGAAACAACACGTCGACGCCGGGGCGAACCTTCGAGGCCAGGTCGATCAGCACCGCGTCCTGCATGTTCGACGCCACGACGTAATCGGAGCCGAAGCGCTCGTCGGCCCAGCGCAGCAGGTCGACCGCGCCGGCCCCGTCGAGCTCGGCCGCGCCGCGAGCCGCCAGCTCCCGCAGGTCACTCTCCGTGGTCACGCTCACCGCAAGTCCGCCTCGTCTGCTCGTAGGGCCCACGTCGCGAAACGCTCGCCATCGTTCCTTTGTTTCATGAAGTTGCGCACCACCCGCTCGATGTAGTCGCCGAGCTCGGTGGACAGGACTTTGTGCTGGCGCAACTTTCGGCCGAACCCGCTGTCCAGCCCGAGGCTGCCGCCCAGATGCACCTGGAAGCCCTCGACCGAACCGCCCTGCCCGTCGTCGAGCATCTGCCCCTTGAAGCCGATGTCGGCGACCTGGATTCGCGCGCACGAGTTCGGGCAGCCGTTGATGTTGACCGTGATCGGCACGTCGAGCTGGGAGTTGATGTCCTCCAGCCGGCGCTCCAGCTCGGGCACCAGCACCTGCGAGCGCTTGCGGGTCTCGGCGAACGACAGCTTGCAGAACTCGATGCCGGTGCAGGCCATCAGGTTTCGGCGCCAGTGCGACGGGGTCGACGGCAGCCCCAGCGCGTCCAGGCCCGCGACCAGGCCGTCGACGTGCTCGTCGGGCACGTCGAGAATGATGAGCTTCTGGTACGGGGTGAACCGGATGCGGTCGGAGCCCACCTTGGCGGCCAGGTCGGCGACCTTGGTCAGGATCGTGCCCGACACCCGCCCGGCGATCGGTGCGACGCCGACCGCGTTCTTGCCGTTGCGCAGGCGCTGCACCCCGACGTGGTCGATCGGGTGGATCACCGGCTGCGGTGCGGGCCCGTCGATGAGCCTGCGGCCCAGGTACTCCTCTTCGAGGACCGCGCGGAATTTCTCGACGCCCCAGTCCTTGATCAGGAACTTCAGCCGCGCCTTGGCACGCAGGCGGCGGTAGCCGTAATCCCGGAACACCGAGGTGATGCCCTCCCAGACGTCGGGCACCTCCTCCAGCGGCACCCAGGCGCCCAGCCGCTGCCCCAGCATCGGGTTGGTCGACAGCCCGCCGCCGACCCACACGTCCAGGCCCGGCCCGTGCTCGGGATGCACCACGCCGATGAACGCGACGTCGTTGACCTCGTGGCACACGTCCTGAAGGCCGGAGATCGCGGTCTTGAATTTGCGGGGCAGGTTGGCGTATTCCTTCTTGCCGATGTAGCGGCGCACGATCTCCTCGACCGCCCAACTCGGGTCGAGCACCTCGTCGAGCGACTCGCCGGCCAGCGGTGAACCCAGCACCACCCGCGGGCAGTCGCCGCACGCCTCGGTGGTCTGCAGGCCGACCGTGTCGAGCCGCCGCCAGATCTCCGGCACGTTCTGCACCTCGATCCAGTGCATCTGCAGGTTCTCGCGATCGGAGATGTCGGCGGTGTCGCGGGCGAACTCGGTGGAGATCTCGCCGAGAGTGCGCAGTGCGGCGGTGGACAGCGCGCCGCCGTCGCAGCGCACCCGCATCATGAAATAGCTGGCTTCCAGCAGGTCGATGTTCTCATCGCCGGTCCAGGTGCCGTCGTACCCCTGCTCGCGCTGGGTGTAGAGGCCCCACCAGCGGAAGCGCCCGCGAAGGTCGCTCTTGTCGATGCTGTCGAAGCCGGCGTGCGCGTAGACGCTCTCGATGCGTTCCCGCACGTTCAGCGGGTGATCGTCCTTCTTGTTCTGCTCGTTGGCGTTGAGCGGCTCGCGATAGCCGAGCGCCCACTGGCCTTCGCCGCGGGGCCGCTTCGGCGGTCGGGACTCTGTCATCGGGCGGTCATTTCCTCGTCCGGGCCGGCGTTCGGACCGCGCGCAACCACCGGCGACTGATCCGGCGGCGCAGATCCGGCGGCCAGCTGAAAGTACAGGTGGGCAGGTCTACGACATCAAGGCAGACAGCAGCAGCTGCAAACACGCTTGAAGTCGACGTGCCGCCGCGCGACCAGCGAAACGCGGGTGCGGAAGCTCCGGGCGGTCACGTCGGCCATTCTGCCACGAGCGCCCCCACATGCCCTAACCGGGTCAAATTTGCGCTCACGGCGAGCAAAAGTGCGCCCGGCGCTCTGGGAGACTGGCTCTCGTGACGGTCAGCGCGGCACCCGCGACCCTGCCCGACCCGGCGACGACCCCGGGCCGGCGCTTCGGCGTGTACCTGCACGTCCCGTTCTGCGCGACCCGCTGCGGCTACTGCGACTTCAACACCTACACCCCCGGCGAGCTGGGCGGCGCCGACCCCGACGGCTGGCTGGCCGCCGTGCGGGCCGAGCTGGCGCAGGCCGCCGCCCGCCTGGGCACCGCCCCCGCCGCCGACACGGTGTTCGTCGGCGGCGGCACCCCGTCGCTGCTGGGCGCCCGGCGGCTGGCCGCGGTGCTCGACGCGGTGCGCGACGCGTTCGGGCTGGCCCGCGGCGCGGAGGTCACCACCGAGGCGAACCCGGAGTCGACGTCGCCGGGGCTTTTCGACGCGCTGCGCTGCGCCGGCTACACCCGGCTGTCGCTGGGCATGCAGTCGGTCGCGCCGCGGGTGCTGGCGGTGCTGGACCGGGTGCATTCGCCCGGGCGGGCGGTGGCCGCGGCCTCCGAGGCGATGGCCGCGGGCTTCCGGCACGTGAACCTCGACCTGATCTACGGCACCCCGGGGGAGAGCGACGACGACCTGCGGCGATCGGTCGACGCGGCGCTCGGCGCGGGTGTCGACCATGTGTCGGCCTACGCGCTGGTCGTCGAGGACGGCACCGCGCTGGCCCGCCGCGTGCGCCGCGGCGAGCTCGCCGCGCCCGACGACGACGTGCTGGCGCGCCGCTATGAACTGCTCGACGGGCGGCTCTCGGCGGCCGGCTTCCGCTGGTATGAGGTGTCCAACTGGAGCCGTCCCGGCGGCGAGTGCCGCCACAACCTCGGGTACTGGGACGGCGGCGAATGGTGGGGTGCCGGCCCGGGCGCGCACTCCTATGTCGGCTCGACGCGGTGGTGGAACGTCAAGCACCCCGGCGCGTACGGGCAGCTGCTGGCCGGGAGAACCCTGCCGGTCGCCGATTTCGAGCAGCTCGGCGCCGCCCAGGCGCACACCGAGGACGTCATGCTGCGGCTGCGGCTGCGCCGGGGTCTGCCGTCGGCGGTGCTGACCGACTCCGAACGCCGGCGTGCCGAGGTGTCGATCTCCGACGGCCTGCTCGACCGCGACGGCGACCGGCTTGTGCTCACCGACCGGGGCAGGCTGCTGGCCGACGCGGTGGTGCGCTCCGTCCTCGACTAGGTCTGCGCAAGCACCGCGGCGAGATCCAGCCGCGCGATGCGCTCCGGGTCGGCCAGCACGTCGATGGCCGTGACGGCTCCGGCCGTGACGACGAATCCCATGATCGACACCGGCCGCCCCGCCCGCAGGATGACCGCGCCGGCGGCGCCGTTGACAGCCGCGGGCCGCACGTCGGTGTCGAGGCCGGCATAGGACTTCGCGAGCCGGGCCAC
>NZ_DATFYW010000192.1:0-45200 GCF_035314905.1 Mycobacterium sp.
CGATGTCGGCGAACAGCACCGACGCGTCGTCGTACTTGTCGGCGATGATCGTGGTCGCCTGGTTCTTCAACCGGTCCGCGATGCTGAGGGGCAGGATGTTCGACAGCAGTGATTCGGAGCGCTGGTACTCCATCTCCATGGCGTCTTCCGCTCGCCCGATCTCCCGCATCGCATAAGCCACCGTCGCAACGATCATCACACAGGAGCTGATCGTCGAGACGACAAAGCCGACGACGGTGGACCAGTGTGGTTGCCCGGCGACCTCGGCCGGCACCAGGAACTGCAGTGCGATCACGATTGCCGCGCCGATCGCCACCAGGATCGACGCCAGCACGATGTGCTCGATGCCCAGGATTAGCACCGCGACGGTGGCTCCGACCAAGAAGTAGAACTGGACTCCGGACCCGGTACCCACGTTCCAGCAGACGACGGTCAGCGACACGTAGGAGGTGAAAATCAGCGTGAGCGGCGCGACAAGCTCGCCGAATCGGTGCAGCAGCGGTATCAACGCGAAGACCACCGCGCTGAGCAGCTGAATCAGGGCGATGCGCCACGCGCCCCCGGTGACGAACTCCATCACGGCGAAGCTGAGACTGACGGCCGAGCCGATCCATGTGGTGATGTTGAGCACCTGTCGCCGCCGCCGGACGCTGTCGGCGTAGTGCTGATTGCGGGCCGGTGCCTGCGGGTTCAGGCGCGGGGGAGGACCGCAGTAAGACCTGATGACCGGGCCTTCTATCGGCTCTGGCGCCGCCGCGCCGTGAACCTCGACGGCCATGTCAGCCAGCGTATCCGACGGGCGCCGCAGGCAGCGCGATCAGACCACGCCGAGATAGCCGATCAACCCGGCAGCGCCGACCACGATCAGGGGATTCGTCTTGGTGAATACGAAGGTCAGTGTGCAAGCTCCGGTAAGGAGGTATGCCCGCCAGTCATGATCCGCGGCCCTGCTCATCACCAGCGCGGTGGCCAATATGAGGCCCACCGTGAGCGGCGCGAAGCCCTTCTCGACAGCATGTCGCAATCGCGACTTCCGCGCCTTCTGCCAGAAGAGCGTGACGACATACATCAGCGACGCCGCCGGGATGATCATCGAAACGGTTGCGATGACACCGCCGATAATTCCGCCGAGAACGCCGCCGACCGACAGTCCGGCGCCATAGCCGACCAAGGCGACGATGAGAATGCTCGGTCCCGGCGCGGCCTGCGAAATGGAGAACACATCAGCGAATTGAGAATTGGTCATCCAATGGTTCACTCGCACCGCTTGCAGATGCATTTCGGGTAGGACCGCATTTCCGCCGCCGATCGAGAGCAACGACAGCGAACCGAACAATGTCAGCAGATGGAGGCAGGTGTTCATGCGGCGCTCTTTCTTGGCCAAGCCCAGATCAGGCTGAGCGGGGCAAGAATGGCAAGTGTCAGCGGAAGTGGCCAGCGCACGATGCCGCTCAAAACGAAGCTCGCGGCGAAGAGCATGACAGGCACCAGCCGGTTCAGGCACTTCTGGCCGGTCTTGATGACCATGGCGAGGGTCAGAGCCACGGCTGCAGCAGATGCGCCGTGAAGTGTGCCCTTTACCGCCGGCACCTCTTTGAAGCGGAAATAAACGTATCCCATGGCCAGAATGAAGACGAGGGGCATGAGGCACAGGCCGATCAACGCCGCCGCCACGCCCGGGATGCCGCCCATCTTCGTACCGACAAACACCGCCATATTCACTTGGTTCGCGCCCGGCATGATTCGGCACATCGTCATGGCGCTGAGGAATTCTTCTTCGCCCATCCAATTCTTCTCGACCACCAGCACCTCACGCGACCAGGCGGAAAGCCCGCCGCCGAACGAAGCGAGTGCAATGTGGTTGAACGTCCACGCCAGCTCGAATAGCGAGACCTTCTCGCGCCGCGACTCGATCTCACTCATGCCTGAGGTCTTTGTCGTCCGGAAAGTCGTCCTCGTGGTGCTGGCTGGGATCGATTGGATCCGGAGGGTCATAGTGATGAGAAAGGTCCCAGTCCGTATCGAAAACGTGCCTCAGCCGGGCGACAACATCAGGGTTGGTTATCGTGATGCCCAGTTCCCGACGCAGATCGAAGGCACTACGGTCGATATTCATCGAACCAAGCAACGCCCGCTCCTCGTCCGCGATCAGCAGCTTCGCGTGGACCCGCAAGTTCTTCTGTTTGTGCACCTTGACGCCGAAGCGGCGCAACGTGCGCAGCGATGCGAAGGTGTCGAGAATGTCCCAATCGCTGATGCCGTGCCTGCCGCCGCACAGAACGTGCACCTTGACCCCGCGATCAGCGGCAGCCGCGAGGTGATCGAGAATGACCGCGTCGACATATTTCGGGTGCTGAACATCCAGTCGATACTTGGCGCCGTCGATGAATTGGGCCATGTGATAACGCGAATTCGAGTTACTCCAGAGAAGCCCCTCGTAGGCCGGGCATGTCCAGTCGAGGTGCTCCCAATCAGCGTCGAACACCTCGGCGATCTGCGCAACGTGCTGAGGATCGTGCGTGATGATGCCATAGTCGCGGGTCAGCGAGAAGTATTTGGGGCAGAGATTGAAGGTGGCGACCAGCGCGGCTTTCTGGTCCGCGACAATTGACTTTTCGTGGGTCACGTAAAACTTCGGATTTGACCACTGGACGTCTACACCGGCACTCCGTAACTTCTCATATGTCTCGTCGTTGGCGCGGTCTCCTCCCGACCTTTTCGCGTTGAGCATAACCCGCACGTGTACGCCAGAATTGTGCCGATCGATCACCGTCTGTATCAAGCCCTCCTCGGTGAACGTGAATTGCTTCATCAGAAGAGATGTATCGGCTGATTCAATGAATTCGCGGACCGGCTCCAGGCCGTCATCGGGCTGTACAATGAGACGCGGCGTGAATGGAAGCATAACTGTGAAATCTAGCACCACGACAATGCTGCCGCTTTACAAATCGCGTAAGCGCCAATGCCAGGTAGGGCTACCCGATGCCCACACCGATACCGAACCGCCTCGTGGCTTGGCTGCCCGGCGAGCGGTCCGGATTGTGGATCGCAGATACCGCGCACCGCGACAGCGGGGCCCTGCTGTAACTGGTGACCCAGTTGATCTGCACGTCATAACCCTGGGGCTTGCAGGTCTGCAATGCCGGCTCGGCCGGCTCGGCCGGCCAGACAGGGTCGCGCCTGCGATCGATGCTGCCGTTCCCTCAGCAGTCAACCCCGCCGCCTTTATGTCCCAGCTTGAGCGACTTGGCTATTAATCCCGACCTGGGCGTAATCCGCCAGTGAAGGGCGCGAGTCTAAAAGGTGCCGGTGTTACCCCCGCCGCCGTGGAACCCACCGCCGTGGCCCCCGCGGCCGTGGCATTGCTCGGCAGGGCCGATCACGGGTGATGTGAGTTGAACAGACATCTCACGAGGAACGTGGCACCGATGGTGGTAAACGGCGGACTTTGTACAACCCAGACGGTTCCCAGGCGGATGCGGATTCACGATGCCATTGGGCGGTGGGTCCGCTGGCCACACAGAATGGTCACCCATTCATATTGAAAGCAACCGCTCGCGGAGACGAAACGGGGCCGCAAGACGTGACGATCGCTCAGGGTGATGACGCTTTCGAGACCCTCGGCTGCCGCGACTGGAACCTGCGTTAGAAGCCTGTCGCGAAACTCAAACGGCTGCGGCGTTCGTCGGCGTGTTGTCGCAGCTGGTTGAGTGTCGCGGCCTCGGCGGTGTGCCCTCGGTGGGATTCGAACTGTTCGGGGTAGTCCTGGTCAGGGGACCGAAACTGTTCTGAACTGCACAGATAGCCTCTTTCTGCCTAACTAGAGATAACTGTGACTGTGCCCAGAGTGTGGCCAGAGTGTGTCCACGGCGGTCGGGGGATAGGCTGCGTTGGTGCCCTTGTCCCCCGCCCATGAGGTGGTCGGGCTGGCCACGTACCAGAGAGCCGGGGATCTCCGATCACCATGGATCTGGTGGACCGGGTGTTCACCGCATTGACGACCCGGTTGCTCGGCGCGTTCGCCGAGGGTCCGGCGGGCGAGAGGCACCCGGCGGTCGACAACCTCGTACAGCTGGGTGTAGCGGGGGCCACACCTGCGCCGGTGACCGCGTATATCCCGCCCGCGCTCGTATCGCAGTAAGCACCGCCGAGCCATCGTGTCATTGGGGCGGCCAGGAGGTTTGGCCCAATCCTCTGGCCGCCGCCGTACGCCTTGAATTCCGCACCATCAAAGGCAATCTGTTCTGGGCATTCGCCGCAATCGCCGGGGCGGGGCCGCGGATAATCTAGGCATGTCGGAGCGCGCGCCGATATCGGCAAGGGTCGCCAAGCTGGCGGGGTGCTGTCTGCTGGCCGGGGTGGTGGCGGCGGCATTGATGTTTCCGTTCGCGGGCGGCATCGGGCTGTTGTCCAACCGCGCCTCCGATGTTGTCGCCAACGGCTCCGCGCAACTCCTCGAAGGTGACGTCCCGCAGGTCTCGACGATGGTCGACGTCGCGGGGAACCCGATCGCGTGGTTGTATTCCCAGCGCCGGTTCGAGGTCCGCACCGATCAGATCGCCGACACCATGAAGCTGGCGATTGTGTCGATCGAGGACAAGCGGTTCGCTGAGCACAACGGCGTGGACTGGCCGGGCACGCTGACCGGGCTGTCCGGCTACCTCTCCGGCAACCTCGACACCCGCGGCGGTTCGACGATAGAGCAGCAGTACGTCAAGAACTACCAGTTGCTAGTGACCGCGCAGACCGAAGCCGAGAGGCGGGCCGCTGTCGAGACCACACCAGCGCGCAAACTGCGCGAGATCCGGATGGCTCTGACGCTCGACAAGACCTTCTCCAAGGCGGAGATCCTCACCCGCTACCTCAACCTGGTGTCGTTCGGCAACGGCGCGTTCGGTGTGCAGGATGCCGCTCAGACCTACTTCGGCGTCGACGCCTCGCAGCTGAACTGGCAGCAGGCCGCGCTGCTGGCCGGCATGCTCAAGTCGACGACTGCCCTCGACCCCTACACCAACCCGGAAGGGGCGCTGCAGCGGCGAAACGTGGTGTTGGACACCATGGTCGACAATCTCCCCCAGCACGCCGACGAGTTGCGTGCCGCCAAGGCTGATCCACTGGGCGTGCTGCCCCGCCCGAAGGAGCTGCCTGGTGGCTGCATCGCCGCCCGCGATCGCGGTTTCTTTTGTGACTATGTGCTGGACTACCTCGCGCGGGCCGGCATCAGCAAGGAGCAGGTTGCGCGCGGCGGTTATTTGATCCGCACGACGCTGGACCCGAAGGTGCAGGCGTCGGTCAAGCAGGCGATCGACAAGGTCGCCAGTCCGACGCTCGACGGCATCGCCAGCGTGATGAGCGTGATCAGGCCGGGCAAGGACGCGCATCGGGTGATGGCGATGGCCAGCAACCGGACGTACGGTCTCAACAGCGACGCGCACGAAACGGTGCAGCCGCAGCCGTTCACGCTCGTCGGTGATGGGGCTGGCTCCATCTTCAAGATCTTCACCACCGCGGCAGCGCTAGACATGGGGATGGGCATCAACGCTCAGCTGCAGGTGCCGGGCTTCTTTCAGGCCAAGGGCTTGGGCAGCAGCGATACGCCCGGCTGTCCGAAGGAAACCTGGTGCGTGAAAAACGCGGGCCGCTACCGCGGGTCGATGAACGTCACCGATGCGCTGGCCACCTCGCCGAACACCGCGTTCGCGGGGCTCATCCAGCTCGTCGGGGTGCCACGCGCGGTCGACATGGCGGTCCGGCTCGGGCTGCGGTCCTACGCGATTCCGGGAACGGCGCGCGCCTACGACCCGACAGGCAACGAAAGCTTGGCCGATTTGATCAAGCAACAGAACATGGGCTCGTTCACTTTGGGCCCGTTCCAGCTCAACGCACTCGAGCTCGCCAATGTGGCGGCGACCCTCGCGTCCGGTGGCATGTGGTGCCCGCCGAGCCCGATCGACAAGATCTTCGACCGCAGGGGCAACCCGGTGTCGGTGACCACCGAGCCCTGTGACCAGGTGGTGCCGGAAGGACTGGCGAACACGCTGGCGAACGCCTTGAGCAAGGACGACCAGGGCAGCGGCACCGCAGCGGGCTCGGCCGGCGCGGCGGGGTGGACCCTGCCGCTGTCGAGCAAGACCGGCACCACCGAGTCGCATCGGTCGTCGGGATTCGTCGGCTTCACCAACAACTACGCGGCGGCGAACTACATCTTCGACGACACCAGCACACCCTCCGGCATCTGTTCATTCCCACTGCGCAGGTGCGGCGGCGGTGACCTGTACGGCGGCAGCGAGCCCGCACGCACCTGGTTCGAGGCGATGACGCCTATCGCCACCGATTTCGGCGACGTGCATCTGCCGCCAACCGATCCGCGCTACGTCGACGGCGCGCCAGGTGGCCAGGTACCGAGCGTGTCCGGCCTGAATCTGGATGCGGCACGTCAGCGCCTCAAGGACACCGGTTTCCAAGTCGCCGATCAGGCGACATCGGTCAACAGCTACGAGCCTTACGGTGCCGTGGTGGGTACCACCCCCAGTGGTCAAACCATCCCCGGGTCGATCATCACGATCAACACCAGCAACGGGATTGCGCCGGCACCGCCGCCAGCTCCGGTGGAGCGCGGGCCGATTGGTGGGCCGGATAGGGTTCCGCAAGACAGCCCCGGTCCTCCCCCGCCGGCGGATTCGACGGTCGTCGACATTCCCGGGCTGCCGCCGATCACCGTGCCAGTGCTCGAACCGCCACCGCCGCCCGAACCACCCGGCTAGCCGAGCCAGAAAGGGTGCTCTCTCTCGACGGGTGCGCCATCTTCTGCCTGCACGACGAAGCGCAGCGACGCACCGGCGGCACCCGGCGCCTCGCGGCCGGTGACCTTGCCTGTGGGACGGCCACGTCGCGATGATTGTCGGCAGCGGGATGATGATCGAAGCAGGGTATGCCCACGCGGCGTGGCAGGCCGTTAAGTATCTGCCCGCGACGCGACGATTAAGTATCTGCCCGCGACGCGACGATGGGCCGCGTGGTGAATGAGGTTGCGTGGCGGCCCCGTAACAGGAGACCAAATAATGCCTGACAACGCGCAGAGTTGGCGTGACATCAAAGACCAGCTCACCGAGGATCAGTACGCCCACCTGGCCGCCCTGGAAGATGCCGGCGGTCAGCCGGACGCGCTGCTGCTCGAGGCCCGCGAACTCGCCGCCGAGAACGAGGCCGAGGACGTGGCCGAGGAGGTGTGGTTCGCGCAGGTCGAGCCACCACCGGAAGCCAAGCTGGTTTTCGGCTGGCAGTCTGATGCCGACGAGGGGTGGTTCCGTGAGTTTTCCTGCCTCACCACGCGCGTCGGTGGGGTCGCGATGCACGTGGCTGGCCGCCAGTTCAGCGACGACCGGTGTGAGCGACGGATCGACTTGTGGGCTGACGACCCCAGCAAGCTGACCGCGGCGCAGGGCCGCGAGCTCGCCGCGGCGCTCATCGAGGCCGCCGACATGATCGACGCCCCGGCCGGGGAGAAGGACACCGGCTAGACACCAAACACAAGTGTCGGCCCGTCTCGGCATGGGGATCATTGTGGCAACGGCAGCCCTGACCATCGCCTCCGGCAGCAGCCAACAGGCACACGCCGACAACACATTCGGCGGCGCCAGCGTGACGATCACGCAGTCGGCTGCGCCGTCCACGATCGACAAGCCGTCGGCTCCCAGCCATTCACCGGTGGCTATGGCCACGGATAGCGGAAACCTAAACATTCCCGGTCAAGAACACTTTAAGTGATGCACCGAACGTGCGTGGTGCGGGCGGGCGCTGACCATCGCCGCCGCTGTGCTCGGGGTCTGAGCGCCAAAACGCACGGTGGAAGCGTGGCAGCTTCCCCGCTATTTCGGATATCCGAAATAGCCCATATTGGGCATTGTGACGCCGCGTCACAGGTCGAAAGTCCCTGTTTGTTGGGTCGCCCCGGAGCGCAATGTAGAGGCAACGGTTAGAGGGGGTAGGGCTTAAGTGAGGACACATTGCCATGACCACCACCACCGCCTACGACGTCCCCGACTACCCCGCCGACCCGGAAGCCGCCGCGCTGGAGATGATCGTGCGGCTGCCCGAGCGGATCATGCACACCAACATGTTCACCGAGCCGCTCCAGGCCTACTGCGGCGCCCTGCACTTCGAGGGAGCTTTCGCCGGCCTGTGCTGGGCTGACGCGAAACAGGTCGCGGCCGCGGTGTCGTTCGACATCACCCAGCGCGACGACGCCGCCGACTTCCTGCGTAACCGGGCGCGCGATGCACTCGCCGGCACCGACAACATGGCGTGGGATGACCAGGATGGTGTGGTGCGGGCGCTGACCATCGCCGCCTCCGTGTTCGGGTTGTGAGCGCCGCGAGAGCCTGCCAACCCCCAGGAGCCACCCATTGACGCACAGCCCCCGACGCCGCCTGCACGTGGCGTGATCTAGCCGACCAGCTCGCCCCCGAGCAGATCGCCCGGCTGACCGATCCAGAGCAGCGCGTCGAGACTGAACTTGTCGATCTTCCCGTTCAGCAAGCCCCACTGCCGGGTCAACACCATTGCCGGGGGTGCGGACCTAAACGAGACCTAAACGACGGTCCCCCGATCATGGCTTCGCGCGATGTACGGCGGTGACGTGGTAGCCGTTGCCGGGGCCCGCGCTTGCACTGCTGTGGTTGCCGAACACCTCGGCGGCGTTGTTGTTGCCACCCCCGGCGAACGAGATGCCACGATGGGCCAGTTCGCCCTAGCATTCGACATCCAAAACGCTTCTGCCAGCGGATATGCCATGGGGCATGGGGTGCCCCCGGTGGGATTCGAACCCACACTGTCTGGGTTTTGAGTCCAGTTCCTCTGCCAGTTGGGATACGAGGGCTGACGGCCTCCCACCATAGAGGATGGGGTGGCCATGTCCGACGTCACGACCCCGCAGTCGCCTCAACGGTCGCGCCACGACAGAATGTGATCCATGACCGGGCCAAGCTCTGACGCGCACAAGCCGCGGCGCGTCCTCGTCGCCGAGGACGAAGCACTCATCCGGCTCGACTTGGCGGAGATGTTGACGGAGGAGGGTTACGAAGTCATCGGTCAGGCCGGCGACGGCCAGGAAGCCGTGGAGATGGCCGAGGAGCTCGAACCCGACCTCGTGATCATGGACGTCAAGATGCCCCGCCGCGACGGCATCGATGCCGCCTCGGAGATCGCCAGCAAGCGGATCGCCCCGATCGTGATCCTCACCGCGTTCAGCCAGCGCGACCTCGTCGAACGCGCCCGCGATGCGGGGGCGATGGCGTACCTCGTCAAGCCGTTCTCCATCAACGACCTGATCCCGGCGATAGAGGTCGCGGTCAGTCGCTTCACCGAGATCACCGAACTCGAGCGTGAGGTGGCGACGCTCGCCGAGCGGCTGGAGACGCGCAAGCTCGTCGAACGGGCCAAGGGCTTGCTGCAAACAAAGCAGGGCATGACTGAGCCCGACGCGTTCAAGTGGATCCAGCGTGCCGCGATGGATCGCCGCACGACGATGAAGCGGGTCGCCGAGGTGGTGCTGGAAACCCTCGACACGACGAAAGACACCCCGTCGGCCAGCTAGCCGCGGTTATCCAACATCACGCACTCCCGCGAACTGTTGGCTATGTTTACCGGAGCGTTGACAGCCCAACCCGGAGGTGAGACGTGCGCGGTCGTGCGACGCGGAGTGCTCTGGCACTGAGTTCTGCCGGATTAGTCGTGATAGGCGTGGCCGCCTGCCACCAGTCCTCACCGGGACAGAACAACTCGCAGACCAACCTGAAGATCGTCGAGCAAGTGCAGATCGACGAGAACGGCAAAGTGGTCAACGCAACCGAAGGCGCCGCATCCGCCGACCCGGCCGGGGACGGCAAGGCCACCTGCCCACCTGTCAACATCGCGATGGCCGGCGCGTTGACGGGTCCCGACGCCGCGCTCGGCATCAATATCAAGTACGGGGTGCAGCTCGCCGTCGACAAGCACAACGCCGCCAACCCCGGCTGCCAGGTGCAGCTGAAAACGTTCGACACCGAGGGCGACCCACAGAAGGCGACCGCCATCGCCCCGCAGATCGTCGACGACGCGTTCACCATCGGGCTGGTCGGTCCGGCGTTCTCCGGCGAAACCAAAGCGACCGGCGGCGTCTTCGACCAGGCCGGGCTCGTCGCGGCCACCGCGTCGGCCACCAACGTGACCCTGTCCCAGCAGGGATGGAAGACGTTTTTCCGTGGACTCGCGAACGACGGCGTGCAGGGCCCATCAGTGGCGAACTACATGAAGAACACACTCAACAACAACAAGGTGTGCGTCGTCGACGACAGCACCGACTACGGCTTGGGGCTGGCACAGACAATCCGGCAGACGCTCGGGCCTGCCGCCAACGCCAGCTGCAACATCTCGGTGAAGAAAGGCGACAAGGACTTCTCGGCCGCAGTGACGCAGGTCAAAGGCATCAACCCCCAGTCGATCTTCTACAGCGGGTACTACGCCGAGGCCGCTCCTTTCGTGCAGCAGCTGCGTGACGGCGGCGTGACCGCGACCTTCATCGCCGGTGACGGCACCAAAGACCCCGAATTCGTCAAGCAAGCTGGTGAAGCATCCAAGGATGCGCTGCTGTCCTGCCCCTGCGGCCCGGCGAGCAAGTCGTTCGCCGACGAGTACACCAACAAGTTCAAGCAGGAACCCGGCACCTACAGCACCGAGGGCTACGATCTGGGCACCATCCTGCTCAAGGGCATCGACTCAGGGGCCATCACGCGGCCTGCGTTGCTCGACTACGTTCGCAACTACAACGGCCAGGGCATCGGGCGGAAGTACCAGTGGACGCCCGACGGTGAACTGACCACGACGTTGATCTGGATGTACAAGGTCCAGTAGCCGCTGACGACGGGACGCGTCCGAGACCGGAAGGCTCGGACGCGTTGTCGTAACCGAGGAGCTGCCAGGGGATGATCGACGACTGCATCGGCCACTGCGCCGTACACGCAGCCAATATCGGCTTCAACCTGGCCGGCTTACGAACCGGCTTCTGGCAGTTGACGATCGACGGGCTGTCCTGGGGGGCGATCTACGCGCTCGTCGCGGTTGGCTACACGTTGGTGTTCGGTGTCCTGCGGCTCATCAACTTCGCGCACTCGGAAATCTTCATGCTCGGTATGTTCGGGGCGTACTTCGCGCTCGACAAGATCCTTGGCTTCGCACCGAGCGGGAACGCCTACAACATGGGCATCGCTTTAACGGTTGTCTACCTGGGCATCGCGATGCTTTTCGCGATGGCGGTGTCGGGGTCGGCGGCCGTGGGTCTCGAGTTGGTGGCCTATCGTCCGCTCCGCCGGCGCAACGCGCGGCCGCTGACCTTCTTGATCACCGCGATCGGCATGTCCTTCGTGCTACAGGAATTCGTGCACTTCATCCTCCCGAAGCTGCTGCAGGGCTACGGCGGCAGCAACGCCCAAGAGCCGATCATCCTGGTGGTGCCGAAGACTCAGTTCGAAGTGTTCGGGGCCACCGTTTCCGACGTGACGCTGGTCATCGTCGCCGCGGCGTGCGTGTTGGCGGTACTGACCGATCTCGCAATCAACCGCAGCAAATTCGGTCGCGGTATACGTGCCGTCGCCCAGGACCCCACCACCGCAACGCTGATGGGGGTGTCGCGGGAGCGGATCATCACGACCACGTTCCTGATCGGCGGCCTGCTGGCCGGTGCCGCCGCGCTGCTGTACACGCTCAAGGTGCCGCAGGGCATCATCTACTCCGGCGGCTTCCTGCTCGGCATCAAGGCGTTCTCGGCGGCCGTGCTGGGCGGCATCGGCAACCTGCGCGGCGCGTTGCTCGGCGGCCTGCTCCTCGGTGTGATGGAGAACTACGGCCAGGCGCTCTTCGGCACCCAGTGGCGGGACGTGGTGGCGTTCATCCTGTTGGTGCTGGTGCTGCTGGTGCGGCCGACCGGGATACTGGGTGAAAGCCTCGGGAAGGCGAGAGTATGAGCTGGGCCCAGAAACTGGAACGCCCCGGCGACGTACTGCGGGAATGGTGGGGCGGGCTGAGCCGGGAAGCGAAATGGCTTGTCGGTCTTGTGGTTTTCGCGCTGATGGCGCTGCTGCCGCTGTATCCGCCGCCGTTTCTGGACACGCCTGGAATCAGCTTCGGCGGTGTAATGGCGCAGTTCGCGATGGTCGCGCTGATCGCGGTCGGGCTCAACGTCGTCGTCGGCCAGGCCGGCCTTCTCGACCTGGGCTATGTCGGGTTCTATGCGGTCGGCGCCTATACGGTCGCCCTGCTGACGAGCCCCGACAGCCCATGGAACAAGCTCGGGACGACCGGCTTGTTCAGCAAGGACTGGGCATGGCTGTCGTGTGTACCGATCGCGATCTGCGCGACGGCGATCGCCGGCCTGATCCTCGGCACCCCGACATTGCGACTGCGCGGCGACTACCTGGCGATCGTCACCCTCGGGTTCGGCGAGATCATCCGGCTGCTCGCCGACAACCTGCAAGACATCACCAACGGCTCGCGAGGGTTGAACCGGATCGCGTATCCGAGGCTGTTCCGAACCGACAAGGTGCCCGACGGCGTTTTCTCGAGCGGCAATGCCGCAGGTCACGCCAACTACGGGACCTGGTGGTTCTGGCTGGGCCTGATTCTGGTCGGGATCGTGCTGCTGCTCGTCGGCAACCTGGAACGCAGCCGCGTCGGGCGCGCATGGGTCGCGATCCGTGAGGACGAAGACGCCGCGGAAGTGATGGGCGTCAACACCTTCCGCTTCAAGCTGTGGGCGTTCGTGATCGGCGCCAGTATCGGTGGCCTATCGGGCGCGATGTACGCCGGACAGGTGCAGTACGTCGCACCGACCAACTTCAACATCATCAACTCCATGTTGTTCCTGTGCGCTGTCGTCCTCGGGGGGCAGGGCAACAAGCTCGGCGTGATCTTCGGGGCTTTCGTGATCGTCTACCTGCCCAACCGCCTTCTCGGTGTCCACTTGTTCGGCATCAACATGGGCGACCTGAAGTATCTGTTCTTCGGGCTGGCGTTGGTGATCCTGATGATCTTCCGGCCGCAGGGCTTGTTTCCGGTACGCCAGCAGCTCTTGGCGTACGGTAAGTCAGCGCGCGAACTCTTGCGTCGCGACCAGGCAAAAGAGGCCATCGCATGAGCGTGGAAGAAGTCGCTGGGTTACATCGCGAGGTGCATGCCGCCGAAGGCGAGATGCTTTTGGAGACAAAGGATTTGACTGTACGATTCGGCGGCTTGGTCGCGCTGGACTCAGTGACGTTCGGGATCAGGCGCGGCGAGATCCTCGGGTTGATCGGGCCCAACGGCGCAGGCAAGACCACCTGCTTCAACGCGATCACGGGTGTTTACCGTCCAAGTTCAGGAACGGTGATCTTCGACGGTGCGCCGCTCGGCCGGATCAAGCGTCACCAGATCACTCGACGCGGAATTGCCCGCACGTTTCAGAACATCCGGTTGTGGGGTGAAATGTCGGCACTGGAGAACGTCGTCGTCGGAACCGACGCGCGACACAAGACGTCGGTGCCCGGCGCCGTCTTCCGATCGCCGCGGCACCGCCGCGAAGAGCATGAGGCGATCGAACGGGCGGTGGCGCTGCTGAAGTTCGTCGGCATCGCCAATCGCGCCGAAGAAAAGGCCAAAAACCTGCCCTACGGTGACCAGCGGCGGCTGGAGATCGCGCGGGCACTCGCCACCGAACCCAAACTGCTGTGCCTGGACGAGCCCGCCGCCGGGTTCAACCACAGCGAGAAAGCGGCGCTGATCGAGCTGATCCAGAAAGTCCGCGACGACGGCTACACGGTGCTGCTCATCGAGCACGACATGCGATTGGTGATGGGCGTGACCGACAGGATCGTCGTGCTGGAGTTCGGCCGCAAGATCGCCGACGGGCTGCCCGCTCAGATCCGGGAGGACCCGGCAGTCATCGCCGCATACCTGGGAGTGCCAGATGACGAGCTCGAGTGACGCGCTGCTGGAGATTCGCGATGTGGTCGTGCATTACGGCCGCATCCAAGCCCTGCACGGGGTCTCGCTCGTTGTCCACGAAGGTGAGTTGGTCACGCTGCTGGGATCCAACGGCGCCGGCAAAACCACCACGATGCGAGCGATATCGGGTCTGCTGCCGCTGACGTCGGGCAGCGTATGGTTCGAGGGACGCAACATCACCAGGGTCAAGGCGCACAAGAGGGTTGCCTACGGGCTCATCCAGGCGCCGGAGGGGCGCGGTGTCTTCCCCGGCATGACTGTCGTCGAGAACCTCGAAATGGGTTGCTACGGACGCAAGTTCGGCTCGAGGGTTGAGCATAGCGAACGGCTCGACTGGGTGCTCGAGACCTTCCCGCGGCTCGCCGAGCGGCGCGCACAGGTAGGCGGCACACTGTCCGGCGGTGAGCAGCAGATGCTTGCAATCGGGCGGGCGCTGATGGCGCGGCCGCGGGTGCTGCTGCTCGACGAGCCATCCATGGGCCTTGCGCCGATGGTGATCTCGCAGATCTTCAAGATCATCTCGGAGATCAACGCGCAGGGCACCACCGTGCTGCTGGTGGAGCAGAACGCGCAGCAGGCCCTGAGCCGCTCGGACCGGGCCTACATCCTGGAGACCGGGACGATCACCCGCACCGGCCCCGCGCGGGAGTTGTTGGAAGATGACAGCATTCGCGCGGCGTATCTGGGCGTGGCCTAGTCATGAGCTCCAAGAAGCGACGTCTCGGCGGCACACAGGCTCTAGCGTGCGACGATGACTGCGGAGCCGTGGCCGAAGAGGCCCTGGTTGGCGGTGATGCCGACGGTGGCATCGTCGACCTGGCGGCCGGTGGCTTGGCCGCGTAGTTGCCAGGTGAGTTCGCAGACTTGGGCGATGGCCTGGGCGGGGATGGCCTCGCCGAAGCAGGCCAGCCCGCCGGAGGGGTTCACGGGGATGCGGCCGCCGATTGTCGTCGCCCCGCTGCCCAGCAGCGCTTCGGCGTCGCCTTTGGGGCACAGGCCCAGGTGTTCGTACCAGTCCAGCTCCAGTGCGGTGGACAGGTCGTAGACCTCGGCCAGGCTCAGGTCTTGCGGGCCGATACCGGCCTCGGTGTAGGCGGCGTCGAGGATGTGGTCCTTGAACACCCGCACCGGTGCGGGCACTGCCGCGGTGGAATCGGTGGCGATGTCGGGCAGTTCGGGTAGGTGCTGCGGATAGCGCGGGGTGACGGTGCTGACGGCGCGCACCGAGGGCACCCCGTGCAGCGAGCCGAGGTGGGTCCGGGCGAAGCCGGCGCTGGCCAGCACCAGGGCCGCGGCACCGTCGCTGGTGGCGCAGATGTCCAGCAGCCGCAGCGGATCGGCCACGACCGGGCTGGCCAGCACGTCGGCGACGGTGGTTTCCTTCCGGAACCGGGCGTTGGGATTGGCCTGGCCGTGGCGGGCGTTTTTGACCTTCACGGCGGCGAAGTCCTCGGCGGTGGCGCCGAACAGGTCCATCCGGCGGCGGGCCAGCAGCGCGAAGTACACCGGGTTGGTCGCGCCGATCAGATGGAAGCGCTGCCAGTCGGGGTCGTTGCGGCGTTCCCCGCCCACCGGGGCGAAAAATCCCTTCGGGGTGGTGTCGGCGCCCACGACGAGGGCGACTTCGCACAACCCGGCCAGGATGTGCGCGCGTGCGCTCTGCAGGGCTTGCGACCCGCTGGCACACGCGGCGTAGCTCGAGGACACCGGTACGCCGGTCCAGCCCAGTTTCTGGGCGAACGTCGCCCCGGCGACAAACCCCGGATAGCCGTTGCGGATGGTGTCGGCGCCGGCGACGAACTGGATCTGGCCCCACGCCAGCCCGGCTTCGGCCAGCGCGGCGCGTGCGGCCACCATCCCGTAGGCGGTGAAATCGTTGCCCCACTTGCCCCACGGGTGCATCCCGGCACCGAGGATGTAGACGGGTTCGGGGGTCATGCGATGCTCCACGCGTAGACGGTCCGCTGGGCGCCGTCGTCGTCGCGATACAGCGGCTCGATCGCCAATTCCATCTCCATGCCCACCGCCAGATCGGCGGCCCGCGTGCCCGCCACCACCTTGCCGAGCACGATCAGCCCCTCGTGCGCCAAGGCCACCGCGGCCACCGCGAACGGCTCAAACGGGTCCGGTGCCGGATACGGCGGCGGGGGCGCATAGTGGTTTTCGGTGTAGCTCCACACCGTGCCGCGGCGCGACAACGCCGCCGCCTCCAGCGTGGCGCCGCCACACGCCGGGTTCGGGCAGTCGGTCGCCCGCGGCGGAAACACATACGTCCCGCACAGCCCACACCGGCTACCCGTGAGATACGGCAACCCCGAATCATCGAAATCCCACCAGCCCTCGATCGCCGGCTTCACGTCATCGATTGCTTCTGGCACGGCGCCAGCGTACCGACAACCGCCGCAAAACTGAAACGTGTTCCAGTTTGCGCACGGCGGGATCGAGGTCGCCGGCGAGGCCTGACCTGATGTCAGCGCGGATGCCTAGAGTTAAGCCGTGAGCCCTGCAAGGACCGCACCGGTCAAGACTTCCGCTGTCAGAGCGCAGACCGAGACCTCCGCCGATGACCGGCCAATACTGATGCTGCTGGATGGCAATTCTCTGGCCTTTCGGGCGTTCTACGCACTGCCTGCGGAGAACTTCAAGACACAGGGCGGGTTGACCACGAACGCGGTCTACGGATTCACCGCGATGCTGATCAACCTGCTGCGCGACGAGGCGCCGACGCATGTCGGCGCCGCCTTCGACGTGTCCCGCCAGACGTTCCGGTCCGACAAATACCCGGAGTACAAGGCCAACCGGTCGTCAACCCCCGACGAGTTCCGCGGGCAAATCGAGATCACGAAGGAAGTGCTTGTCGCGCTTGGCATCACCGTCCTGGCCGAGCCGGGTTTTGAAGCTGACGATGTGATCGCCACCCTGGCCACCCAGGCTGAGCAGGCCGGCTTCCGGGTGCTCGTGGTCACCGGTGACCGTGACTCGTTGCAGCTTGTGAGCGACGACGTGACGGTGCTCTATCCGCGCAAGGGTGTCAGCGAACTGACGCGCTTCACCCCGGAGGCGGTCGTCGAGAAATACGGGCTGACCCCGGAGCAGTACCCGGATTTCGCGGCGCTGCGCGGCGATCCGAGCGACAACCTGCCCGGCATCCCCGGGGTGGGGGAGAAAACGGCATCGAAGTGGATCGCCGAGTACGGATCGCTGCAGAGCCTGGTCGACAATGTCGACTCGGTGCGCGGCAAGGTCGGTGACGCGTTGCGCGCCAACCTCTCGCACGTGGTGCTCAACCGCGAGCTGACCGATCTCGTCAAGGACGTACCGCTGGCCCAGACGCCGGACTCGCTGCGGATGCAGCCGTGGGACCGCGACCACATCCACCGGCTGTTCGACGATCTGGAGTTTCGGGTGCTGCGCGACCGGCTGTTCGACACGCTCGCCGCGGTCGAGCCGGAGGTCGACGAAGGCTTCGACGTCCGAGGCGGCGCGATCGAGCCGGGCGGGCTGGTCGATTGGCTGGCCGACCACGCCAGTGACGGGCGCCGGTCCGGGTTGTCGGTGGTCGGCACCCACAGGCCCGCCGGGGGGGACGCGACGGCCGTCGCCATCGCCGCCGCCGATGGCGACGGCATCTACATCGACACGTCCGAAATGACGCCCGACGACGAAGCGGCGCTCGGCCGATGGCTTGGCGACGAGTCGCAGCCGAAGGCGCTGCACGAGGCCAAGGCGGCGATTCATGACCTCGCCGGACGGAGCTGGGCCCTGGCCGGGGTCACGTCGGACACGGCGCTGGCGGCATACCTCGTGCGGCCCGGTCAGCGCAGTTTCACGCTGGAGGACCTATCGCTGCGGTACCTGCGCCGCGAATTGCGGGCCGAGAACCCGGAGCAGCAGCAGTTGTCGCTGCTCGACGACTCCGACGGCGTCGACGACCAGGCGGTACAGACTCAGATCCTGCGGGCCCGGGCGATCGTCGATCTGGCCGACGCGCTGGACGCGGAACTGACCCGCATCGACTCCGCTGCGCTGCTAGGCGACATGGAGCTGCCCGTGCAGCGCGTCCTGGCCGACATCGAAACGGCCGGTATCGCAGTCGATTTGGACCAGCTGACTGAGCTGCAAAGCCAGTTCGCGGCCCAGATCAGGGACGCCGCCGACGCCGCCTATGCGGTGATCGGCAAGCAGATCAACCTCGGCTCGCCCAAGCAGCTGCAGGTGGTGCTCTTCGACGAGCTGGACATGCCCAAGACCAAACGCACCAAGACCGGATACACGACCGACGCAGATGCGTTGCAGTCGCTGTACGAAAAGACCGGCCACCCGTTCCTGCAGCAACTGCTGGCCCACCGCGACGCGACGCGGCTGAAGGTCACCGTCGACGGCCTGCTGAACTCGGTGGCCCCCGACGGGCGGATCCACACCACGTTCAACCAGACGATCGCCGCGACGGGCCGGCTGTCGTCCACCGAGCCAAACCTGCAGAACATCCCGATTCGCACCGACGAAGGTCGTCGGATCCGCGACGCGTTCGTTGTCGGCGAGGGCTACGCCGAGCTGATGACTGCCGACTACAGCCAGATCGAGATGCGGATCATGGCCCACCTGTCCCGGGACGAGGGGCTCATCGAAGCCTTCCGCACCGGGGAGGACCTGCATTTCTTCGTCGCCTCCCGGGCGTTCGGCGTCCCGATCGAGGAGGTGACGCCGGAACTGCGGCGCCGGGTGAAGGCGATGTCGTACGGGCTGGCGTACGGTTTGAGCGCTTACGGCCTCGCACAGCAGCTGAAGATCTCCACCGAGGAAGCCAAGGTGCAGATGGAGCAGTACTTCGCCCGGTTCGGCGGGGTCCGCGACTACCTGCTCGACGTGGTCGACCAAGCCCGCAAGGACGGCTACACGTCAACCGTCCTCGGCCGGCGTCGCTACCTGCCCGAACTGGACAGCAGCAACCGCCAGGTCCGGGAGGCCGCCGAGCGGGCCGCGCTGAACGCGCCCATCCAGGGCAGCGCGGCCGACATCATCAAGGTCGCGATGATCGAGGTGAACGGCGCGATGCAGGAGGCCGGCCTGAGTTCCCGCATGCTCCTGCAGGTCCATGACGAACTGCTGTTCGAGATAGCGCCCGGCGAGCGGGACACCGTCGAAGCCCTTGTCCGCGACAAGATGGGCGGTGCGTATCCGCTGGACGTCCCACTGGAGGTTTCCGTCGGTTACGGCAGGAGCTGGGACCGGGCGGCGCATTAGTGGGGGCCGGCAGCCCGCAGATCGACGTTTCGGGAATACGCAGGCCCTGGTACCGGGTTTGGCCAGCATGTACCTAGTCGAGTAGCCTCGACAGGTATCCCTTTGTCCCTACGACCCAACCTGTCCGGAGCAACCCAACAACATGCCAAGCCCCTCCGTCACCTCGCCGCAAGTTGCCGTCAACGACATCGGCTCTTCCGAGGACTTCCTCGCCGCCATCGACAAGACAATCAAATACTTCAACGATGGCGACATCGTCGAAGGCACGATCGTCAAGGTTGACCGTGACGAAGTCCTCCTCGACATCGGCTACAAAACGGAAGGCGTCATCCCTTCCCGCGAGCTATCAATCAAGCACGACGTCGACCCGAACGAGGTGGTGTCGGTCGGGGACAAGGTCGAGGCCCTCGTGCTCACCAAGGAGGACAAGGAAGGCCGGCTGATCCTGTCCAAGAAGCGCGCCCAATATGAGCGCGCATGGGGCACGATCGAGGAACTCAAGGACAAGGACGAGGCCGTCAAGGGCACCGTCATCGAGGTCGTCAAGGGCGGCCTGATCCTCGACATCGGCCTGCGCGGCTTCCTCCCAGCGTCGCTGGTCGAGATGCGCCGCGTCCGTGACCTGCAGCCCTACATCGGCAAGGAGCTCGAGGCCAAGATCATCGAGCTCGACAAGAACCGCAACAACGTCGTGCTGTCGCGCCGAGCCTGGCTGGAACAGACGCAATCCGAGGTGCGCAGCGAGTTCCTCAACCAGCTGCAGAAGGGCGCGATCCGCAAGGGCGTCGTGTCGTCGATCGTCAACTTCGGCGCGTTCGTCGACCTCGGCGGCGTCGACGGCCTGGTGCACGTCTCCGAGCTGTCCTGGAAGCACATCGACCACCCGTCCGAGGTGGTTCAGGTGGGCGACGAGGTCACCGTCGAGGTGCTCGACGTCGACATGGATCGCGAGCGGGTTTCGTTGTCGCTCAAGGCGACCCAGGAAGACCCGTGGCGCCACTTCGCGCGCACGCACGCGATCGGGCAGATCGTGCCGGGCAAGGTCACCAAGCTTGTGCCGTTCGGTGCGTTCGTTCGGGTCGAAGAAGGCATCGAGGGTCTGGTGCACATCTCCGAACTGGCCGAGCGCCATGTTGAGGTGCCCGACCAGGTGGTCGCCGTCGGCGACGACGCGCTGGTCAAGGTCATCGACATCGATCTGGAGCGGCGCCGTATCTCGCTGAGCCTCAAGCAGGCCAACGAGGACTACACCGAAGAGTTCGACCCGTCGAAGTACGGCATGGCCGACAGCTACGACGAGCAGGGCAACTACATCTTCCCCGAGGGTTTCGACGCGGACACCAACGAGTGGCTCGACGGCTACGACAATCAGCGTGGGGAGTGGGAGGCGCGCTACGCCGAGGCGGAGCGGCGGCACAAGATGCACACCGCTCAGATGGAGAAGTTCGCCGCCGCCGAAGCCGCCGCGGCCGAGAAGCCGTCGGCCAACGGCGCGTCGCGCTCGGACGAGCAGTCCGCGGGCGGGTCACTGGCCAGCGACGAGCAACTGGCCGCGCTGCGGGAGAAGCTGGCCGGCAGCGCCTAACGGCGCCCGCGAATGCTCAGGATCGGGCTGACCGGCGGAATCGGCGCCGGTAAGTCGACAGTGTCTGAGACGTTCGCCGAATGCGGCGGTGTGGTTGTCGACGGCGACGTGATCTCCCGTGAGGTTGTCGCGCCCGGGACCGAAGGCCTTGCCGCGCTGGTCGACGCGTTCGGCGACGACATCCTGCTACCGGACGGTGCGCTGAACCGTCCCGCACTTGCCGCCAGGGCGTTCAGCAACCACGACCAACGGGCCACGCTCAACCGGATCGTGCACCCGCTGGTGGCGCACAGGCGTGCGGAGATCATTGCCGCGGTGTCCGAGGACGAGGTGGTGGTCGAGGACATCCCGCTGCTGGTGGAGTCCGGCATGGCGCCGCTGTTCCCGCTGGTCGTGGTCGTGCACGCCGACGCGGAGCTGCGGGTGCAGCGGCTCGTGGAACAGCGCGGCATGAGCGAGCAGGACGCTCGGGCGAGGATTGCAGCGCAGGCCAGCGATGAGCAGCGGCGCAAGGTTGCCGACGTATGGCTGGACAACTCGGGCAGCCAGGGTGAGGTGGTCAAGCGGGCCCGCGAGCTGTGGTACGACCGGGTGCTGCCGTTTGCCCACAACGTGCGTAGCCGGCAAACGGTTACGGGTCCGGCGACGGTGGTGCCGGCCGACCCGACTTGGCCTGACCAGGCGCGCCGGATCGTCGAGCGGCTCACGACCGCTTGCGGTTCGAAGGTGCTGCGCGTCGACCACATCGGTTCGACAGCGGTGCCCGGCGTGGACGCCAAGGACGTGATCGACGTGCAGGTGACGGTTCCGTCGCTAGCGGTCGCCGACGAACTGGAGGATGCGCTGACCGTGGCCGGTTATCCACGCATTCAGGGCGTCACCAGCGACGTGCCACACACCAGAGATCGAACCTTGTGGCAGAAGCGACTTCACGCGGCCGCCGATCCGGGTCGGCCCGCGAACGTCCATCTGCGTGTCGACGGCTGGCCGAATCAGCAGTTCGCGCTCCTGTTCGTCGACTGGCTGAAGGCCAATCCCGCTGTGCGCGAGGATTATCTGGCGGTCAAGCGGGCGGCCCAGGCTGCGCCGCAATACGCCGAAGCGAAGGAACCGTGGTTTCTCGACGGGTACCGCCGCGCGTGGGAGTGGGCGGGCTCGGTTAATTGGGCGCCGGCTGGCTGACGGGGCTCGTGTTGACAACGTTACCGTCGCCCGCGTTGGACAACGGAGCGCCGCAAGCCAGTACGCCATACATCGGGTCGTCGCTGGCCGGGGTCAGGCGAGGGCCGATGAACTGATCGGCCTTTGCGATGGTGGCGTCGTCGACCAGGATTTCGCAGTGCAGGTTGGCCGAGTAAGGCCATTGGATCGAAACCTGCATGCCGGCCTGCTGTGGATCGGCCAGTACCGCGTCGGCCTCGAAGGTCCGTCCCGGCAGCATCGTCGGGTTGGAGCTCTGCACCTGGGTGTCGTTGATCTTGTAGGTGATCGTCGCCCCACGGGCGAGCCCGTCGACCCGGGCGCGGTACGTGACGTTGTGCAGCACATCGTCGGCCAGCGCCGCAGCGGGGATTAGCTGGCCACCAACGAGTACCGCGGTCAGGCAGGTCGCACCGAGCAATGCGCGCGTGGTCGGCCTCATGTCGCGGAGCTTACGCCTGCAGCCACGTCGGGGTGCAAGCGGTTGCCAGATACCCCAGGGTGAAGATTGTGGTGGGCATTGCTGTCGCAGGTGGCCGGCCCGCGATTGCGGCGCCGCGCTGAGAGGTTTTGTGGCAGAGGGTGACTGGAGGATGACCGCTGCCGTGCCGTCGGAATCTGCTGTGCTCTAGGTCTTTCTCTGGGGGGTAGCAGGTATGTGCGACCTCCTGCTATCCGGTGGCCGTCATTTGATGCCAGCCCTGACGACATCGCCTGGCGTAGGCGGGATTCTAAAACCGGCTCTAACACGACCAGCCTAGCCACAAGAAGGGCCACGTCGCCGCGCCCAAGCGGCCCGCACAGAGGAGTTTCTACCATGAAGCGCTTTACGATCGGCGCTGCGATCGCCGGGATGCTCGCTGCCGGTTCTCTGGCACTGGCCTGCACCGCCGATGCCACCGCAATCAGCGGTTCATCGGCCTCCGACGCGATCAGTCAGCTGCGAGCACAGGGGTACAACGTGCAGCTCAACACGAATGGCACAGTTGATGTCCCGCTGTCGGAATGCACGGTTTCCGGCATCCACGGACTTCCGCAAACGTCCCCGGTCGGCCAGCCGGCCCACACCACACAACTGACGACCGTCTACGTCGACGTCGACTGCCCGCCCGACAACTAGCCGGCGGCGGGCGGCATCAGCGGGTCTCCCTGGTTACTTCGTCAGCGTCTTTGTCGGTGCGCAGGCCGATGTAGCGCGGGTGACGCAGCTTGCCGTCACGCGTCCATTCGGTGAATCCGACCTGGGCGACCAACTCCGGACGCACCCACGTCGCGCCAGGCTCGCGGACTCTCCCGGGAGTGAAGGGCTGTTCTTCCTGCCTGATGCCCGACAACCGCTCGTGTAGAGAGTCCAGCGTCGCGTCGTCGAAGCCGGTACCCACCTTGCCGGCATAAACCAGGTCACGGCCATCGTGGTAGCCGACCAGCAACGCGCCCAGTCCGACCCGGCTGCCGCGGGGGGCGGTGTAGCCGCCGATCACGAATTCCTGGTCGCGTACGCACTTGAACTTCAGCCAGTTCCTCGAGCGGCGACCCTCGTAGGCGGCACCGGCCAGCTTCGCGATCACGCCCTCGTCGCCGCGCTCGCAGGCCGCGTGGTAGGCCATCTCGCCTTCTTTCCAGCGGTGGGTGGTGTACCGAAGCGGATCATCAAACTGAACGGCGTTGCGCAGGAGCCGCTTGCGCCAGATACACGGCAGCTCGGTGGTCGCATACCCGTCCAGGTGGAGCAGGTCGAAGACGTAGTAAAAGATGGCGATCCGAGACGCCCGGGCGTGCTCCGGGTCCATGATGCCCAGTCGGCCCTGCAGACGCGCGAAGCTCGTGCGCCGGCCCTCGAATGCCACGACCTCGCCGTCGACGACGAAGCGGGAGGTGTCCTGCGCAGCGAGCGCGTCGGCGAGTTCCGGGTAGGTTCCGTCGAGAGGTTGACGATTGCGGGACAGCAGCCGCACATGGTCGCCGTCGCGAAACGCCAGGCAGCGCATGCCGTCGAACTTGCGCTCGAAGATCCACGCGGGATCGGAGAAGCGCTTATCGGTCAGCGTGGCCAGCATCGGCGGGCGCCACGACGGCACCGGCTCTGCCCGAAGCGCAGCGCGCAGGTCGTCGGGCAACCGATCAAGGGTCACCGGCCTCGCCACGTCAGCTCCATGCCGACGCCGGCCAGCCACTCGTGAAGGTCGTGGCCGCTGCGCGCCAGGCCGTCGATCGCGTTCACCGCCCGGTGTATCGCTCGCTCGACGGTGCGGCTGCCGAGCAGCCCGTGATGGTGCGCGTCGAGCAGATCGTCGATGTCGAGCAGATCGGTGCGCAACCCGGTATGGACGACCAGGTCGAGGTAGTGGTCTTCGGAGCGCCACACCGCTTCGCCGGGAGTGAACTCACCGACGTCGAGGTAGTAGTCCTGCTCGCGTTCGTGGCCCGGGTTGAAGTGGAAGATGTTCGCCCGCAGGCCCAGCGACGGCAGCAGCCACGACTCGAGGTAGTGGAACTGGGCCCGGCCGGGTGTCGGGCGTGCCATATACAGCCCCCACGGCCGCACGGCGTACAGGTCGACGGCCCGCACGATGCCCTTCGGGTCGGTGTTGGTGCGCGCGACTAGGTCGAACGTCTCGTGTTTCGGCGGGTGGATAAAGTCAGCATAGGCTCGGATAACGCTGAAATGACAAACACCAGCAGACCTTCGTTCAACCACAACGACTTCTATCACCGGCTCCTGCTGCGCACACGGTGCCGGTGCAGTGCGACCACGCTCTGGACAGCGGCTGCGGCACCGGCGTGTTCGCCAGGAAGCTGGCCCGACACGCACGATTTGTCGAAGCCGTTGACAAGGCTGCCGACGTGGTTGCCGACGCGTGTCGGCAGTCGATCGGCACCCGAACCTCGCTTACATCCAGGCAGATTTTTCCGACTACGACCTCCGCCCCACCGGGTACCAGTTCATCTCGTGCCTGGCGAGCCTCCACCACATGCCGTTCGCCGAGACCGTCTCGCGGCTGCGCGATGCATTGGTGCCCGGAGGCGTGCTCGTGGTGCTGGGCTGCTACCGCACGGCGACGCTTGCGGACTATCTGCACGACGTGGTGGCGGTGCCCGCGAACCTGGCGGCCCGAGCGGGTGTCGGAATGGCTGCGGTTCTTCACGGCGATCGCGGCATCGAATCGGCCACCGCACCGATCAGCGAGCCGCAGATGTCCTTGCTCGAGGTCAGGGCGGAAGCCTCGCGGCTCCTTCCCGGAAGTGAAACTCGGCGTTGGTTGGTCTGGCGGTACACACTCGTCTACCGACGCCGGGAACGTGTCGGTGACGACGCCTACCCTGGACCACATGGCTTTCGCGACTGAACACCCCGTGGTGGCGCACTCGGAATACCGCGCCGTCGAGGATGCCGTGCGCACGGGTGGCCGCTTCGAGGTGGTCAGCCCGTATACGCCCGCGGGCGACCAGCCCACCGCGATCGACGACTTGGAGCGTCGCATCAAGGCGGGGGAGCGCGACGTGGTGCTGCTCGGTGCCACCGGCACCGGCAAGTCGGCGACGACGGCGTGGCTGATCGAGCGGGTGCAGCGGCCGACGCTGGTGATGGAACCGAACAAGACGCTGGCCGCCCAGATGGCCAACGAACTGCGGGAAATGTTGCCGAACAACGCTGTTGAGTACTTCGTTTCGTACTACGACTACTACCAGCCCGAGGCGTACATCGCGCAGACTGACACCTACATCGAGAAGGACAGCTCGATCAACGACGACGTCGAGCGGCTGCGGCACTCCGCGACTTCCAGCCTGCTGTCGCGCCGAGATGTGGTCGTGGTGGCGTCGGTGTCCTGCATCTATGGTCTCGGTACACCGCAGTCTTACCTGGACCGTTCGGTGGAGCTGCAGGTGGGGACCGAGGTGCCGCGCGACGCGCTGCTTCGGCTGCTGGTCGACGTTCAGTACTCCCGCAACGACCTGGCGTTCACCCGCGGCTCGTTCCGGGTGCGCGGCGACACGGTCGAGATCATCCCGTCGTACGAGGAGCTCGCGGTGCGCATCGAGTTCTTCGGCGACGAAATCGAGGCACTGTATTACCTGCACCCGCTGACCGGCGAGGTCATCCGCAAGGTCGATTCGCTGCGCATCTTCCCGGCCACCCATTACGTGGCCGGCCCCGAGCGGATGTCGCACGCAATCTCGACGATCGAGGAGGAGCTGGCGGAGCGGCTGGCCGACCTCGAGCGTCAGGGAAAGCTGCTGGAGGCGCAGCGGCTGCGGATGCGGACCAACTACGACATCGAGATGATGCGCCAGGTCGGGTTTTGCTCGGGCATCGAGAACTACTCGCGGCACATCGACGCGCGTCCGGCGGGCTCCGCGCCGGCCACCCTGCTGGACTACTTCCCCGAGGACTTCCTGCTCGTCATCGACGAGTCGCACGTCACAGTGCCGCAGATCGGCGGAATGTACGAGGGCGACATCTCGCGCAAGCGCAACCTGGTGGACTACGGCTTCCGGTTGCCGTCGGCGGTCGACAACCGGCCGCTGACGTGGGAGGAGTTCGCATCGCGCATCGGGCAGACGGTGTATCTCTCGGCCACACCCGGGCCGTACGAGCTGAGCCAGTCCAGTGGCGAGTTCGTCGAGCAGGTCATCCGACCCACCGGCCTGGTGGATCCCAAGGTCGTCGTGAAGCCGACCAAGGGTCAGATCGACGACCTCATCGGGGAGATCCGCAAACGCGCCGAGGCCGACGAGCGGGTGTTGGTCACGACGCTGACCAAGAAGATGGCCGAGGACCTCACCGACTATCTGCTGGAGATGGGCATCCGGGTGCGTTACCTTCACTCCGAGGTCGACACGCTGCGTCGCGTCGAGCTGCTGCGCCAGTTGCGACTCGGTGAATACGACGTGCTGGTCGGCATCAATCTTCTGCGTGAGGGTTTGGACCTGCCGGAAGTATCGCTGGTGTCGATCCTCGACGCCGACAAGGAAGGGTTCCTCCGGTCATCGCGCAGCCTGATTCAGACCATCGGCCGCGCCGCCCGCAACGTGTCCGGCGAAGTTCACATGTACGCCGACAACATCACCGAATCGATGAAGGAAGCCATCGACGAGACGGAACGGAGGCGGGCCAAGCAGATCGCCTACAACAGAGAACATGGCATCGACCCGAAGCCCCTGCGCAAGAAAATCGCCGATATTCTCGATCAGGTATACCGGGAGGCCGAGGACAGCGACACCGTGGAGATCGGGGGTTCGGGACGCAACGCGTCACGTGGCCGTCGCGCCCAAGGTGAGCCGGGCCGGGCGATCAGTGCCGGGATCGTCGAGGGCCGCGACACGTCGAACATGCCGAGGGCTGAACTTGCCGATCTCATCAAGGATCTCACCGCCCAGATGATGGCTGCTGCGCGCGATTTGCAGTTCGAGCTGGCGGCCCGTATCCGGGACGAGATCGCCGACCTGAAGAAGGAACTACGGGGGATGGATGCCGCGGGGCTGAAGTGACCCCGCGGGCTCTTGATCTGAACCACGGTTGAGCTTCTACGGTGTAAGACGTGAGTGATGCGGCCACCGTTCTCACCGGGAGCTGGCGGGAGCTACTGGGCCGCGAGCACCTCCGAACGGCGACCGTACTCGCAAGCGGCGTCGGCCTGTACGCCACCAACGAGTTCCTGACCATCAGCCTGCTGCCCAGTGCCGTCGCCGACATCGGCGGCCAGCGGTTCTACGCGTGGGTCACCACGGTGTACCTCGTGGGCTCGGTGGCGGCGGCGACCACCGTCAGCCCGCTGTTGATCCGGTGGGGACCGCGGCTGTCCTATCTGATGACGTTCTTCCTCTTCGGTGCGGGCAGCGTCGGTTGCGCGCTGGCGCCCAGCATGGAGATTCTGCTGGTAGCCCGCACGGTGCAGGGTGTGGCAGGAGGCCTCCTTGCCGGACTTGGATACGCGGTGATCAATGCCGCGCTGCCGGGCCGGCTGTGGACCCGGGCTTCGGCTCTCGTGTCGGCAATGTGGGGAGTCAGCACGTTGCTGGGCCCGGCGGCGGGCGGGCTGTTCGCCCAGTTCGGCATCTGGCGCTGGGCGTTCGGGTCGTTGGCCGTGATGACGGCGGCGACGGCCACTCTGGTCCCCGGCGCGCTGCCGCACGGCCGCGCCTCGAGCGGCGCCCTGGCGACGTCCCGGATTCCGATGCGATCGCTGATCCTGCTCGGCGCCGCGGCGCTGGCGGTGAGCGTGGCAGGCATCCAGCGCACCGCGACCGCGACAGCGGGGCTGCTCGCCGCCAGTGTCGGGCTTGTCGGGTGCTTTCTCGTGGTCGATCGGCGGGTGCGGGTGGCGGTGCTGCCCCGCGCGGCCTTCGGCCCGGGCCCACTGAAGTGGATGTACGTGACGATCGGGCTGCTGATGGCGGCGACGATGGTCGACATGTATGTGCCGCTGTTCGGCCAGCGGCTGGCGCATCTGGTGCCGGTGGCCGCGGGCTTTCTCGGTGCGGTGCTCGCTGTCGGTTGGACGCTGTCGGAGATCCTCAGCGCCTCACTTCGCAGGCGACGGGTCGTTGCTCGTTTGGTGGCGGTAGCGCCGCTGGTCGTGGCGATCGGGCTCGCGCTGGCGGCTGCGACGCTGCGGACGAACCCGATGTGGTCGGTCATCGCGGCCTGGGCGGCGGCGTTATTCATCGTCGGCGCAGGAGTCGGGATCGCATGGCCGCACCTGTCGGCGTGGATCATGGGCGCGGTCGAGGATCCGGTCGAAGCCGGCGCGGCCGCCGCGGCCATCAACACCGTGCAGTTGATCTCCGGAGCGTTCGGTGCCGGCCTGGCGGGCGTCGTGGTGAACTCAGCCGAAGGCGGCGACGTTGCTTCTGCTCGTTGGCTTTTCGCGGTGTTCGCGGTACTCGCCATCCTGGGTGGATTCGCGTCCTTCCGGTCCAGGCCCACTCAGTGAGCTGGGGGCGCCGCCGCGAAGCCGCTGACGAGTGCGGCGATGTCGCGTCCAACGACCTCGGCATACGACCGGCCGCCGTACAGGCCGGCGGCCCAGTGGCGAGCGCCCTCGCCGACCATCGACTGCGCCAGATGAGCCAGGTGGGCAACATCGACATCGCGGGGCAGCTTGCGATCCGCCTGAGCGCGTTTGAAGAGGTCCAGAAACAACGTCGAAATCCGGTCGTGCGTCTTGCCTTCGGCCTGCGCCCGGTGCTCCTGGCGATAGCCCTCCAGGACAGCCTCGATGATCAGCTCCGGGGGATTGCGTCGCATCGTCTGCTCGAGGGAGGTCAGCGCGGCGCCAATGACCGCCGACACCTCATAGGGCTTGCGCAGCAGTTCGCGGGCTCTGCGGTGAGCATTCTCGGTCGAAAGCACACCGGCCTCGAAAAGCACGTCCTCCTTGTGGGGAAAGTAGAAGTAGAACAGCGCCTTGGACACGCCCGCCGCGCGGCAGATGTCGGCGACGGTCGTGTTCGCATAACCGTTGGTCCGCCACAGGGCAATGGCCGCCTGTACCAGGACGTTCCTCGTCGCGCGAGAGCGAGTGGGCCCCCATTCGGACTGACCACGGTCAGTCGCCAGGTTGACGACTTTATCCTGCATTACTCCTCGCTGAGATCCATCGAACTGTTGACTCAAGTCTAACTTCGATATTACGTTGACGGGTATGTCCAGCGATCGGGACGAGATCGTCGAGGTGCTGATCCGCTACGCGACCGCGATCGATCAAAAAGACTGGTCACTTTTCAAAACCTGCTGGGCCGAGGACGTGGTTGCCGACTACGGCCAACTCGGGCACTTCACCGACGTCGAGGCGCTGACCGACGTGTTCAGGGCTGCCCACGACCCGATGGGTCCGACCTATCACCGGATGTCGAACTTTGTGCTCGAGGTCGCAGGAGACCGCGCCACTGTGCGGTCTTATTTCCATGCCGTCTTGATGCTGAACCCGGGTGACTCGGGCAACTGGATCGACACCGTGGGCCACTACGACGACGCATTCATACGAACCGCCCAAGGTTGGCGGATCAGCCAGCGCGCGGTGCACATCGCACGGCTGATGACCGGTGGTGAGGTGGCCGCAGCGGCGACGTCACAACCGGCAGGGCAGTGAAATGACACACCGAGGCGCCGGCGACGAATTCCGGCGTAAGTACGGGAGTTGGGCCTTGATCGCGGGGGCCTCCGAAGGAGTCGGCGCAAGCCTGGCCGACCGACTCGCCGCACGTGGACTCGACTTGGTGCTGATAGCGCGTAACGGTCCATTGCTCGAGCGCGTGGCGCAAGAGGCGAGGGACCGCCACGGTGTCGAAGTTCGCCCAGTCGTCCTCGACCTCACCAGCGCCGACATGGTTTCCCGTCTGGCAGAGGCGACCGATGGCATCGAGGTGGGGTTGGTTGTCTACAACGCCGGCGCGGCCAACCGCACCACGACCTTTCTCGAAGACTCGCTTGAAGATTCGCTCGGCCAGGTCAAGCTGGCCTGCGTAGGCGTCAGCTGATTTCGCCACCCAACGAGCGAAAGGGCAATAGGCGTGAGGGCAGCGGTGTTGCGGGCCGGCGAGGTGCAGGTGCGCGAAACCGAGGATCCGGTTCCCGGCGCAGGCCAGCTCCTGCTGAAACCGCTGAGCGCCGCGATGTGCGCGTCGGACGTGCACTACATGGATCACCCCGACGATCCCGCCCCCCGGTTCGTCTACGACGCGGACCGAGACACGGTGATGGGTCACGAGTTTGTCGGCGAAGTCGTCGGCCTCGGCCCTGACTGCTCAGGCGCCTTCCCCATCGGAAGCCGTGTGACCAGCATGCCGCTGCTGATCCGCGCGGGGAGGAGCCGTTGGTCATCGGGCACCATCCCGATGCTCCCGGCGCCTACGGCGAATTGATGCTCGTATCTGAGATGTTGACCCGCGCTGTTCCGGACCGCGTCGGCGACGATGCCGTCGCTGTCGTCGATGCGTTCGCCGTTGGCGAGTTCTACGTGCGAAGTTCTGGTATCACTCCAGGGAACTTGCCCCTGGTGATCGGCGCCGGCGCCATCGGGCTGTCCGCGGTGGCCGCATTGGCCGCGAGAAATGTCGAGCCGATCATCGCGTCCGACTACAGCCCCGAGCGCCTGGAATATGCCAAAGCCTTCGGTGCTGACGTGCTCGTGAACCCGTTGGAGCGCTCGCCGTACGACGTATGGCGCGAAGTGGCCAAACATCAAGGGATCACGACGCCTCAGGTGATTTACGAATGCGTGGGCGCCGACGGGCTCGTGCAGAACATCGTCGAGTCCTGCGAGTTCATGGCGCGGGTCTTCGCCGCCGGCGGCTGGCACGGCAACGACTTGCTGTCGTGTCTCGATGCAACTCACAAGGGCGTCACCATCCAATTCGGTGGCGGTCCCCACCTGCAGGACTGGTACGGCACCCTCGAGGCGGTGATCGAAGGTCGGCTTGACCCGATGCCCAGTATCGGCAAGGTGATCGCTCTCGACGACGTCCCCGAGGCGCTTGATCAGGTCCGCAAATCTCACAGACCACCCCGAATCGTCGTCCACCCGTGCGGTTGAGTCGCCCAAGAGGGGTGCCCCGCTTGCGCGCCGTCAACGCCCCCTCGTGGCTCTGGTCCGCGGAGGCGCCAGGTTCGAGAAGGGCGCGCTCGTCGAACGACCCGACGAATCGCCATGGACAAACGTCGCGCCGTCAAAGTCTTGCTGTAGGAATCCTGTGGGTGCTCGAGGCGGAAACTGCTAATGCGTCCCGCGGCACTTGATAGCATGTCCGCAGACAGTCGACGGGAGGACAGTGACGTGAAAAACCTCATCGTCATCGGGGTCAGCGCCCTCGCGGCGATCGCGGCGTCGCTGATCCTGATCAGCCAGGCGGACGCGACACCCGACCAGAGCGGCCAGACGTTCGCCGAGGCCAAGGCAGCGCTGGCGCAGGCGGGCTTCTCGGTGGTGGTGGCCACATCCATCGGCGACCAGCTACCGCAGGATCAGTGCACCGTGGTGCGTCAAGAGACCACCACCGCGTCCGCTTTCGCCGGTGGCGGCTGGGCCGGCGCGGACACAACACCGCGAGTCCGACTGTCGTTGAATTGCAACAAGCCCAAGTCGTAGCCGGCCGCTAGCCCAACAGGCCGCCCGCGAACCGCAGGTCGGCGACAAGCGCGTCAAACGCCGTCTCGCGCTCCCCCGGCGGTGCGCGCAGCACCGATGACGGGTGCACAGTAACGACGACCGTCGGATCGAAGCCGAGTTTCAATCCCGGGTCGTCATCAGGTAGCCGCAGGGCCTGGCCGCGGTGCTGGGTGAGCCGAAAGTCATTGCCCATAAGAGACTTTGCGGCAGTAGCACCCATCAAGACCACCACGTCGGGCTGAACCGTCGTCAACTCCGCGATAAACCACGGCCGGCAGGCGATCACCTCGGTTCTGCTCGGTGTCTTATGGATTCGGCGTTTACCACGTTCTACCCGAGTGAATTTGAAGTGCTTCACAGCGTTGGTCACGTACACCAGGCCGCGTTCGATGCCGGCGGCGGCGAGCGCCTTGTCAAGCAAGTGGCCCGCTGGACCGACGAAAGGCAGGCCGGCGCGGTCCTCCTGGTCGCCGGGCTGTTCCCCGACCAGCATCATCTGCGCATCCGGCGAACCCGCTCCGAAGACGGGCTGATCGGCGTACCGGTACAAGTCGCAGCCGCGACAACCGCGCACGGCGGCTGCCAGGTCGTCCAGGTCGTGGGTGTCCGGCACGAAGTCCTGTGCCCCCGGCGCCCGCATTCGCATCACCCCGAGCCCACCTTATCGGGCTCATCGGGACGACTTGGTGACCTGGGCGAAGCTGAACTGCCATCGTTGCACGATGTGGAAGCCGAACCGCGCCTGCACCTGGTACGCGGGCGCGCGGGCCATCCTGGGCCCGGGAGGTAGGGCCACGCCAGTCGCACGGTCGGAGAGCGTTTTGTCGCGCTCCGACACCGTCCAGATCACGTTGCATTGTCTAACTCGGTCCACGACCGCCCATACCGAAACGGCGCCATCCCACAGCGTGTGCTGCCGCGCGGCCGGCATTCCGCGATCGAGGTCCTTCAGCTTGCCGTAGGCCGCGGGGCGCACCGCGGTGATGGGCCGGATGGGGCCGGGCTTCCATGCCGCGGTGTTATCCAACAGCAGGCAGTCGCCGGCGGACGCGTGAAAAGTCAGGACGTCGGCTATCTGACTGAAATCCATGCCTTCTTTCGCATACGGACCTCGTTGACTGAGGACGTAATTGGGCACGGCCACCGCCGCGAGTGCCAACAGCACAGCGGTGATGCGCCACGGAGTACGCGCGACGGTGACGATGCAGATTCCGAGCAACACCGCCATCGCCGGCACCGTGAAAAACAGGTACCGGGGGTAATAGAGGGGTTCTATGGCTGCGGAGTAAACGATCAGCGCGGTCGTCGGTATCACGATCCACGCCAGCGAGACTCGCAGGAGCGTGCGCGTGTCGGGGTCCGGCCGCCGGTCATGTCGGAGCCACACGACAAGCAGCGCGGCGGCGATGACGACGCCGGCGGCGACGGCGAACGGGACGCTCTTGTCGAAATACTGCTGAACCGCGACGTCACCGAAGCTGCGGGCGCCAATCGGGAAGATCCAGGCAACCTGGAATTTCTGGCCGTGAGCGAAGAGCATGAATGGAGTCAGCGCGAGAACCACCGCTGTCGATGTACCGGCCCACCACATGACCGTCGACCGTCGCGCCGACAGGATGGCCAGCAGGGCGCCGTAGACCGGCACCAAGAACACGAGATAGATGTTCAGCAGGATCGCCAACAGCAGCACGAGTGCATACAGCAACCACAACGACGGCCGGGCACGCCGCACCGCCGCCACCACCAGGATCGTCAGCCAGACCGCGAGCACGGCGGTCAACGCGTAGGACCGTGCCTCGATCCCCGCCCAGGTGGTACGGGGCAGAATCGCGAACATCACTCCCGAGCAGACTGCTACCGACCGCGAGGAAAACTGCTTTGCCAGCACCACCACGCCGGCGGCGGCCACGCCGACGGCGAGGCCGCTGGGAACCCGCGACCAGAACTCGGTAGCTGGAGAGAAAGTGAACCAGCCGTGCATGAGCAGGTAGTACAGGCCGTGCACGGCGTCGATGTTGCCGAGCAACTGCCACATCTCGGCGAGCGAACGGTTCTTCGACGCCGAGATCGTGGCACCTTCGTCGAACCACAGCGACGGCCGACTCGCACCGGCGAGCGAGATGACGACGGTCAGCACAGCGACCGCGACGGGGTCGTACCTTCCGGCCGGTTCCCGCGTCGCACGACGCACGCCCGTCGCGTGTTCGGGGCTCAGGGTCTGCGACAGCACTATCTGGGAGTTTAGGGCTTAGACCCCGCCGGTGACGGGTGAAGGCTCCGCTCGGGACATGCTGATCGACGAGCGCGCCGAAAGCGTTCTGGGCCAGAATCATTGCGTTGATCAGCCCGCGTTGACGCAGCCGAGTGGCCTCTGGAGAGTCCCGCGCCAAGCGGGTCGCCGGTAGGCGCTCACCCGCGCAAACGGTAAGGTGTCGCGAATCAGACCCACCGTCGTGCAGTGAAGCGTTACTGTCTGCGATGGCGTTTGCAAATGACACCGGGAGGGTAGATGGGCGCCTATCAGACCATCGTGGTAGGGACCGACGGCTCGGACTCCTCGCTGCGTGCGGTCGACCGGGCCGGCGAGATTGCTGCCGGCTCGAACGCGAAAGTGATCGTCGCGACGGCGTACTTCCCCCAGGGCGACGACCCCCGCGCGGCCGACCTGCTCAAGGACGAGGGATACAAGACCCAGGGCAACGCACCGATCTACGCGATCCTGCGCGAGGCCCGCGACCGGGCCAAGGCCGCCGGCGCCCACAACATCGAGGAGCGCTCGATCGTCGGGGCACCGGTCGACGCGCTCGTCGATCTCGCCGAGGAGGTCGACGCCGACCTGCTGGTGGTCGGGAACGTGGGTCTGAGCACCATCACCGGGCGGTTGCTCGGGTCGGTGCCCGCAAACGTCTCGCGCCGCGCGAAAACTGACGTGTTGATCGTTCACACCACCGGCTGAGCGGCCTCACCAAGGCCCGTACGCCCTGGTGTCGGCTTCGCGAACTATCCCGACGTAATCCTGTCGCTGCCGAGCCGTGCCGTCCTGCGTGACGGGCACGGCCAGCATGCCGCGCACTTCGCTGATCGCGGTGTAGCCCTTGCGACGCATCCAATCGCGCACTCCCTCGAGCAACGCCGAGGCGTGTCCTGCGCCGTGGCGCAGCAGCGCCGAGGCCGACTGCACGACGTCGGCTCCGGCGAGCAGGTACTTCACGACATCGGCGGCCTGCTCGACTCCGCTCGTGGCAGCGAGCGAGGCACGCACGCGCCCATGCAAAAGGGTGATCCACGTCAGCGGCAACCGCGCCTCAGCCGAGGTGGACAGTGTCAACCGGTGATCGGTGGTCAGGTTCTCGCAGTCGATGTCCGGCTGGAGGAATCGATTGAACAACACCAACCCGTCCGCGCCAGCCTCGTCGAGCCGGCGTGCCATGTCGGCGGTCGCGCTGAAATACGGGCTGAGCTTCACCGCGACCGGCACCTTCACCGCATCCTTGACTTGCGTGAGCACATCGAGGTGGCGTTGTTCCACGTCGCGTCCCGTGATACGGGCATCACCCGGCAGGTAATAAATATTCAGCTCGATCGCCGCGGCACCGGCGTCCTGCATCGAGCGTGCATAGCCCACCCATCCGCCTGGGGTGGCGCCGTTGAGGCTGCCGATGAGAGGGACCTCGACCGACGCCGCGGCGTTCTCCAGCAGTCGTAGGTAACGACGTGCACCGTGGTCCTGGTCGGCGTCTGCCGGGAAGAACGTGAGGGACTCTGCGTAGCTTTCGGCACCTTGGACGGCCAACCGCGCGTTCCGCTCGGCCTCCCGGCGAAGCTGCTCCTCGAAGAGCGAGTACAGGACGACGGCTCCCACGCCGGCACCGGCCAGGTACCGAATTCCGTCAAGTGTCCAGCTCAGCGGTGAAGCGGCGGCCAGCAGGGGATTGGCCAGAGACAGCCCCAGATAGCGGGTGGACAGATCCATCAGCGTTCCCTTCTGCCATCGGACGGAAACGCGTGCGGAGCGCGGGAAGCCATGTCCTCGTAGGTCTCCCAGCGCTGATCGACCGCTTGCTGCGCCAGCGCGAGCAGCCGGTCGGCCTCATCGGGGTCCGAATTGGCCAGCGTGCGGTAGCGCAGCTCGCGGTAGATGTATTCGGTGAGGGGAATCCGTGGTCGGTGCGAGTCCAGCAGAAACGGCGCCTTGCCGTCCGAGCGTGCCACCGGGTCGTAGCGGACGAGGGGCCAGTGGCCGCTAGCCACCGCACGGTACTGCTGATCGAGGCCGTCGCGCATCTCGATGCCGTGTGCGATGCAGTGGCTGTAAGCGATCACCAGCGACGGTCCGTCGTATGCCTCCGCTTCGCGAAACGCCTGCAGTGTCTGCTGCGGATCGGCGCCCATCGCAACCCGCGCGACGTAGACGTTCCCATATGCAATCGCTTGTAGCGCAAGGTCTTTCTTCGGCACAGTCTTACCGGTCGCGGCAAACTTCGCCACCGCGCCCAACGGCGTGGACTTCGACATCTGGCCGCCGGTATTGGAATACACCTCGGTGTCGAGTACCAGCACATTCACGTTGCGTCCAGTGGCAAGGACGTGGTCGAGCCCACCGGCGCCGATGTCGTACGCCCACCCATCGCCGCCGACGATCCACACGCTGCGGCGCACCAGATGATCGAGAACGCTGCGGAGCTCGTCGGCGACAGTGCGTTCCAGCCGGCCGAGGCGGCCCTCGAGTTCCGTGACGCGGGCGCGCTGGGCCGCCAGTTCGGACTCCTGTCGCTGCGGCGCCGCCAAAATGTCGTTCACCAACTCGGCGCCCAGTGCGTCGCGGTTCTCGGTCAGCAGTCGGCGGGCCTGCCCGGTGTGCGTATCGGCTGCGAGCCGGAAGCCGAGGCCGAACTCGGCGTTGTCCTCGAACAGGGAGTTCGACCATGCGGGTCCGCGGCCGGCGTCGTTGGTGGTCCACGGCGTGGTGGGCAGATTGCCGCCATAAATCGACGAGCAACCGGTGGCGTTGGCAATCATCAGCCGGTCGCCGAACAACTGCGAAAGCAGCTTCAGGTAGGGCGTTTCGCCGCATCCTGCACAGGCGCCCGGGAATTCGAACAACGGCTCGAGGAACTGTGTACCCCGCACCGTGCCGAAGTCCACACGGGACCGGCTGCTCGTCGGCAGAGTTTCGAAGAACGCGATGTTCCGGCGGCCCGGTTCCACAAGTGCTTCGCGGGCGGCGAGGTTGATCGCCTTAGTGGTCGGGACGCCCGGGACGACGGCCGGGCACGCTTCGACGCAGAGCCCGCACCCGGTGCAGTCCTCGGCGTACACCTGCAGCGTGTAGAGGCTGTCCGGCAGGCCGACTGCGTTCAGAGGGGCAGACAGGAACGTTTCAGGGGCGCCGTCAAGGCGGCTCTGTTCGAACAATTTCGTCCGGATCACGCTATGGGGACACACGAAGCTGCAGTTGCCGCACTGGATGCAGGCGTCGGGTTCCCACACCGCCACCAGGTCGGAGATGTTGCGTTTCTCGTAGGCGGCAGTCCCGCTCGGGTAACTGCCGTCCACTGGAAGCGCGCTGACCGGCAGCGCGTCACCGCGCCCGGCCATCATCTCCGCGGTAACGGTGCGGACGAATTCCGGAGCTGTGACAGGCACGATCGGTGAAGGCTCGTCGGTGGCGTCGACCCGCTCCGGAACGTCGATGCGGTGCAGCGCGCCGAGCGCGTGATCGACGGCAGCCATCTCCCGTTCCACCACGTCCGGACCGCGGTTGCCGTAGGTCTTGGCGATGCTGTCCTTGATCCGGGCGATCGCCTCTTCACGAGGCAGAATGGCGGATATCGCGAAAAAGCATGTCTGGAGCACAACGTTGACGCGGCCCGCCAAACCGGCCTCCCGGGCGATGCGGCCGGCGTCGACGGCGTACAGCCGGATCCGCTTGTCGATGACCTGCTGCTGCACCGCGCGCGGCAACGCATCCCAGACAGCGTCTGCCGGGTGGTGGCAATTGATCAGCAGCGCGGCGCCGGGTGCTGCACAGCCGAGCACGTCGGCCTGGCCAAGAAAGCGGAACTGGTGACAACCAACAAAGCTCGCGCCGGTGACAAGATACGGTGCACGAATCGGGTCGGGGCCGAACCGAAGGTGCGATACCGTCTGTGACCCGGACTTCTTCGAGTCATAGACGAAATACCCCTGCGCGTAGAGGTTTTCCTCGCCGCCGAGGATCTTGATGGTGTTCTTGTTCGCCCCGACGGTGCCGTCCGAGCCGAAGCCGAAGAACACCGCACGGACCGTATCGGGGGGTTCGATGTCGAAGTCCGTGTTATAGGCAACGCTCGTCCCAGAGACATCGTCGTCGATGCCGACGGTGAAATGCCCTCGCGGCCGAGGACTCGCGAGTTCGTCGAAGACGCCGGCGACCATGCCCGGAGTGAACTCCTTGGAAGACAGGCCATACCGCCCGCCGCACACCTTCGGCATAGTCGTGAGCTCGCCCCTGCCGTACGCTTCGCTCAACGCGGTGACGACGTCGAGGTAGAGCGGTTCGCCAACGGACCCCGGCTCCTTGGTGCGGTCAAGAACGGCGACGCGGCGCACGGTATCGGGCAGCGCGGCCAGCAACGCGGCGGCCGGAAACGGCCGGTACAGACGCACCTGCACAACCCCGACGCGTTCGCCGTCAGCTACCAGGGCGCCCACCGTCTGTGCCGCGGTCTGCGCGCCCGATCCCATCAGCACCAACACCCGTTCGGCTTCCGGGTGGCCCGTGTACTCGACGACGTGCATCGCTCGTCCGGTGCGCTTGCCCAGTTGGGCCATCAGGTCTTCGACGACGCCCGGTACGCGCGCGTAAAACGGGTTCACCGTTTCACGCGCCTGGAAATAGGTGTCGGGGTTCTGCGCCGTACCGCGGATGAATGGCCGCTCCGGGGACAGCGCCCGGTCACGATGCTCGCGGACCAGCGCCTGGGGTATCAGGGCCCGCAAGTCGTCGTCGGCAAGCAGATCGATTGTGTTGAGCTCGTGCGATGTTCGGAAGCCGTCGAAGAAGTGCACGAACGGCACGCGGGTGCGCAGCGTGGCCGCCTGCGCGATCAGCGCCAGATCGTGGGCCTCCTGTACCGATGCCGAAGACAGCAGCGCAAACCCAGTCTGCCGAACGGCCATCACGTCGGAGTGGTCGCCGAAGATGGACAGCCCTTGAGCGGCGAGGGCCCTTGCGGCGACGTGGATCACGGCCGAGGTGAGTTCGCCGGCGATCTTGTACATGTTGGGGATCATCAACAGCAGGCCCTGCGACGACGTGAACGTCGTGGCCAGTGTGCCGCCTTGCAGTGCGCCGTGCAGCGCGCCCGCAGCGCCGCCTTCGCTTTGCATCTCAACCACGGTGGGGACGGTGCCCCACACGTTCGGGCGTTTGCTGCTGGCCCATTCGTCGGCCAGTTCCGCCATCGGCGACGACGGCGTAATCGGGTAGATGCAGCAGACCTCGTTGAGTCGGTAGGCGACTGACACCGCTGCCTCGTTGCCGTCGATCGTGACGCGCGTCATGTCTGCTCCGCCACCATGTCGATGGCGTGGACCGGACACTGCTCGAAGCAGGCCGCACAGCCGGTGCACCGGTCGTAGTCGAACCGGTACCGATGGCCTGCGCCGAGCTTGATCACCGCGTCCTCCGGGCAGGCGCCGAGGCAGCCGTCGCACTCGAAACAGTTGCCGCACGAGAGGCAGCGGGCCGCTTCGAACGTCGCGGCCTCCGCCGTCAACCCACCGACAACCTCATCGAAGCCACCGACCCTCTGCTCCGGCGGCAGGATCGACTGGCTGCTGCGTGCAGCGTCACCGAAGTACCACAGGTGCAGCGTGTCGAAGCTCGCCACCGGATGCTTCGGTGGCCGCTCTGCGGCGTTGCCGCGCAGCCACATGTCGATATTGTGCGCTGCTTTCTTGCCGTGGCCGACGCCTACGGTGACTGTTCGCTCGCACGGCACCATGTCGCCGCCTGCGAACACGCCGGGGCAGCCGGTCATCATCGTCGGCGACACGCGGACATTGCCGTCGTCGTCGAATTGCACGCCGGGAAGCGTGTGCATGAACGCCGACTCGGTCTTCTGGCCCAGCGCCATGATGACGGTGTCGGCCGCGAGCGTTTCGAATCTGCCGGTGGGCCGAGGCCGGCCGTTCTCGTCGAGTTCCATGATCTCGACGTGTAATTCGTGGCGGTCGAATGCGGTGATCGTGCGCAGCCAGTGGATGCGGACGCCTTCCCGCTCGGCATCTTGCGTCTCTTCGGCATGGGCGGGCATCTGAGCGCGGCCGCGACGATAGATGATGACCGCGTCTTCGGCGCCCAGGCGACGGGCGACCCGAGCGGCGTCCATTGCGGTGTCGCCGCCGCCGTACACGGCGACGCGGCGGCCGACCTCGGGTCGTTCCCCGGAGGAGACGGCGCGCAGGAACGACAGCGCGTCGAGCAGCGAGCCGGCGTCGGCGGTCGGGATGTCGACCCGTTTGGCGAGGTGGGCGCCGACCGCGACGAAGACCGCGTTGAAGTCGCCGGCGCGGCTTTCGGCGGCGAGGTCTTCGACCCGGTGCCCGCAGGTAAATGTCACGCCGATTGCCGCGATGCGGTGTATCTCCGCCTCGAGGACGTCGGGGGGGAGTCGATAGTTCGGGATGCCGTAGCGCATCATGCCGCCGGGCTGCTCGCCGGCATCGCGGACCTCGACCTGATGGCCGAGCCGGGCCAGATGATAGGCGGCGGACAGCCCGCTGGGGCCGGCGCCGACGACGAGCACTTTGTGGCCCGTCGGTTCAGGCGGGCGATCGAACTGCCATTCATGTTCGAGCGCGGTGTCGCCGAGGAATCGCTCGACCGCGTGGATGGACACAGCGGCGTCGAGATTGGCCCGATTGCACACCGACTCGCACGGGTGATAGCAGACGCGGCCGTGGATCGCGGCCAACGGATTGTCGGCCACCAACTGTCGCCATGCCTGTTCGTGGCGGCCGGCTTTGGCATGGCTCAGCCATGCCTGAATGTTCTCGCCGGCCGGGCAGCCGGCGTTGCACGGCGGCAGCAGATCGACGTAGACGGGACGCTGTTCCCGGACCGGACCAGCCCGCGGATGCCCGTGCAACAGATCCGGCACCGGCGACAGATCCCCGAGCCACATGACCACAGCCTCTGCGGGCGAGGGGTTCAGCAGTAGGGGCTAAGGTCACCGCGCGCCGGCTCGTCGGTCATCAGCTTCGCGCTGAACGTTGTGGCGTCGCCGGCACCTACGCCGATCCCCGATCGTCCGAGCCCGCCTCAGCAGCCGATCGTGAGTACACCACCCGACTGCGGAGCACGATGTCCTGCAATGATCTCCGTTGCCGGTCGATCGCGACCCACACCAACCCGATGGGGAACAAAACACAGCTGGCAGCCCGCAGTAACGCGACGAGGGGGCGGAGTCGTTGCGAGCGTCGTCCGACGACTCGAAGTCCCATCGTGACGGCGCCGACGGTGCACCCGGATACAGTCCAGCAGCCGGTAAGGTAAACGACCGCGACAACAAACGTGACCAGGGTGGAAAAGACGACATTGAGCTCCGGAAGGCTGAAGGCGACCGGCGAATAGACGAGCTTCACCAGGATCAGACCGACGTAGAGCCCAGTCAGGATCAGCAGAACGACCACAAGGTCGATAACCGCCGCCAGTCCCCGGGTGACGATCCCCGCCGCATGCTCATCGCCGTGCGCCGGACCCCCCGGGATCACTGCCCGTCCCGGCCACGCCCCAGCACTCGGTCGACGAACCCGGCGACGAGGTCGTCCGCGCGCTCGCCCTGGCTGCGAACGTCGGTCATCACCTCGGCGGTCACCGAACTCGTCGACTCACGAATGATCCCGGGCAGGTCGACGCCGTCGATAACCCTATCCGCCAGGGCGATCAGGTCGATCTGGTTGATCACAGCGTCGATGTCGATATCTCCGACGAGGGCATTGAGATCGAGCCGCTCGCGGACAAGAGTGGTCAGATCGATCTCGTCGAGTATCAGGTCAACCAGTTGGGCGGCGACCGGCATCACCCGCGCCATGACCGGGTCCAGGTTCTGGCTGATCCACCGGTCGCCGCGCTCTGACAACTCATCGACGCCGCGGTGCACCAACGATCCGACGACCGGCAGTCGTTCGACAGCTCGATAAAGGGCCTCCGCACCGCCCAGCGCCATCGCAGTGGTGCCGACGGCGACCGACACCATCGGGTTTTTCAGCACGTGGAGGCCAGCCACCTCCGCATAGTAGTTCCCGAACGACGATCGGCGGTGCTCACGGGCTCACGGGGGCGTGCCGCGCCAGCCGGAAAGTCTGCGTGAAATTGGCCGGCCGCGTCGTCAGGGTCACCTCCACGGCGCCACCGGGCGTGACGACGTAGCGCTCCTCGACATCGGGCCCGTTGTTCCAGCGGCCGACAGGCTGACGGGCGAGGTCCTCCGTGCCGTAAAGGTCCGGGTCGAACGGGAAATACACCGGGTCGTAGGGAGTCACGTCCCCGTCGGGGCGACCCGCGAACAGCCGGCTGCACTCCACGAACCGGAAGTGTCCGATGTTGTGCGCCGCGCGATATTTTCGCGTGACGACGAGCGGAGCCTGGCCGACGGCGGGAAGCGGGACATCCTTGGGAAGGATCGGGTCGAAGACGACGTCCTCGCCCCGGTGTGCCTCGCGGAAGACCCCAAAATGCCGCGACAAGCGTTCGGACAGCTCAAAGCCGGCCTCTTTGTCAAGGAAGACCGCAAGGCCGATCGCGGTCGCCGCAAAAGGATGAGGCGAGCGTTTGACACGCTTCTCGCCGAACGACCTGCGCAGCGTCCGGGCAACGAGCGGAAAGCTTCCGGTCCCTCCCACCACATAGATACCGGCCACCTCGGACCAAACCACGTCGCCGCCCTCTCGGGCCGGGTCACGGAGGACGCGAGAGAGGACCTCGACCGTCTTTTCGACGAGCGGCGCACAGGCCGCATAGACGTCGTCGATCGCGCAGCAGAACGGCGCCCGGTCGACAGCGGAGAGGTCTACCAAGAAGCGGCGTGTGTTCGCCCCAACCGCTTCCTTCCGAACGGCGCACTCCTCCAGCAGGAGGTCATGTGTGGCGGCGTCCAGTTTGCGCAGCCTGGACCGTTCGAGGACCAGCTTCAGGATCACCTCATCGAAGTCGTCGCCACCGAGGCGTTGGATGCCCTCGCTCGTGACGACCTGGTTCAGACGCCCCGTCATCTTCAGAAGTGAAGCGTCGAATGTGCCGCCCCCGAGGTCGTAGATCAAGACGTACTCACGGTTGGCGGTGATTGTGGAGCGGTATCGGTGCGCATACTCGAAGCCCGCAGCCGACGGCTCGCTGAGGAGCGCGACGACCTCGAAGCCCGCCTTGGCGAAGGCGTCCAGGGTCAGGAAGCGCTGGGCGCTCGAGGCGTTGGCCGGCACGCTGACCGCAGCCTCGACACGCTCGCGCGACCCGAGGCAAGCGTTCGAGCGATGCTGAAGGTCGCTCTTGAATTGAGCAAGGAAGCTCGCGAGCAGGTCAACCAGGGGGTAGGAGCGCCCGCCCAGGCTCACGTCGGTCCGGGGCCCGGCGTCGTTGAGCAGCCTCTTGAAAGACCTGAGGACCGACCAACCTGGTTCGTGGCGGAGCGCGGCGGCGTCCAAACCGAAGCGCAACTCTCCAGCGGCGTTCGCAGCGACGAGCGAAGGCCAGGTGTCTTGCCCGTCGAACGACGCGACAGGGTAGTTGCCCCTGTCGACGACCGCCGCGACGGTGTGAGTCGTGCCGAAGTCGATGCCGAGCTTCATCCCGCCAAAGTCTAGGCGCCGCAGGGGTGAACGGCAGCCTCGCGCCGCCGAACGGGCTCATGGCTGAGGAGCACATTGGGGATCTTGGGATCTGTACTCACCCCATTGGGTACTTGTCTCGGGAATACTGTGCGGCAACCAAAGCATCTGCAGAGAGGAATCCCAGCGATGGTCACGAAACGTGCCGAAGCGGCGCAGTACCTCAAGGATGCCGGAGGCTTGAAGCTTGTCGTTTTCGGAGCGGATGGGCACGAGGTCGCGGCGATGTTCGTGCAAGGCTCGGTGACATACGACGAGGAGGAAGCCACCTTCATTGCGGTCGCCGAGGATGGCCACACGGTTGGGGAATTGTTCGTGGACCAGACGGTCGGTTACGACGAGAACACAGACGCGTTTGTCATCCGTACCGCGCGATAGCAACGGGCCAGCGGATGTTGTGCCCCTGCACCGAGCTAACTGGCGGATTGGTCGAGAAAACGTCGAATCGGAACTCACCTTGAAGCGCATAATTGACACCCCCGCATAACCAGGAGCACAAATGGCATCCGCATACCGACTTCTTCAGCTCGCGCTCGCCGTCTTTGGCGTGGTTGCTCTCCTTCTCTATCCCCTGGCGCTGATCTGGCCGTCGGGGTGGGCGTGGCATTCTGGCGCGCCGTACGAGTCGGAGTACTTCATGATGATCGTGGGCATCTACGCCACACTGGGCGTCTTTCTGATCAACGCGGCGCGGAACCCGGAGGCCAATCTCAGTTTGATCTGGTTCACCGTGTGGTCCAGCGTCGTACACGGCGTCATCATGGCGGTGCAGTCCTTCGGTGACGGCCACATGGGGCACCTGTGGGGAGATGTCGCGGCGCTGCTTCTGGTGGCCGTGGTCTTGGCGGTGCTCGTGCGTGCGTCCGGCCTCAAACAACCTCCTGCTGAACGAGTGCGCCTGCTTAGCAACAAGGAGGCCGCTGGTCAGGGGTAAGAGAGACCGAGCGGTTAGCGGCGACGCCAGCCGACGACGGTCGTTCTGCACCCTCATTGACACCTGGTTTCGATCATCGTCCCGTCGCCGACGATCAATCGCGACGTGGCCGTCCCACACTGCGGGGTCGCCTGGCAGTAGGTCGGTGGCCACCCCTGGGTTGTCTGTCACCAACCCCGCGCGCGCCACTCGTCTAGGTGCGGGCGTTCCGCGCCGAGGGTGGTGTCGTCGCCGTGTCCGGGAT
>NZ_DATFYW010000193.1:0-2812 GCF_035314905.1 Mycobacterium sp.
CAAGCGACGACGCATAGACGAGCAAGACGGCGGTCGACGCGGTGAAGACGACGACGCGGCCCCGGAGTGCATCGCCGAACGCCTTCTGCAGTACTCCGACCAGAACCACGAGTCTGAGCAGGCGCAGCGGTCGCAGGAACGGCAGCGCGATGATCGCGAGGTCCAACAGGTGCCGAAAGAACCACGGCAAGCGCCGTTCCGCCAGCGCCAACCGGGCGACGTAGTCAACGGCAAAAGCGGCGTACAGGGCATACATCAGCATGTCCAGCAGCCGCGAGACGTGCCCCCGCGGCTGAGCGAGCACCTGCACCGAATACGCGGCAAGAAAGATCACAGCGATGGCGGCCAGCGGCCATTCGGCGCGGTTCTCCCATTGCTGCAGCCGCGAAACGGACTTCATAAACCGACCTCGTCTTCAGTCGATGACGGACAGCGTCGCCCCGGTGAAGGGCCGGCTCATTCCTATCGCGTCACCGGCCAGGCCGTAACTTGAAGAATGCGCTCGTCATTTGCCCTTGGCTTTGCCGCTACCCAGCGCATCGACGAGGGTGACCCTGCATCCGGCGCTCGAAGGCACGGCCGGCGCGGTTCGGGCTGTCGAGCGCCCCGCGGCTGGCGCCCCGCGGGGGTGCGAGCATCGAGTCATGACCGCGCCGAGCGTGAATCCTCTGCGAAAAAAGTGCCGGATTTTCGCAGTGGCTTCACGCTGGGCGACGGCCGATGGGGAGACCCCTTCGATCAATCGAGACGCGTTGCCGCCACGGCCCAAAACGGCATATGCACCCGGTGGTTTTCCAGAAGCGGCCCGATGATCTCCAGCCGCTCCCGCACCCGCGTCATCCGCTCGGCGAGATCCCGCCGGCCGGGCGACTCGGACATGTGCGAGAAGAATTCGGGGCTGAAGTTGCCTTGATATGTGGTGGGCCCGAGGTAATCGATGCGCCACCGCGCGGCCGGCAGCACCCGCTCGAAGTTCTCGGCCGGCAGGCCTTCCCAGTCAAGGCCATTCACGTTGTGCTGTCCGAACTCGAACATGAAAAGTCGCGCGCCCGGTCTGGTCGCCCGGTGCAGGGCCTGAACGTAGCGACCCTGTGTCTCCTCGTCGCCGAGGAACACATGGTAGAAGGCGGAGTCGACGACGGTGTCGAAGCGGTTCTCGAGCCCGTCGAGTTTCGTCGCGTCGGCCACCTGGAAATCCACCTTCACTCCGGCGCGCTCGGCGTTGCGCCTCGCCCGCTCGATCGCCGCGGGCGAGCTGTCGATCCCGGTGGCCGAGTACCCCTTCGACGCGTAATAGATCGCGTGGTGACCCGGCCCGGTGCCCGGGTCGAGTACCTCACCCCGGACTGCGCCGTAGGCCACCAACTGCTGGACCACCGGCTGTGGTCCCCCGATGTCCCATGGCGTCAACGTAATCCGCTCATCGCGGTACAACTCATCGAAATCCGGTCTGTCAATTTCGTTAGTCATGCTCGATACCGTACGCCGAAGAGATGAACCCGGCGGCGGCCATCGTGGCAGGCTCGGCCCATGGCTTTCACCATCTACGCGCGTGGTCCCGTCGAAGAAGACCGCGAGGACCCGAACAACCGGTGGCAGACGTACAGCTTCGACGATGATGCCCGATACTCGGTGCCCCCCGGCGGCGCCTCGTCGTCGACAAAGACGGGGACGGCACCTGCTGGGTCTTCCCACCGGCCCGGTGGCAGTGGGTGAGATCCGCCGAACACCGGCCGGGTGAGGAAGGCGATTCCGGCGACGGAAACCTCGGCGCCTATTTCTGATTTGCGCTGCTCACAGCGGCCTCGGACCAGATTGCCGAGCCGGGCACCAGCGACGCCGGCCCGCCGGTCGCACTATCTCCGGGTGGCGGTGACGTAGGTAAACGAATCGAACGTCTCGGCGGCGTCGTCGTCGCGCGGCGGCAGCGAAAGACCGTTGGCGGCGAACAATTCCGCAACGCCGGTGGAAGTCGCGTCCCAGCCGTGCGCGCCCAGGTACTCGGCGACGTCGTTGCGGTCGCCCTCGTACCACAGGTCTGTCATCTCGACGTCGAAGCCATGCTCCCGCCAGCGCTCGACGGCTTCGTGCATGCGGTCCCGCATCATGGCGACCGCGCCGCTCGTGCCTGACATGTTCTCCGACGCGAACCTGCTGCCGGGGGAGCTGAGCGCGGTGATGTTGTCGAGCAGCCGGTCCTGGGCGTCCGACGGCAGAAACGCGAGCAGGCCCTCGGCGCTCCAGGCGGTGGGCTGGGCAGGGTCGAAACCCGCCTCCCGCAGGACCGCGGGCCAGTCGTGGCGAAGGTCGATCGGGACCGCCCGGCGATCAGCGGTCGGCGCGGCGCCCATTTCCTGCAGCGTTCGCGTCTTGAACTCGATCACCGTCGGCTGGTCGATCTCGTACACGGTCGTACCCGCCGGCCAGGGCAACCGATACGCACGTGCATCCAGCCCCGACGCCAGGATGACCGCCTGGCGGATGCCGGCTGTCGTCGCGGACATGAAGAACTCATCGAAGAAGCTGGTGCGCACGGCCATCATGTCGGTCATCCGCGCCATACCGAACTCGGCGCCCCCGTCGACCTCGACGGGATCGAGTTCGCCGTTGGCCATCCGGGTGAAAAAGTCCACCCCCACCGCACGGACCAGGGGCTCGGCGAAGGGGTCATCAATCAACGGATCGGCAGCCCGGCTGGCCAGCGCCCGGCCCACCGCGACCCCCGTCGCGGTGGCTCCGACGCTCGTCGCGAGGTCCCAGGTGTCGTTGTCGGTGCGTGCCATGTCGACCCTCCCCGTGCGGGCTGTGTGCA
>NZ_DATFYW010000194.1:0-5955 GCF_035314905.1 Mycobacterium sp.
TGACGAAGGGCACATCGCAGCGAACGCGTTCCGCTCTTCGATCTCCCGGACCGTGCCGCCGCCGGTCAACACGAGCCCATGCACGACGACGTCAGGATAGGTTCGCGAGATCTGCAGAAGCGCCGCGCCGGTACCGATGGCGACATCACCGCAATGCGCGGCAATCACCGCCACGCTATTCAGCGGCTCGGTGGGCGACCCTCTCATCCGCTCGCCGCGCTGTCGTTGCTGGGATCCGACTTGACGTTGATGGACGCGCTCCTTAAGACCAGCCCCTCGAGGAGCATTTAAATCCAGTCAACGAGTGTATCCCGTCGCGCAAATGACGCAAGATTTGCTACATCGTCAGCATGCGTCGGCGTGAATCTTTGGCAGCAAAGATAAATCAGGCGGTGCGGTGGCTCCGGGGCGCAGGCTGGCAAGCATCGCGTCGATGTCGTCGCTGTGGGTGAGCGCCGTGAATTGCGTGCCGATCGCCAGGTCAACCGAGTCGTCTGGGCGTTGATCCTCGAACAGCTCCGTGCATGGCGCAACGAGCCAGACGGACGCGGCCGCGGCCTGTCCGGCGGGGCCGAACCGGATCTGGCCGTGGCATGTCAGACGCGTGTTGGCGTAGATCGGGTCGTTCGCCGCCGTGGGTTGAGCGAACCCAAGATCGCGCAGCGCGCCCGCCACATCGGCCGCCTGACCGCCCTGACCACTGGCGTTGAGCACACGGATCTTCGTGTCGGTGAGTTTCGCCGGCGCCACCTTCGTCATGGTGGCCCGGGACACCTGCTGGCCGAGCTGGGGTTGTGACGGATCAGCCGGGGCGGGCGGTGGGTTGCAGACGGCGGCTTCCCGGACATCAGCGGGGCGGGTCAGCGCGACCACCCACACGACGGCCGCAGCCAAGAACAAGGCCACGCCGACGATGATTCCGGGGAGGTAGTTGCGCCGTTTGAAGGGCCTGCCGTGCCGGTCGAAGGCGGTGCCTTCGGTGATTTGAGCGACCACGAGTGCACTCTAGAGTGCGGTCCGCGGCGCGGCAGTTGCGCGAGGCCCGATTATGTGATGCAAATCACACTTGAACACGGGGTATTCCGGGCACGAATCGTTTGGTAGACGCGTTCGGCACTGGTACAAAGCCTTGCTGCATGTTGTAGATAGGGGGCAAGACGATGGCTACAGACTACGACGCCCCACGGCGTACCGAGACCGACGACGTATCCGAGGACTCGCTGGAGGAGCTGAAGGCGCGGCGCAACGAGGCACAATCGGCCGTGGTCGACGTCGATGAATCAGAGTCGGCCGAATCCTTCGAACTGCCCGGCGCTGATCTGTCGGGTGAGGAACTGTCGGTGCGGGTCATTCCGAAGCAGGCCGATGAGTTCACCTGCTCCAGCTGCTTTTTGGTGCACCACCGCAGTCGTCTCGCGAGCGAGAAGAACGGCGTGATGATCTGTACCGACTGCGCGGCCTAGCCGGCGGCGCGGGGCTGCAATGCCGCCAGCACCCGATCCGGGTGCCGGCTGCTCACCAGCCAGTACGGCGTCGGGTCGTCGGGGTCGTCCAGCACCACCAGCGCCATCGGCCCTATCCAGGCCCGATGCAGGACGTAGGCGGCCGGGTCGAGCTGGCGGCCCAGCGCCGAGGACTTCGCCGAGCGGGGGACTTCGGCCGAGCGCGAGATGACGGTCACGGGGAGGTGGGCCTGCCCGGCCCAGAGCTCGGGCCCGTCGGTGCCGTCGACGACTTGCACCTCGATTCGCCCGAGCCAAACCAGTGCGCCGGCCGCGACGGCGAAAAGCAGCGCGAACGAGATCCAGCGGGGCCAGTCACGGGCGGCGGCGTTGACCTCGAGAGCCACCAATCCCGCAACGAACAGAGCGGGCGGATACCACCACCACGGCACCGACAGGCGCTCGTGGTAGAGCATCTTTTGCGACGTGGCGCGCGTGCCGGACACGCGGCCAAGGGTAGTCTTTCGTGTCGTGTCCACCCGTCTGGCGGTCGTTCGTCTGGACCCCGAGCTCCCGATGCCGAGCCGAGCCCACGAGGGCGACGCGGGCGTCGATCTCTACAGCGCCCAAGACGTCGAACTCGCGCCGGGCCAACGGGCGCTGGTGCCCACGGGGATAGCGGTGGCGATTCCGTACGGCATGGTCGGACTGGTGCATCCGCGGTCGGGTCTGGCCGCGCGCGTTGGGCTTTCGATCGTCAACAGCCCCGGCACCATTGACGCGGGTTACCGGGGGGAGATCAAGGTGGCATTGATCAACCTCGACCCGAGCGTGCCGATCAACGTGCACCGCGGCGACCGTATCGCGCAGTTGCTGGTGCAGCAGGTGGAATTACCCGAGTTGATCGAGGTGTCGTCGTTCGACGAAGCCGGGTTGGCGCAGACCCCCCGTGGCGACGGCGGACACGGTTCCTCCGGCGGACATGCGAGCTTGTGATGGCATTCGGGCGAAGCAGAAGAAACGAACCGGATCCGGACGCCAAGTCGGCGCAGCCGGAGGCCGAAGACGTCGACGAGCCGGTCGACACCGGCGACGCACCGGTAGACGGCCCGTTCGACATCGACGATTTCGACGAACCGACGCAGGCCGAGGTTGCCAGGCTCGATCTCGGATCTGTTCTGATCCCTGTTCCCGATACGGGGCAACTGCAGGTCGAACTCACCGAGACGGGCATTCCCAGCGCGATCTGGGTCGTGACGACGAACGGGCGATTCACGATCGCTGCCTACGCCGCCCCGAAGACCGCGGGATTGTGGCGCGAGGTCGCCTCAGAGCTCGCCGACGCGCTGCGCAAGGATGCGGCGATGGTGTCGATCGACGACGGTCCATGGGGCCGCGAGGTGGTCGGCGCCGGCGCCAACCCGGTCCGGTTCATCGGCGTTGACGGCTACCGATGGATGATCCGGTGCGTGATCAACGGGCCGGCCGAGAGCATCGAGGCGCTGACGGCCGAAGCGCGAAACGCGTTGGCGGACACGGTAGTTCGCCGTGGCGAGACGCCGCTGCCCGTCCGCACGCCGTTGCCGGTCGCGCTTCCCGAGCCGATGGCCGCCCAGTTGCGCGCTGCGGCCGAACAGGCCGCGCAGCAGCAACCGCAACCGGCCGCCGAGCAGGAGCCGCAACCCACCGCCCGACGCGCCGCGGGCGGATCGGCGATGCAGCAACTCCGCACGACGATGGGCGGATAAGCGCTCCTCAGGCGTCCTGCAGGGCAGAGACACAAGCGGCTCCGAGAACCGCAGAGTCGGCGCCCACCTGGTCGAGGGTCACGGTGCGCAGCGCCGCGCGGGGGGCGGCCGACACCCATTCGACCGCAACCTCCAGCGGATGCACCGGGTCGTCAACCGCGGCGACAACGCCCATGGGCACCGACAGCAGCTCGAATTCCGGGCATGTCGGTGCGACGTAACCGGCGGCTTCGTCCATCGCGTCGGGCAGGGCCGGCCATTGGCCGACCCACGAGCGGGTGAGCTCTTCGGCCAGCCACTGCGGGCTCGACGCACGCATCTGCGCGGTTGCAGCCACCAGCCCGTCGCGGCGCAACGCGTGCGCTGAATGCCGGGCCGCAAGCGCGGCGGGGGCCGACTCCGGCGAACCCGTCCATGCCGGGAGTGCGGCCAGCACCGCGACCGCGTGGCCGGGGTGGGAGAGTGCCCATGCGGCGGCTACCGCGGCGCCGATCGAGACCCCGCCCACCGCGATCGGCGCGTCGCGCGCCGCGTTGTCCATGTCGGCCAGGTAGCCGGCAATCAACCCGGACGACTGTGGCGCCGCCGCCGCGACCACTGCGCCGATGTCATGCAGCGCATCGGAAAACGCCCGGTAGACGTAGTCGTCGTCGGAACCGGTGCCCGGCAGCAGCACCGTGCACACGCCCCGCAGATTGACAGCCATCCCACGATGGTGCCTGGTGCGCTTCACAACAGGTGAGGCGACCCGCGTGCGGCGTGGCATATCAAACTCAACAGGTCTACCGTTGCGGGGGCAGTGCGGATACACCGGAGTGTCAGGAGGGCTCATGGCTACGGCCGAGCGATATCTGCGCCGACTCACCCGTCGGCTGACAGAGGACCCTGAGCAACGTGACGCCGAGGAACTGAGCGACGAGGCCGCCAATGATGGCGCGCAGCGCGCGATTGACTGCCAGCGCGGCCAAGAGGTGACAATGGTCGGCACCCTGCGCAGCGTCGAGGCCAACGCGAAGGGGTGTGCCGGTGGCGTCAAGGCCGAGCTGTTCGACGGCACCGACACCGTCACGTTGGTATGGCTGGGACAGCGCAAGATCACCGGGATCGACTCCGGGCGCAAGCTGCGTGTGCACGGTAGGCTCGGCAAGCTCGAAAACGGCTCAAAGGCCATCTACAACCCCCACTACGAGATCCAGCGATGAGCGCTGCCACGGACAGCCTCACCCGGAGAGATAGCTAGACACCGACCTGTGCCCGAAAATCGCAACGCCCCGCGGGCGCTGCTCGCCCAGATGGGCGGCGTCAGCGGTCTGATCTACTCCTCGCTGCCCGTGGTGGTGTTCGTGCCGGTTTCCACCGCGTTCGGCCTGATGCCCGCGATCGTCGCAGCGCTCGGCGTGGGCGCGCTGGTCCTCGCGTGGCGGCTGTTGCGCCGGGAGTCGGCGCAGCCGGCGGTCTCAGGATTCATCGGCGTCGGGATCTGCGCCGCGATCGCCTACGTGGTGGGCGAGAGCAAGGGCTACTTCCTGCTCGGCATTTGGAGTTCGCTGCTTTATGCCGGGCTCTTCGTGGGCTCCGTGCTGGTGCGACGGCCATTGGTGGGCTACATCTGGGGCTGGATCCATGACCACGACTCCAGCTGGCGGCGCGTTCGCAAGGCGGTTTTCGCCTACGACGTCGCAACGCTGATCTGGGCGCTGGTGTTCGTGTCGCGGTTCATCGTGCAGCGCTACCTCTACGACATCAACCAGACCGGATGGCTCGGAGTTGCCCGCATCGGGATGGGCTGGCCGCTCACCGCGGTAGCCGCGCTCGCGACCTACTTCCCGATCAAGGCGGCTGCGCGGGCGATGCCGCACCGGTCACCGGAGCGCGTCGACGAGCCCGTCGAGGACGGCGGAATCGGAGCCGACCCGGAGGTGGCCGGGAGCTAATCCTGCGGGCTCAAAAGCAGCTGCCGCACCTCGTCCTCGACCTCAGGCACGGCCACGAACAGCAGCTCGTCGCCCCCTTCGAGGGGCTCGTCGTCCTGCGGCACAATCACCCGGGATCCGCGCAGGATCGTCACCAACGCCGCATCACGAGGCAACTCGAGCCTGCGCACGGGCCTGCCGCCCCACGGCGTGTCGTCGGGCAACGTGATCTCCAGCAGGTTGGCCTCGCCCTGGCGGAACTTCATGATGCGCACCAGGTCGCCGACCGCAACCGCCTCCTCCACGAGCGAGGCCAGCAGGCGTGGGGTCGACACCGCGACGTCGACGCCCCACCCATCGTCGAACAGCCACTCGTTGCGTGGGTCGTTGACGCGGGCCACGACCCGCGACACCGCGAACTCGCTTTTCGCAAGCAGGCTGACCACGACGTTGGCCTTGTCGTCGCCGGTGGCAGCGATCACCACGTCGAATTCCTCAATGTGCACCGATTCGAGCAGCGACAGCTCGCAGGCGTCACCGAGGCGCCAGTGCGCGGCCGGGATCGCATCGACGTCGATGTGGTCGGGGTTGCGCTCCAGCAGCGTCACTTCGTGGCCGTTGTCGAGAAGTTCGCGGGCGATCGATCGCCCGACGGCACCTGCCCCGGCAATTGCGACTTTCACCTCCGCCGCTCCTTCATGTCGTCGCCGGCGGCCGTCATCGTTCCTCGACGTCCTCACTCGGCGGCAGCGCCGCGATGGCGAGCGCCTCGGCGATATGGCCCGCGATCGCGGCGACGTAGACCTGGTCGCCGGCCTGGATGACCGTCTTCGGATCGGGCAGCAGACCGGC
>NZ_DATFYW010000195.1:0-7602 GCF_035314905.1 Mycobacterium sp.
GGGCGCGCTGTGACCAGCCCGTTGACCCGGGCAGGGTGATCCCGGCGCCGAGCATCAACAACGGGATGAACCCGCTGCCGGCCGATCAGCTGCCGGCGCCCCCGGCGCCCACCAGTGACCCGCTCAGCAGGCCGGGGTCGGACACGGTCCAGTGCAGCGGGCAACAACCCAACCCGTGCAGCTACACTCCGGCTTCGGGCCCTGCGGCCATTTACAGCCCACAGAGCGGCGAGGTGATAGCGCCCGACGGCTCGAAGTACACCGTCACGAATTCGACCAACACCGGCGACGCCGGATGGAAGGAAATGCTCGCACCGGCAGGCCAGCAACCGCCGTAGTGTTGCGGCATGCGCATCAGGCTGGGCCGTCCCGTCATCACGGACTTCGCCGACCGGTTCGATGTGCCCGCCGCCGAAGCCGGCGATCCGTTGACCGTCACCTGGCTGGGCGTCGCGACGTTGCTCATCGACGACGGCGGCTCGGCGCTGATGACCGACGGCTTCTTCTCCCGCCCGAACCTGCTGACCGTCGGGCTGAGCAGGCTGGCGCCGTCGCTGGAGCGAGTCATCGGCTGCCTCGAGCGCGCACGCATCAGCCGGCTGGACGCCGTGATGCCCGTCCACACGCACTACGACCATGCGCTGGACTCCGCCGTGGTGGCCGCGCGAACGGGCGCGAAGCTGATCGGCGGCGAGTCGGCCGCGAACATCGGCCGGGGACACGAGCTGCCCGAGGACCAGATCGTCGTCGCGACATCCGGCGAGGCGATCACCCTGGGCGCCTACGAGGTGACGCTGATCGAGTCCAAACACAGCCCGCCCGACCGGTATCCCGGCGTGATCACCGAACCGCTGGCCCCGCCGGCGAAGGTGACGGAGTACAAGTGCGGCGAAGCCTGGTCGACGCTGGTGCACCACCGGCCGACGGACCGGCGCCTGCTGATACAGGGCAGCGCAGGCTTCGTTGCCGGTGCGCTGTCGGGGCAGCGCGCCGACGCGGTGTATCTCGGTGTGGGTCAGCTCGGGCTGCTGCCCGAGCAGTACATGGCCGACTACTGGACCGAAACCGTGCGCGCCGTCGGCGCCCGGCGCGTGATCCTGATCCACTGGGATGACTTCTTCCGGCCCCTGACCGAGCCGCTGCGGGCGCTGCCGTACGCCGCCGACGACCTCGACACGACGGTGCGGGTGCTGAGCCGGCTGGCGGCCGAGGATGACGTCGCGCTGCACATGCCGTCCGCCTGGCAACCCGAAAACCCCTGGCGGTGAGGGGCACAACCGGGCCGGAAGGGCTGGTCGCCTGAGCGAGGCGGTGGCGGAGGCGTGCTCCGTCGTCCTGTTGATAGCGGTGCTGGCGTGGGCGGTGATCCGGCCGTTCGGCTGGCCGGAGGCGGTGATCGCCGTGCCGGCCGCTGTTGTCGCGGTGCTGTTCGGGGCGATCTCGGTCACCGACGCGGGCAACGAGTTGTCCGAACTGGCGCCGGTGGTGGGCTTTTTGGCGGCGGTGCTGGTGCTCGCCCAGTTGTGCGCCCACGAGGGCCTGTTCGACTGGTGCGGCGTGTGGATGGCCCGGGTCGCGTCCGGTCGGCCCGACCGGTTGCTGCTCGCGGTGTTCGCGGTGGCCTCGGTGGTGACCGCGGTGTTCAGCCTGGACGCGACGGTCGTGCTGTTGACACCGGTGGTGTTCGTCACCGCCGCGCGCCTCGGGGCCCGGGCACGCCCGCATGTCTATGCCTGCACCCACCTCTCCAACACCGCGTCGTTGCTGCTGCCGGTGTCGAACCTGACGAACCTGTTGGCGCTGCGCGCAGTCGGGTTGAGTTTCGTGCGGTTCGCGGGGTTGATGGCGCTGCCCTGGGTCGCGGCGATCGCCGTCGAGTACATCGTTTTCCGGCGTTACTTCGCCGCCGACCTGTCGGCCGCAACGACCGCGCCCGCTGCGGAGCCCGCGGCGCCGCCATGGTTCGCGATCGCGACGGTGGCCGCCACACTGGCCGGGTTCGTCATCACCTCGGCGGCCGGCGTCAACCCGGCCTGGGCGGCCGCCGCCGGCGCGCTGGTGCTGGCGCTGCACGCATTGTCGCGGACGCGGCTGTCCCGCCCGCGGGGGCGGGGGACCGTCGCCGGAATCGTCGCGGCGGCCGATCTGCCCTTCCTGGCGTTCGTGCTGGCGCTGGCCGTCGTGGTGCGCGCGGTGATCGACAACGGCCTCGACTCCGCGCTGCGCGAATGGGTGCCGCACAGCACGAGCCTGACCGGCTTGCTGGCGATCGCGGCCGTCGCGGCGGTGCTCGCCAACGTGATCAACAACCTTCCAGCGGTGCTGGTCCTGCTGCCGCTCACCGCCACGGCCGGGCCGCCGGCCGTGTTGGCGGTGCTGATCGGGGTCAACATCGGCCCGAACCTGAGCTATGCGGGCTCGCTGGCCACGCTGCTGTGGCGGCGGATCCTCCGCCAGCACAACCACGGGGCCCGCCTTGCCGACTTCACCCTCCTCGGCCTACTCACCGCGCCTGCCGCACTGGCGGCCGCCGTGGTGGCATTGTGGGTATCGCTGCACGTGCTGGGAGGCATTGCCTTATGACGGTGGTCGCCTGGATCGTCGAAGGCACGTGGCCTGCCTGTGTCGACGCCGTCCGCCGGTACGCCCCCGCCGACGCCGACATCGTGCTGCTGCACGTGACCGATCCCGACGTCGCCGACGCCGCCCGCGGCGCCTACGCGGGACTGCTCGGACGCCGCCACTCGCACCGCGATCCGGGCCGTCAGGTCGAAAGCCTCGCCTGCGCCGCGGCGGAGCAGTTGCTCGACGAGGCCGCAGCCCGACTGGGGCGCCGATGCACCCGGGTCGAACGGACAGGACGCACGGAGCGTGAGGTCGTCGCGGCCGCCGACGGCGCCGAGCTGCTGGTCCTGGCACGCGACGGCGACATGAGCCACCTCGGGCCGCGGAGCCTCGGGCACGCCAGCAGGTTCATCGTCGACCACGCCCCGTGCCGGCTGCTGCTGGTCTGGCCCGGCCCGCCGCCCGCGGTCGACACGCTGCCGCCGCATCCGTAGCGTGCCCCGGTCAGCTTCGCCGTTGGCGGGAGACCTCGGCCAGCACCACACCGGCCGCGACCGACGCGTTGAGCGATTCGGCGGGTCCCGCCATCGGAATCGATACGATCGCATCGGCGTTTTCGCGGACAAGCCGAGACAGGCCCTTGCCCTCGGACCCGACGACGATCACCAGATCGTCGGTGCCGTCCAGTTCGTCGAGCGTCGTCTCGCCGCCGGCGTCCAGGCCGATCACCCGCAGTCCTCTGCCGGCCCAATCTCTCAGTGTCCGGTTGAGATTCGTGGCGCGGGCGACGGGCAACCTGGCCGCCGCGCCTGCGCTCGTGCGCCACGCGACCGCCGACACCGACGCGCTGCGCCGCTGTGGGATCAGCACACCGTGGCCGCCGAACGCGGCGACCGAGCGGACGATCGCACCGAGGTTACGCGGGTCGGAGATATTGTCCAGCGCCACGATCAGGACCGGTTCGGTGTGTTCACGCGCCGCGGCGAGCAGGTCGTCGGGATGGGCGTATTCGTACGGCGGTACCTGCAGCGCGATGCCCTGATGCAGCCCGTTGGCGCTGATGCGGTCAAGGTCAGCTCTGGGCACCTCCAGGATCGGAATGCCCGAATCGGCTGCGCGGGTTACTGATTCGGTCAGCCGCTCGTCCGCCTCCGCACCGAGCGCGACGTACAGAGCAGTGGCCGGCACGCCGGCACGCAGACATTCGAGCACCGGATTGCGGCCCAAGACGACTTCGGCGTCGTCGGCCCTCCTGGCTGGGCGGCGCGATTGTTGTTTGGCCGCAGCACGTTTGGCCGCCGGATGGTTTGGACGCAGGTGCGCCGGCGGGGTCGCCCCACGGCCCTGAAGCCCCCGCCTGCGGACACCACCCGAGCCGACCGTCGGGCCCTTCTTGGTGCCGGGCTTGCGCACCGCACCCCGGCGCCGGGAGTTTCCGGCCATCTATTTGCTTTCCCCGTCCAGCAGTGACCACTGTGGGCCGTCCGCGGTGTCGGTGACCTCGATGCCGGCCTTTTTCAACCGGTCCCGGATCGTGTCGGCCTGCGCCCAGTCGCGGTGCTCGCGCGCCTCCTGGCGGCGCTCCAACTCGGCGTGCACGAGCACGTCGACGGCCGCCAACGCCGCCGATGTCCGCTCCCGCGAATCCCAGTGCTCGTCGAGGGGGTCGCAACCCAAAATGCCCATCATCGCGCGGATTTCGCTCGCCCGAGCCAGCGCGGTCTCGTGGTCGCCCGATTCCAGGGCCCGGTTGCCCTCCGCGCGTGCGGCGTGCACCTCGGCCAGCGCGATCGGCACGGCGAGGTCGTCGTCGAGCGCGGCCCCGAACCGCGGTGTCCAGATGCCGGGGACCACCGCGCCGACCCTGTTGCGGACACGGTGCAGAAACTCCTCGATGCCGATGTAGGCCTTGACCGCGTCCTGCAGCGCGGTCTCCGAGAACTCCAGCATCGACCGGTAGTGGGCGCTGCCGAGGTAGTAGCGCAGCTCGGCGGGGCGTACCCGTTGCAGCACCGCCGGGATCGACAACACGTTGCCCAGCGACTTGCTCATCTTCTCGCCGCCCATCGTGACCCAGCCGTTGTGCAGCCAGTAGCGCGCGAACGGGTCGCCGGCGGCGCGGGCCTGCGCAATCTCGTTCTCGTGATGGGGGAAAACCAAATCCATTCCGCCGGCATGAATGTCGAATTCCGAGCCGAGGTACTCGTGTGCCATCGCGACGCATTCGGAATGCCAGCCCGGCCGCCCCCGCCCCCACGGCGTCGGCCATGACGGCTCGCCGGGCTTGGCGCCCTTCCACAGCGTGAAATCGCGCTGGTCGCGTTTGCCCGCGCCGACACCCTCGCCCTGGTGAACGTCGTCGATCTTGTGGCCGGACAAATTGCCGTACTCGGCGAAGCTCAGCACGTCGAAGTAGACGTCGCCGGCACCGGTGTAGGCGTGACCGGTGTCGATCAGCCGCTGGATCAGCTCGACGATCTGGGTGATGTGGCCGGTGGCGCGTGGTTCGGCCGACGGCGGCAGCACACCGAGCGCGTCGTAGGCGGCCGAGAACGCGCGCTCGTGGGTGGCAGCCCATTCCCACCACGGCCTGCCCGCGTCGGCCGCCCTGTTGAGGATCTTGTCGTCGATGTCGGTCACGTTGCGGATGAACGCGACGTCGAAGCCGCGCGCCAGCAGCCACCGGCGCAAAACGTCGAACGCCACGCCACTGCGGACATGCCCGATGTGCGGCAGGCCCTGCACAGTGGCGCCGCACAAGTAGATCGACACCCGGCCGGGCCGCAACGGGACGAAATCGCGCACGGCACCGGCGTAGGTGTCGTAGAGCCGCAGCTGGGCGCGATCGGTCACGACGTGCCAGCTTACCGGCCTATTCGAGGCTGCCCACCAATGCCGTCGCGATGGCGGCCAATCCCTCGCCGCGACCGGTAAGCCCGAGTCCGTCGGTGGTGGTGGCCGAAACCGAGACCGGGGCGCCGAGCGCCTCCGAGAGCACGTTCTGGGCCTCCGCCCGCCGCGGCCCCACCCTGGGGCGGTTGCCGACCACCTGCACCGCCGCGTTCACGACGGTGTAGCCCTGTCCGGCCAGCAGGCCGCGCACGTGCGCCAGCATGTCGCGACCGCTCACGTTTTCCCAGCGCGGATCGCCGACGCCGAACACCGCACCGACATCGCCGAGGCCGGCCGCGGACAGGACCGCGTCGCAGAGGGCATGCGCGGCGACGTCGCCGTCGGAATGACCGGCGCAGCCGTCGGCGTCGTCGAACAACAGCCCGACGAGCCAGCAGGGTCTGCCGGGCTCGATCGGGTGCACGTCGGTGCCCAGCCCCACCCGCAGACCCGTCATGCGTTGCTCCGCAGCACCGCTTCGGCCAGCAGCAGGTCAAGAGCGGTGGTGATCTTGAACGCCAGCGGATCCCCGGCCACGACGTGGACCGCAGCACCGATGTGCTCGACCGTCGAGGCGTCGTCGGTGACGGGCAGATCGCCGGCCCGTGCGTAGGCCTCCCGCAGCAGCGGCGCCTGGAATCCCTGCGGCGTTTGCACGGCCCGCAGGCCGGCGCGCTCGGGCGTGCCGATCACGACGCCGCCGGCGTCCACCGCCTTGATCGTGTCGGACACGGGCAGCACCGGGATCACGGCGGGTAGACCGGCGCGGAGCGCGTCGACCACGCGCACTATCACGCTCGCGGGGGTGAGTGCGCGCGCCGCGTCGTGGACGAGCAGCCAGTCCGCGTCGTCGACCGCGTCGAGCGCCAGCCGAACGGACTCGGCGCGGTTCACACCGCCGGCCACGATGGTGGAGAGGTCGCCCACCAGCAGCTTCGCGTCGCCGATCTTGGTCGCCGTGACGGCCACAACGACACGATCGACAACTCCGGAATCGAGGAGGCCGGCCACCGTCCGTTGCAGCATCGTGCGTCCGCCGATGTCAACGAACGCTTTCGGCTTACCGGCGCCCAGCCGCTCGCCGGACCCCGCGGCCGGGACGACCGCGACCGTGCGCGTCACCGGTCAGGACGCGGCGGCCAAAACCTCGTCGAGGATGGTCGCCGCCTTGGCGTCGTCGGTGTTCTCGGCCAGCGCCAGCTCGCCGACCAGGATCTGCCGGGCCTTGGCCAGCATCCGCTTCTCGCCGGCCGACAGCCCCCGCTCCTGGTCGCGGCGCCACAGGTCGCGAACCACCTCGGCGACCTTGTTCACGTCGCCGGAGGCAAGTTTCTCCAGGTTGGCCTTGTACCGGCGCGACCAGTTGGTCGGCTCCTCGGTGTGCGGCGCGCGCAGCACCTGGAAGACCTTGTCCAGACCCTCCTGGCCGACCACGTCGCGCACACCGACATACTCGGCGTTTTCTGCGGGTACTCGAACTGTCAGGTCACCCTGGGCAACCTTCAAGACGAGGTATTCTTTCTGCTCGCCTTTGATGGTCCGGGTTTCGATCGCTTCGATCAACGCAGCACCGTGGTGTGGATAGACAACGGTGTCTCCGACCTTAAAAATCATCTGATTCGAGCCCCTTTCGCCATCCCATGCTAGCACGGCCGGCTGACACGCGTTGATCAACGGTGCAGGTCAGGGGCACCGCGGGTGAAGAATGGGGGTTGACACGGTGACGAAATCGTGCTTCGGCCACACGATCCGGCGCCGCCGCAGGTAGCCGCTCGGCGGCCTCGCCGGAGTCTCGCGGGCCGGTCGTGCGGATCTCCTGCGCGGCCCAATCGCCCGAGGCCGCTTCGCTCCCGGGGCCCGGACCCACTACTGTGCATAGTCGGATACTGGCGGCCCACCGCCCGGCCGATCGCCAGTCCAGCAGGAGAGAATCTCGTGAACCGCTTCAAGACACGCGCCGCGGCCGCCAGCGGACTGGCCGTCCTGAGCATCTTTGCCGCCGCAACCCTGACCGGCTGCAGCTCCGGGCAGATATCCCAGACCGCGTCTCAGGAGTCCGCGGTCGACGGCAGCAGCACGAACATCGGCCAGATCGCACTGCGTGACGTCAGGATCCAGGCGGACCAGACCGGCGACGCGGTGCAG
>NZ_DATFYW010000196.1:0-9221 GCF_035314905.1 Mycobacterium sp.
TAGGGAAAGGAGCCGGGCGCGCCCGTCGTCGTACTCCCACGTGAAGCGCGCGTCGCCGGCACTGGCGACCTCCCACGAGTAGGGCGCGGGCACGTCCGTGTACTTGTCCCTCGTGGTCATGAGCTGCCGCCTTTCTGCCCGGTGTGACCAGTGGTCATATGACGAGTATCACATTGCACCGCGTGCGGCAGCGCGTCGACCCTGACGGGCGGGCTAACTGACCGCGGCCCGCTCCAACGCCCAACAAACGAAGGCACCCCCGGCCAATTGACCGGGGGTGCTTCGTTACAAGGTGCTTCTAGTGATGGTGATGGCCGTGACCATGCCCGTGATCATCGTCGTCGTCGTGGCTTACTTTCTCGACAACGGCCGTCTCGGTGGTGAGCACCATCCGGGCCACCGAGGCGGCGTTGAGCACCGCGGACCGGGTGACTTTGACCGGGTCGATGACGCCGTCGGCGACAAGGTCGCCATAGGTCAGCGTGGCCGCGTTCAGCCCGTGGCCCGCGGGCAACTCGCTGACTCGGTTCACCGCGACGGCGCCGTCCAGCCCGGCATTGGTGGCGATCCAGTACAGCGGCGCCGTCAGTGCCCCCGTGAACACGTCGACGCCGAGTGCCTCGTCGCCGTCCAGCGAACCGCGCAGCTCGGCGAGCTTCGAGCGGGCCTGCACCAGGGCCGAGCCGCCGCCCGGCACGATGCCCTCTTCGACCGCGGCCTTGGCGGCCGCCACCGCGTCCTCGACGCTCTCCTTGCGCTCCTTGAGCGCGGTCTCGGTGGCCGCGCCGACCTTGATCACCGCTACCCCGCCGGCCAGCTTGGCCAGCCGTTCCTCGAGCTTTTCGCGGTCCCAGTCGGATTCGGTGGTTTCGATCTCGGCGCGCAGCTGCCTCGCCCGCGCCGCGATGGCCTCCTCACCGCCGCCGCCGTCGATGATCGTGGTGGTGTCCTTGGTGACCACGATCCGCCGGGCCGTGCCGAGCACCTCCGGGCCGACCTCACGCAGCAGCAGGCCGACGTCGGGGTTGACCACCTGCGCGCCGGTCACCACCGCGAGATCCTCCAGGAACGCCTTGCGGCGATCGCCGAAGAACGGCGCCTTGACCGCGACGGTCCTCAGCGTCTTACGGATCGCGTTGACCACCAACGTGGACAGCGCCTCACCCTCGACGTCTTCGGCGATGATCAGCAGCGGCTTACCGGTCTGCGCCACCTTCTCCAAAAGCGGCAGGAAGTCCGGCAGCGAGCTGATCTTCTCACGGTGCAGGAGCACATACGCGTCCTCCAGAACGGCTTCCATCGCGTCGAAGTCGGTGATGAAGTACGCCGACAGGAAGCCCTTGTCGAACTGGACGCCGTCGGTGATCTCCAGCTCGGTGGAAAGCGTCGACGATTCCTCGACGGTCACCACGCCGTCGTGGCCGACCCTGGTCATCGCCTCACCGACCAACTCGCCGATCTGCTCGTCGCGTGACGACACGGTGGCCACCTGTGCGATCGCGTTCTTCTCGGTCACCGGGGTGGCCGCCGCCAGTAGCGCTTCGGAGACCGCGTCGGCCGCCTTGGAGATGCCCGCCCCGAGCTTGATCGGGTTGGCGCCCGCGGCGACGTTGCGCAGGCCGCCTTTCACCAACGCCTGCGCCAACACCGTCGCGGTGGTGGTGCCGTCGCCGGCTACGTCGTTGGTCTTGGTCGCCACCGACTTCACCAGCTGGGCGCCCAGGTTCTCGAACGGGTCTTCCAGGTCGATCTCCCGTGCGATGGTGACGCCGTCGTTGGTGACCGTCGGACCGCCGAAGGCCTTGGCCAGCACGACATGTCGGCCGCGCGGGCCCAGCGTCACGCGAACCACGTCCGCGAGCTTGTCGACCCCTGCCTCCAGCGCACGGCGTGCGGTTTCGTGGTATTCAATCTGCTTTGCCATAAACGTGTCCCGTCTTCACACGCGTGCCGCCCCGGTAATCCGCCGCTGTCACGCGGGGATCGCCGGGGCGGACACGCTCGTCGCTACTTGTTGACGATCGCCAGCACGTCGCGGGCCGACAGAATCAAATACTCCTCGCCGTTGTACTTGATCTCGGTGCCGCCGTACTTGCTGTAGATGACGGTGTCGCCCTCGGACACGTCCAGCGGGATCCGCTTCTCGCCGTCCTCATCCCAACGGCCGGGGCCGACGGCGACAACGGTGCCTTCCTGCGGCTTCTCCTTGGCGGTGTCGGGGATGACCAGACCGGACGCGGTCGTGGTCTCGGCCTCGTTGGCCTGAACGAGGATCTTGTCCTCGAGTGGCTTGATGTTAACGCTCGCCACGTTAGAGCCCTCCAGTTGATCGGGATGCGATCTGGGGCCTTCCCCAGACCTGTCGGAATTACCAGGTGTTCGGCAAAACGCCCTGCCCTCGCGCCGTCGTCGCGGGTGCCGACCCGGGAGCTGTCCGCCTGCCACCTAGCACTCTATACATGGGAGTGCTAGCACTCAAGGGAGGCCTGCTACACGTTTGAGGAAACGACGGGAAGCCCCGGGTCGGCGGCCGCGACCAGCGCGGATGGCTCCGCGCCTGCCGCAACGAGGTGCGCCGCGAACGACGCGATCATCGCGCCGTTGTCCGTGCACAGCCGCGGCCGCGGGATCCGCAGCGTCAGTCCCGCCGAAATGCAACGCTGTTCGCCCAGCTCGCGCAGCCGGGAGTTGGCGGCCACCCCGCCGGCGATCAACAGCGTGGACACGCCGAGGTCGGTGGCGGCGCGCACCGCTTTGGCGGTCAGCACGTCGGCGACCGCTTCCTGGAAGCCCGCGGCGACGTCGGCGGGCGAGTAGCCGGGGTGGCTTTCCAGATAACGGGCCACCGAGGTCTTCAGGCCGGAGAAGCTGAACGCGTACGGGTCGTCGCACGGACCGGTCATCCCGCGCGGGAACACGACCGCGCCGCGGTCGCCGGTGCGCGCGAGGTCGTCGAGCACCTTCCCGCCCGGATAGCCCAGCCCGAGCAGCCGCGCCACCTTGTCGTAGGCCTCGCCGGCCGCGTCGTCGGCCGTGCTGCCGAGTTCGACGATCGGCTCGCCCAGCGACCGCACGTGCAGCAGGCTCGTATGGCCGCCGGACACGAGTAGCCCGACGCACTCCGGCAGGGGGCCGTGATCGTAGACGTCGGCGGCCAGGTGACCGCCGAGGTGGTTCACCGCGTAGAACGGCACGTCCCAGGCCGCCGCATACGCCTTGGCGGCGGCGACGCCGACCAGCAGCGCCCCGGCAAGCCCGGGACCGATGGTGGCAGCGACGATGTCGGGCTTGGCCACACCGGCCGTCGCCAGCGCGCGGCGCATCGTCGGGCCGAGGGCTTCCAGGTGCGCGCGAGACGCGATCTCGGGCACCACGCCGCCGAACCGGGCGTGCTCGTCGACGCTGGAGGCAACCTCGTCGGCGAGCAGGGTCACGGTTCCGTCGGGGTGCAGTTCGGCGATCCCGACACCGGTTTCGTCGCAGGAGCTTTCGATCGCGAGAACGACAGTCACGGTGCTTGTCTCCTCGCGGCGCCCGGCGGATCCCGCCGCATCGTGTACGCGTCGGCACCGCTGAGGCGGTAGTAGCGCTTGCGCAGTCCGACCTCGACGAAGCCCGCTCTGCGGTACAGCGAGATCGCGGCCGCGTTGTCGGTGCGCACCTCCAGATACACCGCGCCGCCGCGGGCGAACTCGAGTAACGCGTCCAGCAGTTGCCGGCCGATTCCCTGCCCCTGATAGGTCGGGTCGACGCCGATGGTGTGCACTTCGTATTCGTGCGGCGGCAACAGGCCGAGCCGCGCGATGCCGGCGTAGCCGACGAGGCTGTCATCGGCGCGGGCGGCGACGTAGTGGTTGTGCCGGGCGCCGAGCTCGTGCAGGAAAGCCGACGCGGGCCACGGGTCGTCCCCGTCGAACAGCTCGGCTTCCAGTTCGGCGCATCGGGCGACGTCGCCCCGGGTCAGCGCGTCGATCGTCAGGCTCATCGCGCCAGCGCCTCGCGCTCGGCGAGAGTCTTCGCATCAGGGCGGCGCAGATAGATCGGGACCAGGGGTGCGGGTGTCGCGGCCCAGCAGGTGACGGCCCGCACCAGCCCGCGTGCTGTCGGGTGGGTCGCCTCGAGCCGCGGCAGGTCGAACACCGCGGCGTGTTCGGGCGATCCGGCGACCGCCTCGTCGGATCCGGCCGGAACCTCGGCGGCCTTGTTGACCGCGGGCCCGGCGATGCGCGCGCCGTCGCGATAGCGCGCCCAGTAGACCTCGCGGCGACGTGCGTCGGTGACCACGAGCACCTCACCTGTGGTGACCGCGCCGATCGCGTCGAGGCTGCACACGCCACACACTGGCACGTCGAGCGCGTGGCCGTATGCGGCGGCGGTGGCCATGCCGACCCGCAGGCCGGTGAACGGCCCCGGCCCGCAGCCCACCACGACGGCGCCGAGGTCGCCAAAGGTGAGCCCGGCATCGGCCAGCGCTTCCAGCACGTTCGGCGTCAGCTGTTCCGCGTGCGCGCGCGCATCCACGGTGACGCGCTCGGCGAGCACCTCGGGGCCGCCCTCGCCGCGGCGCACGATTCCGGCCGTGACCGCGGGGGTGGACGTGTCGATCGCCAGCACGATCACTGCCGGCTCCACTGCCATGTGGCGGTGCGGATGTCGGAGTCGGTGCCGCGCTGCAAGCGCACGTCGAGGTGGCGGTCCGAAAGCCGCTCGGCCAGCCCCTCCCCCCATTCGACCACCACGACGGCCTGGTCGAGGTCGGTGTCGAGGTCGAGCGAATCCAGCTCGCCCAGCAGATCGCTGCCGGTGTGGTCGAGCAGCCGGTACATGTCGACGTGCACCATGGCTGGCCCTCCGGCACGCCGAGCCCGGTGCACGCGGGCCAGCACGAACGTCGGTGACGTCACAGGCCCCTCGACGTCCATCCCCCGCGCAATACCCTTCGCCAGCACGGTCTTTCCCGCACCGAGTGGGCCCGACAGCACCACCACGTCCCCCGCGCGCAGCTCGGCGCCCAGCCGCTCGCCCAGCGCGAAGGTCTCGTCGGCAAACAGCAGCGTCGCGCTGTTACCCATGCGGCCTCATCTTCTCGCGAAGCCTGCGGGTGAACGCGACGAGTTTCGAGGGTGTCGCGCGTTCCACCAGTCGGACCAGCGCGTCGTCGATCGCCTCCGGCTGCTCGAGCTGCACGAGATGCCCGGCGCCGCCGACGATCACCAGCTCGGATTTCGGCAGCGCCGCCGCCATCTCCTTCGAATGCGTCGGCGGAGTCAGCGAATCGTGGTCGCCGCAGGCGATCAGCGTCGCGATGTTGGCCAGCACGGGCAGCGCGGCGCTCTCATCGTGGACCTCCAGCGCATGAAGGAACTCGACCATCGTGGTGACAGGCGTGTCGTGGATCATCTTCTCCGAGAACGCCACAACAGTTGGGCTGATCTTCTCGTCACCGTACGACGCGGCGCGCAGGATCGGACGAAGCACCGAGCGCGCCGCGCCGCGACCGCGAAGCACGAGCTTGGGCGCGTAGCGGGCCGCGAAACGGACCGCCTCCAGCGCCGGGTTTTGCAGGATCTCGCCCAGCGGGGACCTCGGGAGGCCCTCGGCAGCCGAGGAGATCAGCGCCGCACCGACGACGCGGCTGCCGTAATGCTGCGGGTACTGCCGGGCGTGCGACAGCACGGTCATGCCGCCCATCGAATGGCCGACCAACACCACCGGGCCGCGGGGGACCGTGACTTGCAGGACCGTTTCCAGGTCGCGCCCCAGTTGAGTCACCGTGTAGGTGTCGGTGGGCGCTTCCCCGGACTGGCCGTGGCCCCGCTGGTCGTAGAACACCATGCGGACCTGCTCGCCCCACTCCTCTTCGAGGCGTGCCCGCTGAAAGTGGAACGCGCCCATGCACATACAGAGACCATGCGCGAACACGACGGTGAGCGGGGCATCTTCTGGCCCGACCTCGCGCACGGCCAGCGGCACCCCGTCCGGCGTTGTCACCACCCCACCGCGATCGGCGTCGAGTAGGTCGAAATTCTCCCCGGCATGGGGGTCGTCGACGTCTTTGCGCTTGCCGACCGAGCGGGCGGCGGACACCCCGGCGACGGTGCCGACAGCGGCCAGTCCCGCGACGCCGGCCATCCAGCCGGCCTGGCGCGCGCGGCGGCCGCGCAATTCGTCGCCGTTACTCGTCGTAAGGAGGCGTTCAGCACTTTTCGCCGCCCGGCGCACCAGCCTTTCGTCGAGAGTCTTGGCTCTGCGCTGCCGCGGTTTTTTCTCAGCCAATTTGGCCGGCCTCCCGGTAGACCCGGGTCACTCGTCCACGCGGGCTGGTCACGATCTCGTAGTGGATGGTGTCGAGCAGGTCGGCCCAGTCCTGTGCGGTCGGTTCACCTTCGGTGCCGGGGCCGAACAGCACCGCGGTGTCGCCCTCGTGGACGTCCGTTTCGTTCGGCCCGAGGTCGACGACGAACTGGTCCATGCAGATCCGTCCGACGCTGCGCCGTAGCCGGCCGTTGATCAGCACGTCCATCCGCCCGCTCAGTGCCCTGTACACGCCGTCGGCGTAGCCGATCGGCATCAACGCCAGCGTGGTGTCGCGCTCGGCGAGCCAGGTGTGACCGTAAGACACGCCCTCCCCCGCGCGTACCGATTTGACCAGCGCGACAGAGCATCTGAGCGTCATCGCCGGCACCAGCCCCATTTGACCACGCTCGGGGATCGGGCTCAAGCCGTACACCGCGATTCCTGGCCGCACCATGTCGTAGGCGAGGTCGGGGCGTGACATGGCCGCAGGCGAGTTCGACAGGTGGGCGATCTCGTAGCGCACCCTGTGTGCGCGAGCCTGCGCGATCATATCCGAAAACCGCTGAGCCTGAAGATCGTTGGTGGGGTGCTCGGGATCGTCGGCGTGCACCAGGTGGGACATCAGCCCGCGCACACCGATCGCGCCCTCGGCCTGGGCACGAAGCAGCGAGTCGAGCATCACCGGGTATTCGGCGGCGCTGACCCCGTTGCGGTTGAGCCCGGTGTCGACCTTGACCGTGACGGATGCGGTGATGCCGGTGCGCCGGACCGCGTCGAGCACTTCGCCGAGTTGGCGCACCGACGACACCGCGATCTGGATGTCGGACTGCAACGCGGGTGCGAAGTCGCTGCCCGGGGCGTGCAGCCACGACAGCAGCGGTGCGTTGATGCCGTCGCGGCGCAGCGCGAGCGCCTCGTCCGTGGTCGCCACGCCGAGTTCGGCGGCCCCTGCCGCCAGCGCGGCACGGGCGACGCGGCTTGCGCCGTGTCCGTAGCCGTCGGCCTTGACGACGGCCATCACCGCGGCGTCACCGGCATGCTCGCGCAGCACCTTGACGTTGTTGGCGATCGCGTCGAGGTCCACCACGGCTTCGGCCGAGGTGTTGGGCCCGGTGTTCGGCGGGGTCGCCAGCGGAATCGAATGCATGTCAGATCACCGCTGACGATTGTCCCAGAACCGGTCGGCGCGCCGCGCCGGCCGGTGCCGGTTTCAGTGCGCGAAGAGCCGTTGGTTGTTGAAGAAACCTCGGGGTTTGAGCGCGTCAAGGTGCTGCAGGACGCCCGTGAGGTCGTCCCGCAGACACCGGGCCAGGTCCGCCGAGAGGCCTTCGCGCACCACGACACGCAGCACGGAGACGTCGGTCGCATTGTCGGGCATCGTGTACGCCGGCACCTGCCAGCCGTAGGACCTCAGGGCGGCGGACACGTCGAACTCGGTGTATCCGAAATCACCCGCGAGCTGAAACGCCACCACCGGGATGTCCGAGCCGTCGGAGATCACCTTGAAGTGTTTGCTCTTGCCTAGTTCGTCGGCGATCCAGCGTGCGGTCGACGACAGCGTCTGCATCACCTGGGTGTAGCCGGCACGGCCAAGCCGCAGGAAGTTGTAGTACTGCCCGATGACCTGGCTGCCCGGCCGGGAGAAGTTCAGTGTGAAGGTCGGCATGTCGCCGCCCAGGTAGTTGACCCGGAACACCAACTCCTGGGGCAGGCTTTCGCGGTTGCGCCACACGACGAAGCCGATACCGGGATACGTCAGCCCGTACTTGTGGCCGCTGACGTTGATCGACGCGACGCGCGGCAGCCGGAAGTCCCATTCCAGGTCGGGATACAGGAATGGGACGACGAAACCGCCGCTCGCCGCGTCGATGTGCATCGGGACGTCGACACCGCCGTCGGCGGCAAGCTTGTCCAGGGCCGCGGCGATCCGCCCGATCGGTTCCAGCTCACCGGTGTAGGTGGTGCCGAGGATGGCGACCACGCCGATGGTGTCGTCGTCGACGGCGTCGAGAACCTGCTCGGGGGTGATCACGTAGCGGCCCTCCTCCATCGGCAGGTACCGCGGTTCGACCTCGAAGTAGCGGCAAAACTTCTCCCACACCACCTGCACGTTGGACCCCATGACCAGGTTCGGGGCGCGCGTGCGCCAGCCGTCGCCGACGCGCTGCCTCCACCGCCATTTCAGCGCCAGCCCGCCCAGCATCACCGCCTCGCTGGAGCCGATCGTGGAGACGCCGGTCGCGCTGTTGGGGTCGTCGTCGCGCAGATGTTCGGCGTGGAACAGGTCGGCCACCATCGAGACGCACCGTTGTTCGATGGCCGCGGTGACCGGGTATTCGTCCTTGTCGATCATGTTCTTGTCGAACGTCTCGGCCATCAGCTTCTCGGCCTGCGGTTCCATCCACGTGGTGACGAACGTCGCCAGGTTCAGCCGTGAGCTGCCGTCGAGCATCAACTCGTCGTGGATGAACAGCTGGGCCGCGTCGGGATCCATCGAGTCGTCGGGCAGACGCAGTGACGGGATCGGCGCGGTGAACAACCGCCCGGTGTAGGCCGGTGCGAGGGCCGGGGTCGGGTGCGATGCGTGGGGCATTGGCTGGTCCTTCCGTTATAGGGCTGCGACGGCGGAGCGGATGTGGGCGAGGATGCGCGACGCCGACGTCGGCGCCGGGTCAGGTCCGGGATCGGCGGCGGACAGGTTCGCGGCGCGGGCGTGCACGAAAGCGGCGGCCGCGGCGGCTTCTCCGGTGGGCAGGCCGGCGGCCAGCAGCGCGCCGATCATCCCGGACAGCACGTCGCCCGAACCGGCCGTGGCGGCCCAGGACTGCCCGGCGGGGTTCAGGTAGACCGGGCCGCCGGGGTCGGCGATGACGGTGACGTTGCCCTTGAGCAGCACCGTCGCGCCGAACCGGTCCGCGAGCTCG
>NZ_DATFYW010000197.1:0-5526 GCF_035314905.1 Mycobacterium sp.
CACACGCCGTTGACCGCGATCGAATCCCCCGGCGACGCGTCGCTCGTGACGATCGGGCCGCGGATCTGCAGCCTCACCGCATCGGGCAGATCCGACTTTCCGACTACGCGCCCAACCTCTTCGACGATGCCGGTGAACATCTGCCCAGGCTAGTGCGCAACCGGGGCCGGGCGGCGTGACCCTTTACGATGCAGTCATGCCGATGCGCCGCCGGAATTCCGCTGCCGTTCTCGCCGTTCTCGCCCTCATCACCGCCCTCATCGCCGGGTGCTCGTCATCGAACAACACCTCGAACGCCCCGTTGCCGGATGCAGCGACGCTGCTCAAACAGTCCAGCGACACCACGAAGAACCTCAAGAGCGTGCACCTGGTGCTGCAGGTGACCGGCTCGATCCCCAACCTGCCGGTGCACTCGTTGACCGGGGATCTGACCAACACCCCGGCCGTCGCAGCGAAAGGCAACGCCAACATCACCGCGTTCGGCCAGACCATCGACGCGGATTTCGTCGTCGCGAACGGAAACCTCTACGCGGCGCTGACCCCGAACAAGTGGACGAACTTCGGGCCGGCCGCCGACATCTACGATCCGTCGGTCATTTTGGATCCCGACAAGGGCCTCGCCAACATGCTGGCCAACTTCACCAACCCGAAAAGCGATGGCCGCGAAACCATCAATGGGATTCAGACGGTCCGCGTCAAAGGCACCGTCAACGGTCCCGTGATCGGCGCGATTGTGCCCGAGGTCACCAACCAGGTTCCGGCGACCGCCTGGATCCGTGAAGACGGCGGCCACGACCTGGTGAAGGCATCGGTGCAGATCAGCCCCGGAAACACCATCGACATGACCCTGGCCGACTGGAACAAGCCGGTGGCCGTCAGCCCTCCCGCGGGGGTGTGACCCAGCATGCGGGCCGGCCGGAGAATCGCGATCGGCGCGGGCAGCCTCGCCGTGCTGCTCGGCGCTCTCGACACCTACGTCGTCGTCACGATCATGACCGACATCATGCGCGACGTCGGCATCCCGATTAACAAGATTCAGCAGGTCACCCCGATCGTCACCGGCTATCTGCTCGGCTACGTCGCGGCGATGCCGCTGTTGGGCCGCGCCTCGGACCGCTTCGGCCGCAAGCTGCTGCTGCAGGCCAGCCTGGCCGTGTTCGCGATCGGCTCCGTGGTCACCGCGATGTCACACGACTTGACCACGCTGGTGGTCGGCCGCGTCATCCAGGGCACTGCCAGCGGTGCGCTGCTGCCCGTCACCTTGGCGCTGGCGGCAGACCTGTGGGCACAACGCAGCCGGGCGGCGGTGCTCGGCGGAATCGGTGCCGCGCAGGAGCTGGGCAGCGTGCTGGGCCCGCTCTACGGCATCTTCATCGTCTGGCTGCTGAACACATGGCGGGACGTGTTCTGGATCAACGTGCCGCTGGCCGTCATCGCGATGGTGATGATCCAGGTCAGCCTGCCGCCACGCGACAAAGACGGGCCGCCCGAGCGGGTCGACGTGGTCGGCGGCGTGCTGCTGGCCATCGCGCTCGGGCTGGCAGTTGTTGGTCTCTACAACCCGGCGCCCGACGGCAGGCAAGTGCTTCCCACCTGGGGCTGGCCCGTCCTCGGGGGTGCGCTGGTCGCTGCGATCGCGTTCGGCCTATGGGAGCGGTTCGCGCGCACCCGGCTGATCGAGCCGGCCGGCGTGCACTTCCGGCCGTTCTTGGCCGCGCTCGGCGCGTCAGTGACGGCGGGCGCCGCGCTGATGGTCACGCTGGTCAATGTCGAGCTGTTTGGCCAGGGCGTTCTGGAGTTGGACAAGAACCAGGCGGCGGGACTGCTGCTGCGCTTCTTGATCGCGTTGCCGATCGGCGCGGTCGTCGGCGGCTGGATCGCCACGAAGGTCGGCGACCGGGCGGTCGCCTGCGTGGGGCTGCTGATCGCCGGTTTCGCCTACCGGCTGACCTCGCATTGGCCGGTCGACGTGCTCGCCGCACGGCATCACCTGGGCCTGTTCACACTGCCGATGATGGACACCGACCTGGCGCTCGCCGGCATCGGCCTTGGCCTGGTGATCGGGCCGTTGACGTCGGCGACGCTGCGTGTCGTGCCGCCGGCACAGCACGGTATCGCTTCCTCGGCGGTGGTGGTGGCCCGCATGATCGGCATGCTGGTCGGCATCGCCGCGCTCAGCGCGTGGGGCCTCTACCGGTTCAACCAGATCCTCGCCGGCCTGCCCGACAGGACCCCGCCCGGCGCCAGCCTCGCGGCCCGGCTGGAGGCCGAGGCCGACAACTACCGGCTCGCCTTCTCGATGCAGTACGGCGAGATCTTCGCGATCACCGCGATCATCTGCGTGGTCGGCGCCGTCCTTGCGTTGTTCATCAGCGGGCGCCGCGAGCACGCCGACGCGCCGGAACCCGACTCGCGCGAGGCGGTTGCGGCGCGCAACTAGGCCGTTAGCCGCCGGCGATGGCGGGTATCCCCGTGGCGAGGCGAAGACTTCAACACGGAGGAGGCAATGATGGCCGCACCACTCGACGGCAAGACGATCGCATTCCTGGTGGCCCCGGAAGGTGTCGAGGAGGTCGAACTCACCGAGCCGTGGAAGGCGGTCGAACAGGCAGGCGGGACTCCCGAGCTGATATCCACCGAAGTGGGCAAGGTGCAGGCCTTCAACCACCTGACCGCGGCCGACACCTTCGAGGCGACGAAGGCCGCGGACAGCGTGAATGTCAGCGCTTACGCGGCCTTGGTGCTGCCCGGCGGCGTCGCGAACCCCGACTTCCTGCGGACGGTTCCCGCGGCGGTGGACTTCGTCAGGGGATTCTTCGACGCGGGCAAGCCCGTCGCCGTGATCTGCCACGGACCCTGGACTATCGTCGAGGCCGACCGCGTGCGCAGTCGCACCATCACGTCATGGCCGAGCGTGAAGACCGACATCGGCAACGCCGGCGGCAATTGGGTCGACGAAGAAGTCGTGGTGTGCACGAGCGGTCCCAATACCCTTGTGTCCAGCCGCAAGCCCGACGACCTGCCGGCGTTCTGCAGCACACTGGTGGACAGGTTCGCCGATTAGCCGGCGGGGACCAGGCTCAGCAACACATCCGGACCGATCCGCTCGACGCCGTCGAATTGCCATCGCAGCGCGCGAGCCATCGTCGGCACCCCGACGTCGCCGACCGCAGTAACAGGGCCACCCAACAGGATCGGTGCCACGTAGGCCAGGATGCGGTCGACAAAGCCGGCCCGAAGAAACGCGCTCGCCAGTGTCGGACCGCCTTCCATCAGCACATCGGTCCGGTCCGCCAGTGCCTTGATCACCTCGTGGGGGTCGCGGGTGCGGATCAGCATGGTCCGCGAGTCGTCGTTGAGAACATTCGCTTCCGAAGAGATTTCCCGCTCTCCCACCACCACCCGCAGTGGCTGGCGACCGGCGAGGCTGCCGTCGGGCAGCCGGGCGGTCAGCGTGGGGTCGTCGACGAGCACCGTGCCGGTTCCCACCACGATCGCGTCGGCCGCGGCGCGGCGGCGATGCACGTCGGCGCGTGCGGCCTCGCTGGTGATCCATTGGCTCGTACCGTCGGCCGCTGCGCTGCGCCCGTCCATGCTTGCCGCGTACTTCCATGTCACATGCGGAAGTCCAGTTCGCTGCTTGTGCAACCACTCCCGCAGAGTTCCGCCGGCGACCGCCTCGGCGAGCACGCCACCGACAACGTCGACGCCTGCCTCGGCCAGCCGCGCGGCGCCGCCGGCGGCGATCGGGTTCGGGTCGGCCACCGCGTACACAATCGACGAAATGCCCGCGGCCAGCAGCGCATCCACACAGGGCGGGGTCTTGCCGTGGTGGTTGCAGGGTTCCAGCGTGACGACCGCGATCCCGCCCGCGGCCAGGTCCCCCGCCCGCCGCAGCGCCACCACTTCCGCGTGCGGCCCGCCGGCAGGCTCGGTTCCCCCGACACCGGCGACCTCGCCGTCGCCGTCGAGAATGACCGCTCCCACCGGTGGGTTCGGGTATGTCGCGCCCTTGACCCGCTCGGCGTGGTCGATAGCCAGCCGCATGGCGGCCAGATGCTTCATAGCTGAAGGTGGTTTGACGCCGCAGCGGCCCTGCGGCGCAACGCTTCCACTGCGTCGGCCGGGTCCTCGGCGCTGTAGACCGCCGACCCGGCGACAAAGCAGTCGACCCCGGCTTCGGCGGCCTCCACGATGGTGTCCTCGTTGACGCCGCCGTCGATTTCAACGAGGACGGTCAGCTCGCCCGAGTCGACGAGCCGGCGCGCGGTGGCGACTTTCGGCAGCACCTCGGAGATGAATCGCTGTCCGCCGAACCCCGGCTCGACAGACATGATCAGCAACGTGTCGAACTCGCGCAGGATCTCCAGATACGGCTCCAGCGGGGTGCCGGGCTTGACCGAGAGTCCGGCCATCGCACCCGCGGCGCGGATATCGCGGGCGACCCCGATCGGGTTGTCCGTGGCCTCGGCGTGAAACGTGACGTTGTAGGCCCCTGCTTCGGCATAAGGGGGCGCCCAGCGGTCGGGGTCGTCGATCATCAGGTGGCAATCCATCGGGATGTCGGTGTACTTGAGCAGGCTTTCCACCACCGGCAGCCCGATGGTTAGGTTCGGTACGAAGTGGTTGTCCATCACGTCGACGTGCAGCCAGTCGGCGCCGGCGACGGCGGCGGCCTCGTCGGCCAGCCGGGCGAAGTCGGCGGCCAGGATCGACGGCGCGATCAGCGGCGGCGGCATGGGCTCAATGTACTTGCAGCGCGGCGGCGAACATCGCGTCGGTTCCGTGCCGGTGCGGCCACAGCTGGACGTAGGGGCCGTCACCGAGGTCGCCGGCCCGCTCGAACAGAACCCTGGTGTCGATTGCGTCGACCGGGTGACGACGCAGCGCGTCGGCGACCACCCCGACCGTCTCCGCCAGGTGCGGCGAGCATGTCGCGTACAGCACGACGCCGCCCCGACGGGTCAGCCCGATCGCCGACGAAAGCAGCTCGCGCTGCAGTTTTGTCAGCGGCGGCACGTCGGCGGGGGTGCGCCGCCAGCGGGCTTCCGGGCGGCGCCGGAGAGCGCCGAGCCCGGTGCAGGGCACGTCGACCAGGACGCGGTCGAAGCCGGGCTCGAGCCCGGGCGCCCGGCCGTCGGCGCGCACAACCTCCACGCCGAGGCCCCGGGTGTTCTCCTCGACCAGGTCGGCGCGCCGCGGCGCCGGCTCGACCGCGGTGACGTGGGCGCCGGCCGGGGCGCCGAGCGCGGCCAGCAGCGCGGTCTTGCCGCCCGGTCCCGCGCACAGGTCAAGCCAGCGGCCCGCGTCGGGCCCGTCAAGTTCGGCGAGCGTCAGCGCCCTGGCGACGAGCTGGCTGCCCTCGTCTTGCACCAGGGCGCGGCCCTCGCGCACCGGCGACAGCCGGCCCGGGTCGCCGCCCGCCAGATACACCGCATACGGCGAATAGCGACCGGCGGTGCCGCCCACGGCCTCGGCGAGTTCGTCTTTGGTTAGTGCGCCGGGGCGCGCCGCGAGGTGAACGAG
>NZ_DATFYW010000198.1:0-46402 GCF_035314905.1 Mycobacterium sp.
GATCCGTTTGCGCTTTGCACACAACGCATTGCCGACCCAACGTAACCTTCCGAATTGGCTTGTCAGGGAACAACTTATGGAAGCAATCAAAGCAAATCTTCTGAATCATCAGATCGGATCTTTCAGTCAGAGGTCCCGGTACTGGTCGAGGTTCGTGACCCCGGCCGGCGGCGACGACGCGGGTTCGGTGTACCGGATGCGCAGGCCCTGTCGGGCGTCCAGCGTGGTGGCCATCACCTTCTCGCGGGCGCGCAGCTCGGCGGCCAGTCCCACCGGCCCGCCGGCGTAGAACCTGCCGGCGTCGTCGAGAGTGGCAGCGCCTTCAACCAGTCGGGCGGTGGATGTGCTGAGCACCACCCCGCCGGGCGGCGCAACCGACTCCATCTGCTGAGCCATGCCGACTTGCTCACCGACGGCGGTGTAACCGAACGCTCCTGAACCGATTTCACCGGCTATCACCTCACCGGAGTTCAGTCCCACCCGCAACTGGAGGTCCACACCGTCGCGCTCTCGGACTTCGACGGCAAGCCGCTTCGCCTCCTCCTGAACGCCCAAGGCAGCCAGGCAGGCACGAACGGCGTGGTCCTCCAACGCCACCGGTGCTCCGAAGACCGCCATGATCCCGTCGCCCGTGAACTTGTCCACCGTGCCGCCGTAACGCTTCACCACCGCCGCAGAACGCTCGATCAGCTCGGCCATGATCTCGCGCAGCCGCTCCGCACCAACCGTTGCCGCGATGTCCATCGAATGCACCACATCGGCGAACAGCACGGCGACCTGCTTGTACTCCGCATGCATGTCGGGCTCGGCAATAGGCGAGCCACAGCCGTGGCAGAACCGAGCATTCTCTAGAGGTTCGGTGCCGCACGTACGGCACGCTGTTACGGCCGTCATCCGACCTCCACCGCTCCCGGACCCAGAGTTCCAGGGTTCTCCCAGGATAGGGCGCTTGACACCTGGCGAGGGCGTTTATCGGCTCAGAGTCAGTGGCATGCGGCACCGGTCACCCGTCACCGGTCTGGGGCACAACGATCGTTGTTCCTGCGGCGCTGGGTCCTTATATCCAGATAAGCCCCCGCCGAGGAGCCAACAGAGCTGAATCCGGCCATAACCGCATTGTGACTGCTCGCGTAAGCCCAGCGGCTCAGACCTCCAACTTAAACTGGCTAAGTAAGGACGGACCCAACGGGCGCGGCACTCACGCGCCCGCTGTCGAGTGTCGCCCGTGCACCGGTGGCTATGCGGCTGCTACTTCGGTGGGCAGGTCACGTCGAGTTCGTATACACGCCAGCGATGTAGTGGCCGGCGATGTTGCAGAGCAGTTCATAGCGTCCCGGGGAGACGGTGATGGTGGTCCAGCCGGTCGCCCCGGGGATGATGCCGGTACTGGGGCGAGGGTTCGTCACCGCGGTCAGCGCCGCAGGTGCGTAGGGCCTCGCCCTTGCGCAGCGATACTCCGCCGCCTACGCCGACTTGCAAACATCGGCCGCCCTCAAGGATCCCAGGAAAAGCTCTGAGCGGGCCGTCACCGCACTCGGATCGCACCAGGGTCACCGGTGTGCAGGGCCACGTAGAGGCCTGTGGGGTCCATTCGACCCCGGCCAGGACGCTGAGCACAGCGTCGGCCAGGAGTGTCGAGAAGCCTGTAGGTCAGCTGCCGTCACCGGCTGGAAGAGCTTGGCACGAAAGGCCTGGCTCGCAACGATGGCGGCCTGCGCGGCGGTCGCGCGGGATCGGTCACGCTGTTGGCGGATGGCCAACACCTGATTGACGATCAACACCGTGATCAGGACGACGAGAATGCCCCCGACGGCATCGGTGGTGGAAGCCCGCGACGACCACCAACGCCGAAATACGCCGTCAGTGAGATCGAGAGTGATGAGCGCCGACGTCAGCAGTGCCACCACGACGGTCGCGGAGCCGGCCTGCCAACCTTTGAGCATCCCGGAATCCTAGGTTCCCGCCCCGACTGGCAACCGGCGCCGGCGGTGTTCCCCGGCGATTCAGCCCGGGTTGCCGGTGTCGGGGTCGAGGGCCAGCGCCGGCTGGTTCGGCGCGTTGAAGTCGAACATCGCGTCGAGCGGTCCCGCGCGGTCGTCCAGCGAGTCGTCCCCGATCCGTCCGGTTTTCCAGTTGTCTTCGATGAACCGCAGGATCGAGGTCTGGTCGGTGGTCGTGTGATCGACGAAGTTGGGCCGCGCGTAAGGGGAAACGATGAGCAGCGGCAGCCGGGGCCCGGGGCCGCAGCGGCCCTGGTAGGGGACCGGTGCAGTAGCGGGGTTGCCGCAGACGCCGGGTCCGTTCAGTGCGTCCTGCGCGCTGAACGACGCCGACACGATGGGTGACGCTTTGTGGTCGTACCAACCGTCGGAGTCGTCGTAGTTGATCACCACGGCGGTCGTCTTCCAATCGGGCAGCCGCTGCAGGTGGTTCATGGTGTCGACGAGGAAGCGTTGCTCGTCGATCGGGTCGGAGTATTGGGCATGGCCGTCCTGATAACCGGGCGCCTTGAGGTAGCTGACGGCGGGCAGGTGACCGGTGTCGGCGGCGGCCCAGAAGTCTGACAGGTCGTATTGGTGGTTGGCCTGGTCGGTGCGGCCGATCTCCGCGACCGAACTCGGCGGCAGGTGGTGCGGGTTGGCCGTCGACGGGTAGTACTGGAACGGTTCGTGGTGAGGGATGTAGTCGCCCTTCACGCCGAATGGCAGCGGGCCTGACGTGCCGCTGCCGCCCACCGCCTCGCCGACGTTGTGGGTTGCCCCGCAGACCGCGGTGCCGTCGGGCTTGCGCGCGGTCGGTTTGAACCCACCCTGGAAGAACCCCCAGGTGATGTTGTGTGCGTTGAGCAGGTCGCCGACGTTTTTGTTGTCGCCGCTCAACTGCACCTGGTCGCGATCGGAGCAGTCGTCGCCGAACGGCTGGGCGTCGGCGATCAGGGTGCCCTGCCCCTTGCCGGCGTTCTCGATGACCTCATTCGCGGGAAACGGTTTGCCGCCCGGCATGAATTCGTTTGTCACACCGTGGGTTTGGCCTGAAACAAGGTTGATCGCTGCGGGTGCGGATGGTCCGAACGTGGCGTTGTAGGAGTTGTCGTTCATCGCGAAGTGCTGGGCATAGTTCCACAACGCGGTGACACTGTTGCCGTCGTAGTAGCTCATGACCATGCCGGGTGCGCTGAAGAACGGCGGCGCGCAGTGCGACGCTTCGGTGTATTCGACGAATTTGTCCATCGCGCCGCCGTTGAAAGCCAGCTGCTCCGCGCGGTATTCGTGGTCCTGGTCGCAGGTCAGCTGCTGCCCCGGTCCGCCCAGGCGTACCGGCTGCGCCTTGTTCGGGTTGTGCGTCAACAGCCCTTGGGTCAGCCCGTCGACGGCCGGGGTTCCCGGCAGCGCGGTGAACCGCTGGCCGTCGACGTTCGCGGCGTTGGGATACGTGCCGAAGTAGTGATCGAACGAGACGTTTTCCTGAAAGATGACCACGAGATGCTCAATCGGGCTCGCGGTCCGCGCAGCCGGCGCGGACGCCGACGAACAGGAAACCCCCGTAATCGCCAGCACTGCCACTGACACGAGCGCGGTGCACAATCGCGGCATAACACCCGGATTCTATGGAGGCGCGCCGTGTTCGACAATTAGGGCATGGGTTCCTATGTTTCCGGTGGCGGTGGATTCGAACGCGACACCGACTACATCACCACCCGCATCACCGCCGACGGGCGTGACGGGTATCCCGTCGAACCGGGGCGCTACCGTCTGATCGTCGCCCGTGCCTGCCCGTGGGCCAACCGCACGATCATCGTCCGGCGCCTGCTCGGCCTGGAAGATGTTCTGTCCATTGGCTTTTGCGGACCCACCCACGACGAGCGCAGCTGGACGTTCGACCTCGACCCGGGAGGCGTCGACCCGGTGCTGGGGATTCCGCGCCTGAGGGACGCTTACTTCGCCCGCTTCCCGGACTACCCGAAGGGCATCACGGTGCCGGCGATCGTCGACGTGCCCACCGGCCGGGTCGTCACCAACGACTTCGCGCAGATGACGCTCGACTTTTCCACCGAATGGACGCAATATCACCGCCGGGGCGCGCCGCAGCTGTATCCGGAGCCGCTGCGGGGCGAGATCGACGAGGTCGCCCGCCGGGTCTACACCGAGATCAACAACGGTGTCTACCGGTGCGGCTTCGCCGGCTCGCAGAAGGCCTACGACGCCGCATACGACCGGCTGTTCTCTGCGCTGGACCGGGTCGGCGAACGGCTGGAGAATCAGCGATTCCTCGTCGGCGACACGATCACCGAGGCCGACGTGCGGCTGTTCACCACGCTCGCGCGGTTCGACGCCGTGTATCACGGGCACTTCAAGTGCAATCGGCAGAAGCTGTCCGAGATGCCCGTCCTGTGGGCTTACGCGCGCGACCTGTTCCAGACGCCCGGCTTCGGCGACACCGTCGACTTCGTGCAGTGCAAGCAGCACTACTACATCGTGCATGCCGACATCAACCCGACCCGGATCGTCCCCAAAGGTCCCGACCTGTCCAACTGGCTGACACCGCACCGACGGGAAGCTTTGGGCGCCACGCCGTTCGGCGACGGAACGCCGCCGGGTCCGCCCGTCGAAGGCGAGCGGGTGCCACCCGCTCACGGGGCGCGGGCGGCCTAGGGCCAGACCGTTCGCACCGACCACTCGGCGTGCGGCATGTCGCCCACCTCCCCGTTCTGGTCGACAACGAGGGTGAGCAGCTGGACCACCACACCCAGCAGCCGTCCACGCTGGGGGTCGGTGGTCGGAATCGTGACGGCCAGGCGGGTGTCGGGACGGTACAGGGTCGCGGTCGTGTCGCGGGGATCCTCGTAGACCCGCAGCAGCCGCCACGGCGCCTGGCCGATCGCAGTCGGCACGGACAACTGCACCGGATAGCGCGCGCTGATTGGCAACTCACCTTGCGTATGCGGGTTCCGGCAGTCGGACAGGTCCAGTACGTTGCAATAACGGTACGGGCCGACCCGTGTGAGATGCCCCTGTGAGTACGCGCTGATCTCCGGATACTGCGGCGGCTTGCCGCGCACCAGCAGCCATACGCCGACGCCGACGACGACGGCGACCACCACGGTCACCGCCGCCAGCACGCCGACGACGCGCCTCACTCCCTGGTCACCACCGCGGTCGCGCCGCCGGGTCGCCTGCCCTCCGGCTCGGCCACGATCGGACGGTTACCGCCGAAGCCGGGAATCAATGACTCGCCACGGAAGCTGACCACGGTCTGCGCCAGCCCGAGAATCAGAAACGCCGAGATCGCGGTGAACCCGACCCACAGTTCGGTGTAGACCAGCACGCCGACGGCGCCGCCCGCCACCCACGCCAGCTGCAGCAGCGACTCGGACCGGCCGAACGCCGACGCCCGCGACTCCTCCGGCAGGTCGTCCTGCAGCGACGCGTCCAGCGACGCCTTCGCGATCGCGCTCGAGCCCGACGTCACCAGCGTCGCGACGGCGGCGACGAGCAGCTTCCCGGAGAACGCCGCGGCCAACGCGAAAACCGTGACCGCGGTGGAACAGCGCACCACCAGCAGCGACGGCCGGCCCAGCTTCAGCCGGGCGGCGAGGGCGTTGCCGCCGAGGTTGCCGACGGTGGCCGCGGCGCCGATGAGGCCCAGCATGCCCAGCTGCACCCAGCCGCTGGCCTGGTGGGCCTTGGCGACGAACGCCGGATACAGGAACAGGAACCCGACCATCATCTTGATCGTGACGTTGCCCCACAGCGCCGCAATGATGTTGCGGCCCAATGGCTGTCGCGGCCTGCTCTGCTTGCGTCCGTGCGGTGGCCGCCGGCGCAGCGGCCCGCTGCGGCCGTGGTAGCTCAGGGTCGCCGGGACCTCCCCCTCGGTGACCTCCACCCAGCGCGGGATCTGCATCGACAACCACGCGCCCGCAATCGTCGCGAGCACCACCACGAACAACGCACCCGGCAGGTGGAAAACCTTGGTGAACACGTACTCGATGCCCGCCGCGATGCCGCCGCCGATGATGGTGCCGCCGATCAGCCCGAAGACCGTCAGCCGTGAGTTCACCCGCACCAGGTCGATCGTCGGGGGCATCACGCGCGGCGTCACCGCGCTGCGCAGCACGGAGAACGACTTGGACAGCACCATCATCATCAGGGCGCACGGATATAGAACCCAGCCCGCATAGCTGCCGGTGGCGCCGTCGTAGTTGGCGATCAGCACGATCGCGAACACGGTGCGCAACGCGAACGACGTCGCCAACGCCACCCGGCGACCGTGCTGCACCCGGTCCAGCGCGGGGCCGATCAGCGGGGCGATCACCGCGAACGGCGCGATCGTGATCAACAGATACAGCGCGACCTTGCTCTTGCTCTCGGCCGAGGCCGCGGCGAAGAACAAGGTGTTGGCCAGCGCGACGGCCATCGCGGCGTCGACCGCGAAGTTGGCCATGACCGGGTACGTGAGCGCCGTCAGGCCCGACTTGTCCGCGCCGTCGGCCGTCGCCGCGCGGTGGAACAGGCCGTACATCTTCGAGCCCATTTCACGGCTGCGCATCGCCGCGGCGCGCGTGACGGTGACGCGCTGACCGCTCGCCGCGCCCGCCCGCGGCGGCGGCGAGCGGTAGTCGGAGCCGGGATCGTCCAGGGGCGGCAGGTATCGGTTCGCGCTGGGCATCGACGGCCGTCGCGGTTTGCGGTGGTTGACCCCGTCGCTGGGATAGTTCGCCATCCCGGGGTGCTCGTCTGCCCCGCCGGGGACGGGACGCGGCGGGTAGTAGCGGCGATCCTCGCTGCCCCGAGAGTCACGCCGCGCCCCGCTCACGGGTTCGATTGTCCCCCATCCGCACACCTGGCGTGGTTAGCCGCCCGGTGTGGCCGCCGGCCCGCGCGTCGGGCACTATGGGTGGCGATGGACGCCATCGACAATGCGCTGCTCGCCGGTGCGGTGGAGCAGGCCCGCGCCGCGGTCGCCGAGTTCAGCGGCGAGGACGCCGTCGGCGACTACCTCGGGGTGGGCTACGACGACGCGACCGCCGCGACGCACCGCTTCCTGGCCAAACTGCCCGGCTACCAGGGCTGGCAGTGGGCGGTGGTGGTGGCGGCGCATCCCGGTGCCGACCACGCGACGATCAGCGAGGTCGTGCTGGTCCCGGGTCCGACCGCGCTGCTGGCGCCGCGGTGGGTGCCGTGGGAGGAGCGGATCCGGCCCGGCGACCTGGGCCCGGGCGACCTGCTCGCCCCGCCGCGCGATGACCCGCGGGTGGTTCCCGGCTACACGGCAACCGGCGATCCGCAGATCGACGACACCGCGGTCGAGGTGGGCTTCGGCCGCAGGCAGGTGCTCAGCGAATGGGGTCGCGCCGACGCGGCGCAACGCTGGCACGACGGTGAGTACGGACCCCAGTCGGCGATGGCCCGTTCCACCAGGCGGGTCTGTCGCGACTGCGCGTTCTTTCTGCCGCTGGCCGGCTCGCTCGGCGCGATGTTCGGTGTCTGCGCCAACGAGCTGTCGGCCGACGGCCACGTCGTCGACGCCGGGTACGGCTGCGGTGCGCACTCCGACACGTCGACACCACAGGGCGGTGCCTCGGCCCGCTACGACCCGTACGACGACGGGCTGCTCGACCTCGTCGAAACCGACTGTTCCTAGCCGTTTTCCGCGGCGGCCTTGATCCGGGCCAGCGACGCGTTCATTCCGTCGACGAGCTCGCGTTCGAAGCTCGGCACTCCGCCGAACAGCGTGCTGACCAGAAAGTTGGACGACGCCTTGACGCCGTTTTCGGCGTGCCGGCGTTCGATGACGCGGGTGCCGTCGGCCGTGGGCTCCAGCTCATAGCTCCAGATGGTGTTGTTGGCGTTCACGCGGAAGGCCAGCTTCTTCTCCGGGATCATCTCGGTGATCGTGCTGGTGGTCGGCCAGAACAGCCGGTGGCGGCGGTTGAGATTGACGGTGCGCGTGCCCTGGCGAACGGGCCCCAACGCCTTCATCATTCGGCATTGCGGGCTCCATTCCGGCATTCGGCCCAAATCGGTAATCAACTGCCAGACCTTCTCGGCGGGGGCATTGATGTCGATCTCGGCCTGCAATAGCGGTGCCGGCATTGGCTTCTCCTCGCTCGGAATTCTCGAATTACGCAAGCCCGGTTTGGGCTCCCCGCGATCCGCTTCGGGCAGCACGACGTTGCCACAGAAACAGTAGGGTTCCGAACACGGCCAGGCCCAGCCCGGCGACCGTGACCGGGCGCCAGCTTTGAAGGCTTCCGGCCGTGAACGCCACGACGGCCGCAACGACCCAGGCCAGCGTGCACACGATGATCACGGGTACCGGGTCGAGCAGGATCGCGGGCAGCGGCGGGGGTGTGACGACGGCCCTCGCGCCGTCGCGTTCCCCGGCCGGCGGGCCGCTCGGTTGCTCGGTCATCGGGACCAACCTAGCCGATCCGGGAAAATGCCGGGCAAATTTCCCTTATTACCGTGTCTAACTGGAGGCCGATATCGTAACCTTTGCCACGTGAAGGACGCGGACGCCCGGCTGGCCAGCGACCTCGCGCTCGCGGTGATTCGGTTGGCCCGCCAATTACGTTTTCGCCAGCCCGACTCGCCGGTTTCACTAACCCAGCTTTCCGCATTGTCGACGCTGTCGAAGGAGGGCGCGATGACACCCGGTGCCCTGGCGGTTCGGGAGCGGGTGCGGCCGCCATCGATGACCCGGGTGATCGCCTCGCTGGCCGAACTCGGTTTCGTCGCCCGCACGCCGCATCCGGTCGACGGCCGTCAGGTGCTGGTTTCGGTGTCCGACGCCGGCGTTCACCTGGTCGAGTCGGAGCGTCGCGCCAGCCAGGAATGGCTGCGCTGCCGGCTGGCCGAGCTGGAACCCGGCCAGCGTGACACGCTGCTGCAGGCTGCCGATTTGTTGAAGGCCCTCATCGACGAAGGCGTGTGATCGTCCCCGTCGTCGATGTCGCAGATCCCGCTGACCCGCGGCTGGACGACTTCCGCGACCTGAACAGCATCGACCGCAGACCGGACCTGCCGACGGGCAAGGGGCTGGTGATCGGCGAGGGGATCCTCGTCGTGCAGCGGATGCTGGGCTCGCGGTTCACCCCGTTCGCGTTGCTCGGCACCGACCGGCGGCTGACCGAACTCGGCGCGGACCTGGCGGGCTTCCAGATTCCCTGCTACCGGGTCGACGCCGACGTGATGGCGCGGGTGGTCGGGTTTCACCTCAACCGCGGCGTGCTCGCCGCGGCCCGCAGGCCATCGCAACTCGCGCTCGCCGAGGTCCTCGCAAACGCCCGCACGGTCGCGGTGCTGGAAGGGGTCAACGACCACGAGAACCTGGGATCGATCTTCCGCAACGCCGCCGGCCTGGGCGTGGACGCGGTCGTGTTCGGTCCCGGATGCGCCGATCCGCTGTACCGCCGCGCGGTGCGGGTCTCGATGGGTCATGCGCTGCTGGTGCCCTACGCGCATGCGCAGGCGTGGCCGTCGGATCTCGACACGCTGCGGCGCAGGGGTTTTCGCCTGCTCGCGCTGACGCCCGACCCGCACGCCCTGGCGCTGCCCGACGCGGTCGCCGCGGTGGCGGGCGATCCGGTGGCGATCCTCGTGGGTGCCGAGGGGCCGGGGCTGACGGAGCGCGCCATGCGGGCCGCCGACCTGCGCGTGTGCATCCCGATGTCACGGGGCACCGATTCGTTGAACGTGGCCACGGCTGCCGCGCTGGCGTTCTACGAGAAGGCTAGGCTCGCGCGGTGACCAACGACTCCACGCCGTGGGGGACCGGGCTGACGGTGGCGGCGTTCACCGCCGCGGTGACGGCCGCGGCGATCGTGGTGCTGAGCCTCGGGGTGGCGCGGGTGCATCCGCTGCTGGCGGTCGGCCTCAACGCGGTCGCGGTCGGCGGCCTGGCGCCCACGCTGTGGGGGTGGCGAACCGTGCCGGTGCTGCGCTGGTTCGTGCTGGGCGGCGGCGTCGGCGTCGCGGGAGCGTGGTTGGGTTTGCTGGCGGTCGCGCTGTACCGCGCGTGAGGACTTAGCGCTGGCCCCCGGAGCGCACGTCGAGCAGCACGTCCTCCCATGCCGGCACCGCCGGCTTGCCGCGGCGCGTGCGCGGCGGCTGTGCGGGCGGCTCGTCGTTGTCCCCGGTCGGCGGCGGCGCCGCCGCATCGAAATCCAGTTGGGCCACCGGCGCGACCGGGCGCAGCGGGCGGTCGAACTCCGGGTTGATGAGCTCGCTGGCCGCGTCGTCGAGCGCGGTCACGGTGCCGCCGTGGGCGCCGGGCGTGAAGCGGAAGTGCGCGCGGTTGTCCGAGCGGCCGGCCTGCCACGTCAGCTGCACCGTCCACCGGCTGTCTTCGTTCTTCCACGCGTTCCAGGTCGTGGCGTCGTGCTCGAGGCCGCGGGCCACCAGCGCCGTCGTCACCGTTTCGAGCAGCGTCATCAGCGACGGCCCGTCGGCGAGCACCGGGTGCGCGGCGGTAGCCAGCTCGGCCGCGCGGGACCGCTCCAGCAACACCGGGTGAGCAAATCGCTCCACCCGGGACGGGTCGACGCCTGCGCTTTGGGCGACCTGTTCGACCGACGCCCCCGCACGGATCCGGGCCTGAATCTCCTTGGGAGTGAGCACGCTTGTGACCTCGATGTCGATTTGGGTTTGACCCGCACGAGCCTGATCGCCACACACCGCCGCCCGCAGGTGCTCGTCGGCGCGCAGCACGAATGTCTCCGCCGGGTTCTTGGTTTCGCAGATGATGCGTTTGCCGTCGACGTCGAGTCCAACAACTTTCAGTTCCCGCATGCCGACCTCCTCCGGGCCGCGGCGCCGAGCCCGTCAGGTGGGCACTCTAGCGCAGCGACCAGCGAAAACGGCGCTGACACGCCGCCGGCCTCACAGCCGTTCCACAACCCAATCGACGCATTCGGTGAGCGCGCTGACGTCGTCGGGCTCGACGGCTGGGAACATCGCCACCCGCAGTTGGTTGCGGCCGAGTTTGCGGTACGGCTCGGTGTCGACGATGCCGTTGGCGCGCAGCACCTTCGCGACGGCGCTCGCGTCGACGTCGTCGGAGAAGTCGATGGTGCCGACCACCTGGGAACGCAGCTCCGGATCGGTGACGAACGGCGTCGCGTACGACGACGCCCGGGCCCATGAGTACAGGCGCTGCGACGAGTCGGCCGTCCGCTTGACGGCCCACTCGAGGCCACCGTTGCCCAGCAACCAATCGATCTGCTCGGCCATCAGCACCAGGGTGCCGATGGCCGGGGTGTTGTAGGTCTGGTTCTTCCGGCTGTTGTCCACCGCGATGGGCAGCGACAGGAAGTCGGGCACCCAGCGGCCCGAGGCGTCGATCGCCTCGACGCGGGCCAGCGCGGCCGGGCTGAGCAGCGCCAGCCACAGGCCGCCGTCGCTGGCGAAATTCTTCTGTGGCGCAAAGTAATACGCGTCGGCGTCGGAAACATCGACGGGCAGGCCGCCGGCCGCGGAGGTGGCGTCGATGACGATCAGCGCGTGCTCGCTGCCCGCGGGGCGGCGCACGGGCACCGCGACGCCGGTTGACGTTTCGTTGTGGGCCCAGGCGATCACGTCCACCGATGGATCCGACCGCGGCTCCGGGGCGCTGCCCGCCTCCGCCTTGTCGATGATCGGCTCGCCGATGAACGGGTTCTTCTCGACGGCGGAGGCGAACTTCGAGCTGAACTCGCCGAAGGCCAGGTGCAGCGAGCGCCTGTCGATCAGGCCGAACGCCGCCGCGTCCCAGAACGCGGTGGCGCCCCCGTTGCCGAGCACGACTTCGTAGCCGTCTGGCAGCGAGAACAATTCGGCCAGGCCGGACCGCACCCGTCCGACGAGGTCCTTGACCGGGGCCTGGCGGTGCGACGTGCCGAACAGCGGCGCGGCGGTCGTCGCCAGCGCCTGCAGCTGTTCGGGCCGCACCTTCGACGGCCCCGAGCCGAATCGACCGTCCTTGGGTTTGATGTCGTCAGGGATGTTCAGCGTGTCGGCCATGCCCTCAAGATTAGTGATTGAGTCTGACGTCCGGATTCCGGCGGTGGACAATACCCGATACCTGCGGTACCGTTGTACATAGAGCGACCTGATGTAAACCCCACGGGAGGTTTCGAATGGCCCGCACGCGACTGGTCAAACGCTGGAAGCGCAACATGGAGGTTCGCGAGGACACCCGGTACGTGGACATGCTGAACACGCTGTCCGAGGGCTCGGTGCGCCGCAACTTCAACCCCTACACCGACATCGACTGGGATGCCCCGCAGTTCGCTGTCACGGAGAACGACCCGCGCTGGGTGCTCCCCGCGAGCGACCCGCTGGGCCGCCATCCCTGGTACCGGGCGCAGCCGCTGGAGAAGCAGATCAAGATCGGCATGTGGCGGCAGGCCAACGTCGCCAAGGTCGGCTTGCACTTCGAGAGCATCCTGATTCGCGGCCTGATGCAGTACACGTTCTGGTTGCCCAACGGCTCGCCCGAATATCGCTACTGCCTGCATGAATCTGTCGAAGAATGCAACCACACCATGATGTTTCAGGAGATGGTGAACCGCATGGGGGTGGATGTCCCCGGCATGCCGAGGCTGCTGCGCTGGGTCTCCCCGCTGATCCCCCTGCTGGCCGGCCCGCTGCCCGTCGTGTTCTTCTTCGGTGTGCTCGCCGGGGAGGAACCGATCGACCACACCCAGAAGAACGTGCTGCGGGAGGCCAAGTCGCTGCACCCGGTCATGGAGCGGGTGATGGCCATCCACGTGGCCGAGGAAGCACGTCACATTTCGTTTGCTCACGAGTACCTGCGCAAGCGGGTGCCGCGAATGCGCCCGCGGCGCCGGTTCTGGCTGTCGCTCCACGTGCCGTGGATCATGCGGGTGCTGTGCCAGGCCATCGTCGTGCCGCCGAAGAGCTTCTGGCGGGAGTTCGACATCCCGCGGTCGGTCCGCAAGGAGCTGTTCTTCCGTTCGCCCGAGTCCCGGCAGATGCTGCGCGACATGTTCGGCGACGTCCGGATGCTCTGCTACGACGTCGGATTGATGAGCCCGGTGGCCCGGCTGGTGTGGCGGATCTGCAAGATCGACGGCCGCCCGTCGCGCTACCGCAGCGAGCCGCAGCGCGAGCACGTCGTATCCACCGTGCCGGCGGCCTAGGCCGACACTGAGAACACATGCCGCACTTCATCACCCAGTCGTGTTGTAGCGACGGGTCCTGCGTCTACGCGTGTCCGGTGAACTGCATTCATCCCACGCCGGACGAGCCCGGCTTCCGCACGGCCGAGATGCTGCACATCGATCCGGTTACCTGCGTGGACTGCGGTGCCTGCGTTTCGGCGTGCCCGGTCGGCGCGATCGCGCCCGAGAGCAAACTGACCACCGCCCAGCTGCCGTTCATCGAGATCAACTCGTCGTTCTATCCTGAGCGGCCGCCGACTGAGAAGCTGCCGCCGACGTCGAAACTGGCGCGGGTGGTCGAGGCACCGCTGATCCGGCCGCGCCGCGGCGGCCCCCTGCGGGTGGCTGTCGTGGGGTCCGGTCCGGCGGCGATGTATGCCGCCGACGAACTGCTGACCCAGCGCGGTGTGGTGGTCGACGTGTTCGAGCGGCTGCCGGCGCCGTACGGGCTGGTGCGTGCCGGCGTGGCGCCCGACCACCAGACCACCAAACGGGTGACCCGGCTCTTCGACCGGATGTCGCGGGACCGCGACTTCCACTTTTACCTGAATGTCGAAGTAGGACAGCATATCTCGCATGAGGAGCTGTTGCGCCACCACCACGCCGTCCTGTACGCGGTCGGCGCTTCGGCAGACCGCCGCCTCGACATTCCCGGCTTCGGCCTGCCCGGCACCGCCACCGCGACCGAGGTCGTCGCGTGGTACAACGCCCATCCCGAGTTCGCCGGGCTGCCGGTGGCGCTGGACCGTGAACGTGTCGTGATCGTCGGCAACGGCAACGTCGCGCTGGACGTCGCGCGGATCTTGACCACCGATCCGCGGATGCTGGCCGGCACCGACGTGTCACGGACCGCGCTGAGCGCCTTGCGGGACAGCAAGGTGCGCGAGGTCGTCGTCGCCGCGCGCCGCGGGCCCGCGCAGTCGGCGTTCACCCTTCCCGAGATGATCGGCCTGGCGTCGTCGTCGCGGGTGGTGCTCGGCGCAGCGGATCACGACTTGGTCCGCGCCGAGCTGGCCGCCTGCACCGACGCGTTGACCCGGCACAAGTTGGAGCTGCTGTCCTCGCTGGAGGTCGCCGACGACCCACAGCAAGACCCCGACGACGCGCCTCGGATCCGGCTCGCGTATCGGCTCACGCCGCGTCGTGTGCTGGGCAGCGCTCGCGCCGAGGGCATCGAGTTCGTCGTGACGGGCACCGACGAGACGCGCGAGCTCGACGCCGGGCTGCTGCTCAGCTCGATCGGCTATCGCGGCCGGCCCGTGACCGGCCTGCCGTTCGACGAGGCCGCCGCGGTGGTGCCGAACCACGCCGGCCGCGTCGTGGATCAGAAGACCGGGGCGCCGGTGCCGGGCAGCTACGTGGCGGGCTGGATCAAGCGGGGCCCGACGGGATTCATCGGGACCAACAAGTCCTGCGCGCAGGAGACCGTCAACGCGCTTGTCGACGACTACAACCGCGGGCTGCTCGCCGATCCCGACGGCACGCCCGCAGGCCTCGACAGGCTGGTGCGGGACAGGCAACCCGACGTGGTCGACCGGGCCGGCTGGCGCGTCATCGATCGCGCCGAAATCGAGCGCGGCGAGGCCGACGGCAAGCCACGTGACAAGTTCACCACCGTGGCCGAAATGCTCGCCGTCGCCGCCGGGCCCCGGCCGCGCCCACGGCACCGCCTCGCGGCACTACTGCGCGGCTAAGCCTTCGCCCGCAGGTACTCGAGCACCGCCGGCCAGTCCGGGAATTCCGGTGACCCGAAGTGAATCCACTCGCCGTCGAACTTGTCCGCGCCGTTGTTGGGCCGGTCGTCCACCAGAAACTCGCCGCGGTTGAGGTCCTTGTGATGCGTCAGGATCAGCCGCTTGTAGGCCGGCGAGTCCTCCTCGCTGCCGAGATGCTCGTGCACCCACTCGATCTTGTGCTGCCAGGCCGAGGGGTTTCGCCACGGCGCCGTCGACAGGAGATAGGTGTCGAACAGCTCCGAGAGCTCGTTGAACGCCTCGATCGCGCCGGGCATCGACCGCATCAGCGCGAAGATCCCCGGCGCCTCGTCCATGCGCCCCTGGTACTTGGCCACCACCAGCGGGTCCAAACCCTCGATGCGATGGCCGAAGTCGACCATCGTGTTGTCCAGGTCGATGTAGAGGATCTTCTTGCGTTCGCGCTTCCTCAGTGCTGGCTCACCGCTTTCTGGATGTCATCCATGCTGACCTCGCGCACCGGCTGCCCCATCGACCAGTGATGCCCGAACGGGTCGCGCAGCACTCCGTACCGATCACCCCAGAACTGGTCTTCGAGCGCCGTGATGACGCCGGCTCCGGCGTCGATCGCCTGCTGGAACCGCGCGTCGACGTCGACCACAGTCAAGTGGATGGTCACCGGGGTGCCGCCCAGCGCGATCGGCGTCAGGGACTTGCCGCCCTGCATCTCCGGGAAGTCGTCGTTGAGCAGCACCGTGGAGCCGTTGATAGCCACCGCGGCGTGGATCAGTCTGCCGTCGGGGCCCGGAACCCGGCCGAGCTCAACCGCATTGAACGCGTTGACGTAGAAGTCGATGGCCGCGGCTGCGCCGTCGACGATCAGGTGCGGGGACAGCGACGGCTGAACTTCGATGGCCATGATGATCTCCTGTCGGTAGTGTCGCGCCCCCATGCAACCACCGCGCACCGACTACACCTACACCGCGGCGTGGGCGATCTCGCTCCAGCCCTCCACCGACTCCGGCGACCGCGGGTCCGGCCCGACATAGATCGCCGACGGGCGCACCAGCTTGCCGAGCTGCTTCTGCTCGAGGATGTGGGCACACCACCCGGCGGTCCGCCCGCACGTGAACATCGCCGGCATCATCTTGGCCGGCACCTCCGCGAAGTCGAGGATCACCGCGGCCCAGAACTCCACGTTGGTCTCGATCGCGCGGTCGGGGCGGCGCTCGCGCAGCTCGGCCAGCGCCGCCTGCTCCAGCGCCGCCGCCACCTCGTAGCGTGGCGCTTCGAGTCGTTTGGCCGTCGCGCGCAACACCCGCGCCCGCGGGTCTTCGGCGCGGTACACACGGTGCCCGAAGCCCATCAGCTTCTCCTTGCGGTCGAGGATTCCCTTTACCACCGTGCGCGCGTCGCCGGTGCGCTCGACCTCCTCGATCATCGGGATCACCCGGGCCGGAGCGCCGCCGTGCAGCGGCCCGCTCATCGCGCCGATCGCGCCCGACAGCGCCGCGGCGACGTCGGCGCCCGTCGAGGTGATCACCCGCGCGGTGAACGTCGACGCGTTCATCCCGTGTTCGGCGGCGGTCACCCAGTACGCGTCGATCGCCTCCACCTGCCTGGGATCCGGCTCGCCCTGCCAGCGGGTCATGAAACGCTCTGTGATCGTGGTGCATTGGTCGATGTGGCGCTGCGGCACGGCGGGCTGGTAGATGCCGCGGGCCGACTGCGCGACATAGGACAGCGCCATCACCGACGCGCGCGCCAACTGGTCGCGTGCGGTCGCGTCGTCGATGTCCAGGATCGGCGGGTAGCCCCAGATCGGTGCCAGCATCGCCAACCCGGCCTGCACGTCGACCCGCACATCGCCGGTGTGGATCGGCAGCGGAAACGGCTCGGCGGGCGGCAACCCGTGGCCGAATCTGCCGTCCACGAGCAGGGCCCACGCGTCTCCGAATGTGACGCGCCTGTCGACGAGGTCTTCGATGTCGACGCCGCGATAGCGCAGCGCGCCGCCGTCCTTGTCGGGTTCGGCGATCTCGGTTGTGAAGGCCACCACGCCTTCGAGTCCGCTGACGAAATTCTCCGGCACCGCAGTCATACGCAGATTCTCGCACCCGGGCACGCGCAACTGTCTACCGGTCGGTAACGGCCGCGGCGTAGCGTGGTGCCGGTGGTTCCGGAGGGCGGGAGACAAGCGGCTGCTGGCGGCGAGCACCTGGCCGGGATGCGGGTGGAGTACGGCTCGGTGGAGAAGGACGGCAGTCCCGACCTCGACGTCGACTGGCTCGCCGATGGCTGGGTTGCCTTGCTGCGCAAGTGGATTGACGAAGCCGAGCGTGCCGGCGTAGCCGAACCGAACGCGATGGTGCTGGCCACCGTCGACGCGGCGGGAAGGCCGGTGAGCCGCACGGTGTTGTGTAAGAGCGTGGACGAAACCGGAGTGACGTTCTTCACCAACTACGACTCCGCCAAGGGCGAAGAGCTGGCCGCGACGCCATACGCCTCGGTCACCTTCCCGTGGTATGCGCTCGGCCGGCAGGTACACGTCCGCGGTCCGGTGCGCAAGGTCAGCCCGCAAGCCACCGCGGACTACTGGTCCAAGAGGCCGCGCGGCTCCCAGCTCGGCGCGTGGGCGTCCGCGCAGTCCCGGCCGATCCGGTCCCGCGCGGCGCTGCTGGATCAGCTCGCGGAAGTCACCGCGCGGTTCGCCGGCCGCGACGAGGTGCCGGTGCCCCCCAACTGGGGCGGCTACCTGGTCGCCCCCGAGGTGGTCGAATTCTGGCAGGGCCGGGAGAACCGGGTACACAACAGGATTCGCGTGACCGGCCGGCACGTCGAACGTCTACAGCCCTGATCGCGTGAGCCTGCTCGCCGACGTCGAACCGCTGCGCACGCCCGACTTCCGTCGGCTGTGGCTGTCCGGGATCGTGACCGTCGTCGGGGCGAACCTGACGATCTTCGCGGTCCCGGTTCAGATCTATGCGTTGACGCAGAACTCGGCCTACGTGGGCCTCGCGGGGCTGTTCGCGGTGGTGCCGCTGATCGTCTTCGGGCTGTGGGGCGGCGCGTGGGCCGACGCGATGGACCGCCGGGTCCTGCTGATCATCGCCTCGTGCGGGCTGGCGCTGGCGTCGGTGCTGTTGTGGGCGCAGGCTGCGCTGGCGCTCAACGACGTCTGGGTGGTGCTGGGGCTGTTGTCGGTGCAGCAGGCGTTCTACGCGGTCAACCAGCCGACCCGCTCGGCGGCCATCCCGCGAATGCTGCCCGGCGATCAACTGCCCGCGGCCAACTCGCTGAACATGACCGTGTTCCAGTTCGGCGCGATCGTCGGGCCGCTGCTGGCGGGGGTGCTGTTGCGGTGGGTCGACCTGTCGACGCTGTATCTGATCGACATCTGATCGACGCGGCGTGCTGCCTCGCGCCGATCGGGGCGACGGTGGGGCTGTCACCGATGCCGGCGACCGGCGTCAGCCCCGGGTCGTCGCGGTGGGGTTTCGCGGCGGTGTTGGAGGGCTTCCGCTGTCTGGCCGGCAACACGGTCGTGCTGATCTCGTTCGTCGTCGACCTGATCGCGATGATCTTCGGGATGCCCAGGGCGCTGTTCCCGCAGATCACTCACCAGAGCTTCGGCGGGCCACTGCAGGGCGGCACCACGATGGCGCTGCTGGCCGCGGCCATGGCGGTCGGCGCCGTGGCGGGCGGCGTGTTCTCGGGCTGGCTGCCGCGGATCCGTCGCCAGGGCCTGGTTGTGGTGGCCGCGATCGTGGTCTGGGGTGTGGCGATGGTGGGCTTCGGGGCGGCCACAGGTTTCGCGCACGGCCGGACCGGCCCGATGCTGTCGGCGGCACTGGCGTTCCTGGCCGTCGGCGGCGCCGCCGACATGGCGTCGGCTGCCTTCCGGTCGACGATCCTGCAGCAGGCGGCCTCCGATGAACTGCGCGGCCCGCTGCAAGGCGTGTTCACCGTCGTGGTGGCCGGCGGACCCAGGCTCGCCGACGCCGTTCACGGCGCGGCCGCGGCGGCGGTCGGCACCACGGTTGCCGCGGCCGGGGGCGGCGTGCTGGTGGTGATCGGGGTGCTGATCGCCGCGTTGGCGGTGCCGGCGTTCGTCAGCTACCGGGCGGCCGGGCACCCCGTTGACGTGCATGTCAAAGGGCCGCAACTCGACAAAAGTTAGCCTCCCGCGTTTTTCGGATGTCGGCAGTTGCACCTGCATGCCACCTTGGCGCGTTAGGATTTGATGTGTGGTGGAGGGAGTCGGGGCGGCTGTTCCCGGGCTGCGGGAACGCAAGAAGCAGCGAACACGGTCCATGCTGATCGATGCCGCGATCGAGCTGTGCGACCGGCAGGGGTTTGAGCGCACCACCGTCGACCAGATCGCCGCCGTGGCCGACGTGTCACCGCGGACGTTCAGTCGGTACTTCGCCACGAAGGACGCCGTGGTGTTGGCGCTCATCGACGACCTGGTCGACGCGATCGCGGCCGAACTGAGCCGCCAGCCCGCCGGGCTGAGCGAGCTCGAGGCGCTTCGGGCCGCACACATCGACATGGTCCGGGCCAGCGCGTCCGCGCCGCCGGGCGGATTCACCGCCGAACGGCTGTTGACGACCGCGCGGATCGTGACGTCGTCACCGGCATTGCGCTTGGCGGCCGGCGAATTCCGCCGCCACGCCGTCACCGTGGCGCTCGCCGACCGGATGGGCGTCGGCCTCGACGACCGCAAGCTGCATCTGGCGATCGCGGTGTGGTCGGCCGTCATGCTGACCGCGCTCGCCGACCTCGGCCCCACCACCGACTGGCCGCACGTGACCGTAGACATGCTCGTAGCCCGCCTCGAGGACACGTTTGCCCAGTTCACCGACCTGATGACGGCCCTGCGGGTGCCCGCGTAGCAGCCCTTTCCGCCCCACGTGGGCGCGCCGGTGAAATTGCGACTACCGTTTTGTTGGCAGTCACCACGCTCTGCAGCGAAGAAGGGATCCCCGTGGCCGATAACCCCACTTCCGACGAGGTCGCCAACCTTCAATTTCCCGGGGGCGAGCTGCAACTCGACATCGTGCCCGCCACCGAGGGCGCCGACGGGATCGACCTGGATTCTCTGCTGGCCAAGTCCGGCTACACGACGTTCGACCCGGGCTTCGTCAACACCTCCCCGACGAAGAGCGCGATCACCTACATCGACGGCGACGCCGGGATCCTTCGGTACCGCGGATACCCGATCGAGCAGCTGGCCGAGAAGTCGACCTTCATCGAGGTCAGCTACCTGCTGATCTACGGCGAGCTGCCCACCGGGGAGCAGTTGGACAGGTTCACCACCCAGATTCAGCGCCACACCCTGCTGCACGAGGACCTGAAGCGGTTCTTCGACGGCTTCCCGCGCAACGCCCATCCGATGCCGGTGCTGTCCAGCGCGGTCAACGCGTTGTCGGCCTACTACCAGGACTCGCTCGACCCGATGGACACCGAGCAGGTCGAGCTGTCCACCATCCGGCTGCTGGCCAAGCTGCCCACCATCGCCGCCTACGCCTACAAGAAGTCCGTCGGCCAGCCGTTCCTCTACCCCGACAACTCGCTGACGTTGGTGGAGAACTTCCTTCGCATGACGTTCGGGTTCCCCGCCGAGCCCTACCAGGTCGACCCGGAGATCGTCCGGGCCCTGGACATGCTGTTCATCCTGCACGCCGACCACGAACAGAACTGCTCGACCTCGACGGTGCGCCTGGTCGGCTCGTCGCAGGCCAACCTGTTCACCTCCATTTCCGGCGGCATCAACGCGCTGTGGGGTCCACTGCACGGCGGCGCCAACCAGGCGGTGCTCGAGATGCTCGAGCGGATCCGCAACGAGGGCGGCGACGTCCGCGAGTTCGTCCGCAAGGTCAAGGACCGCGAGGAGGGCGTGAAGCTGATGGGCTTCGGCCACCGCGTCTACAAGAACTACGACCCGCGGGCGCGCATCGTCAAAGAACAGGCCGACAAGATCCTCGGCAAGCTCGGCGGTGACGACGACCTGCTGGACATCGGCAAGGCGCTCGAAGAGGTGGCCCTCACCGACGACTTCTTCATCGAGCGCAAGCTCTACCCGAACGTCGACTTCTATACCGGTGTGATCTACCGCGCGATGGGCTTCCCCACGCGGATGTTCACGGTGCTGTTCGCGTTGGGCCGCCTGCCCGGCTGGATCGCCCACTGGCGGGAGATGCACGACGAGGGCCCCACCAAGATCGGCCGGCCACGCCAGATCTACACCGGCTACGGCGAACGCGACTACACCCCGGTCGACGGGCGCTGACCAGCGGCTTCGCTGGGTGCGACGCATCTCACCCCGGGCGTCGCTCGACGCGCTGAAGGTTGTAGTTTCACAATCGTTGTATGGCCATGCTCAGCCGGCGCCGCAAGGTGATCATCCTGACCTCCTGCTGCCTGAGCCTGCTGATCGTGTCGATGGACGCGACCATCGTCAACGTCGCGATCCCGTCGATCCGCACCGAGCTCGGCGCGTCGGCGTCGCAGCTGCAGTGGGTGATCGACATCTACACGCTGGTGCTCGCGTCGCTGCTGCTGCTGTCCGGTGCCACCGCGGACCGCTTCGGCCGTCGCCGCGTGTTCCAGATCGGCCTGACGATCTTCGCGGCCGGCTCGTTGCTGTGCAGCCTGGCGCCCAACATTCACACCCTGATTGCGGCGCGGTTCGTTCAGGCCATCGGCGGGTCGATGCTCAACCCGGTCGCCATGTCGATCATCACCCAGGTGTTCACCGGCCGGGTGGAACGCGCACGCGCGGTCGGGATCTGGGGCGCGGTCGTTGGCATCTCGATGGCGCTGGGACCGATTGTCGGCGGGGCGCTGATCGAGTTCGTCGGCTGGCGGTCGGTGTTTTGGATCAACCTGCCGATCTGCGCCGCGGCGATCCTGCTGACCGCGATCTTCGTCCCGGAGTCGCGCTCGACGACGATGCGTGACATCGACCCCGTTGGCCAGGGCCTCGCGGTGACGTTCCTGTTCTCCGTCGTGTTCGTGCTGATCCAGGGCCGGGAGATGGGCGCGACGTCGGCACCGACCCTGCTGATATCGGCGATCGCGGTGGCCGCGTTCGCGGCTTTCCTCCGCTACGAGTTACGCCGCCGCGACCCGTTCATCGATCTGCGGTTCTTCCGCAGCATCCCATTCGCGTCGGCCACGATGATCGCGGTGTGCGCATTCGCCGTTTACGGCGCGTTCCTGTTCATGATGTCGCTGTATCTGCAGGGGGAGCGGCATTATTCGGCGGTGCACACGGGCTTGCTGTATCTGCCGATCGCCGGATCGTCGCTGCTGTTTTCGCCGCTGTCCGGGCGGCTGGTGGGTCGCTTCGGCGCCCGGCCGTCGCTGTTGGTCGCCGGGGTCATGATCACCACGGCGACGCTGCTGTTGACGCGGCTGAACGCGGCGACGCATGTTTCGGCGCTGATCGGCATGTTCGCGGTGTTCGGGATCGGTTTCGCGATGGTCAACGCGCCGATCACCACCGCGGCCGTCAGCGGGATGCCGACCGACCGTGCCGGGGCGGCGTCGGCCGTCGCCTCCACCAGCCGCCAGGTGGGCGTGAGCATCGGCGTGGCGCTGTGCGGGTCTCTGGCCGGCGCTGCGCTGACCGAGACCGGCACCGACTTCGCGGCCGCCTCGCGGCCGCTGTGGTTTGTCGCCGCGGCGCTCGGCGTCGTCATCACCGCACTGGCCATCGTGTCGACGTCGAGCCCGGCGATCCGGTCCGCCGAGCGGGTGGCTCCGCTGATCGCCGGGCCCGGGCATCTGGCGGGCAGCCCCCGTGCCGCGTAACGTGCTGGCCGACCAGGTGTGGCGCCAGCTGTCGAGGCTCGTCATGGACAACAAGGACACCTGGCGGCGTGCCGTCGTGGAGCGGACCGGGTTGCCGTTCAGCAGGATTCGCATTCTGCGGCGGCTGGCGGTGCGGGCCATGACGGTGAAGCAGATCGCCGAGGCGGCGGCGATGGACGCGCCCGCGGCCACCGTCGCGGTCACCGACCTCGAGCAGCGGGGCCTGGTGCTGCGCCGCGTCAATCCGGAGAACCGGCGATGCAAGCTGGTGTCGCTGACCGACGCCGGGCGTGAGGTGGTGGCGTCGGTGGAGGCCGTCGACGACCCGGCGCCCGCCCCGCTGGCGGCGCTTGGCGAGCCTGAGCTCAGAGCCCTGCGGGGCCTGATCGACCGGCTTGCCACCGGCAACTGACGAACGTCGACCTCACCACACCCGCGACCGTGAACACACTGCGAAAATCCCCCCGGAATCTCGCGGCAGTTTCACGCTCGCAGGTGTCACGCTCGCGAACCGTGCGCTAACTTTCCAGCACCGCCATCGCCGCGTTGTGCCCGCCGATGCCCGACACCCCGCCTCCGCGGCGAGAGCCCGAGCCGCACAGCATGATCCGATCGTGAGGGGTGGCCACCCCCCACCGGCGGGCCGGGGTGTCGAGCGCATCGTCGTCCTCGGCGAACGGCCATCGCAGCCCGCCGTGGAAGATGTTGCCCGCGGTCATGCCGAGCGTGCGCTCCAGATCGAAGGTCGTCTGCACCTCCACGCAGTCGCGGCCCGCGGCATCGGCCATCAGCACGTCCGCAACAGGCTCGGCGAGCACGGAATCAAGCGACGCCATCACCGCGTCGAGCAGCCGCTCCCGCAAGCCGTGCTCGTCCAGCAGGCCGTGCGGAGTGTGCAACCCGAAAACCGTCAGCGTCTGCGCGCCCGACGCCCGCAGGGGCCCGGACAGGATGCTCGGGTCGGTCAGCGAGTGGCAATAGATTTCGCACGGCAGCGGATCGGGCACCTCGCCGCGGGCCGCCTGACGATACGCCGCCTCGAGCTGGCCGAAGCCCTCGTTGACGTGGAAGGTGCCGCCGAACGCCTGCTCTGCGGTCACGCCGCTGTCCTGCAGCCGCGGCAGCCGGCGCAGCATCAGGTTCACCTTCACCTGCGACCCCGGCGCCGACGCGGGTACCCGATCGCCCACCAGCTTCGCCAACTCCGCCGGGGCGACACCGGCAAGCAGGAACCTGCCGTGCGCCCGGCGCTCGTCGCCGAACACCCGGTAGCGCACCTCGCCGTCCGGGTCGATCCCGAAAACATCGGCATCCGTGATGATTTCGGCGCCGTACTGCACGGCCACCCCGGACAGCGCGGTCGTCACCGCTCCCATCCCGCCGACCGGCACATCCCAGTCGCCGGTGCCGCCACCGAGCACGTGGTAGAGGAAGCACGCGTTCTGCCGCAGCGACTCGTCGTCGGCGCGGGCGAACGTGCCGATCAGCGCGTCGGTGGCCATCACGCCCCGGACGAGATCATGCGACACCGCAGCGGTGATCGCGTGCCCGATCGGCTCGTCGATCATGAGCCGCCACGCTGCGTCGTCACCCACCCGGCTGCGGGCCGCGCTGCGCGTGGGCAGCGGCTCGGTCAGCGTCGGCCACAACGACGCGGTGACCCGCCGGCACCTGCGGTAGAAGTCGGCGAACCCGGGCTCGTCGGCATCGGCGCCGATCGCGGCGAAATTGGTGTGCGGGCCGATCAGCAGCCCGCGCCGGCCGTGACGGGAGGGATCGGGTGTGTACGACGCGTAGCGGCGCCGCGCCAGGCGGACCGGTGCCCCGAGCTCGTCGACGATGCGCACCGGCAACAGGCTGACCAGATACGAGTAGCGCGACAGCCGTGCGTCGACGCCGTCGAACGGCTGCGCCGACACCGCCGCCCCGCCGGCCTCCCCGAGCCGCTCCAGCACCAGCACCCGCTTGCCGGCGCGACCCAGGTACGCGGCGGCCACCAGCCCGTTGTGACCACCGCCGACCACGATGGCGTCGTAGCCCACGCCGTCAGTTCAGGTAGCCCTCGACCTCGTCGCGAGGCCGTACGTGGGCTTGGCTCGGATCGCCACCGGTCTCCCGCAACGCGCGGCGCTGCCGCAGCAGGTCCCAGCACTGATCCAGCTCGGTCTCGATCGCGTGGAGGCGCCGATGCTCCTCCGACGGGTCGACCTCGCCGTGCAGGAGCTTCCCGCGTAGCTGCTTCTCCTCGGAAACGAGCTGTTTGATCCGCTCGAGGGTGTGTTCGTCCTCTGCCACCCCTCCAGTCTGCCCGAGCGACGGCGAACCGCTGGAACGGCGTCCCGTTCTCCCACCACGGCGTCCCGGCAGCAGCAGCCGCGCGCCGCCGAGCGGGCTGGCCTCCAATGACGCCGTGCCGCCCGCGACCACACATTCATTGCGTGCGCAGGACGAAACCGACGCCGCGCACGGTGTGCAGCAGTCGGGGGGCGCCGCCTGCCTCCAGCTTGCGGCGCAGATAACCGATGAAGACGTCGACGACGTTGGTGTCGGCGGCGAAGTCGTAGCCCCACACCAGTTCCAGCAGTTGGGCCCGCGAGAGCACCGCGGTCTTGTGTTCGGCGAGCACCGCGAGCAGATCGAACTCGCGCTTGGTCAGGTCGACGTCGACGCCGTTGACCCGGGCCCGGCGGCCCGGGATGTCGACCTCCAGCGGGCCGACCTGGATGGTTTCCGACGAGAACGTCGCCGTCGACCCGCGCCGGCGCAGCAGCGCGCGCACCCGCGCCACCAGCTCGGCCAGCACGAACGGCTTCACCAGGTAGTCGTCGGCGCCGGCCTCCAGCCCGGCGACCCGGTCGTCGACCGAGCTGCGGGCCGACAGCACGCACACCGGCACGTCGTTGTCCATCGCACGCAACGCGGTCACCACGCTGACGCCGTCGAGCACCGGCATGTTGATGTCGAGCACGATCGCGTCTGGCCGCGTCTCCGTCGCGCTGCGCAGCGCCTCGGCGCCGTCCTTGGCGGTCGCCACGTCGAAACCGGACAGCCGCAGCCCGCGCTCCAGCGACGCGAGCACGTCGTCGTCATCATCGACCACGAGCACCCGGGGTGCGGCCGCACTACTGTCCATGCGCACATTTTGCCTGATCGCGGGGCCCGAACGCGGGAAGCTGTTTGACCTGAACCCCTGTTGGGGTTTTACGGTGGGGTCGATGAGCATCGAATCGGTAGCCAGGCACACCCTGTATCGCCAGGTGCACGCGCGCGGCGGCACCCTGCGCTCACTTGCCGACCGCAAGCTGGTTGGCCGCATCTGGCGGTTCGCGAGCCGCCATCACCGCAGGCTGGCGGGTTTTGTCGCGGTCAGCTGCATCAGCGCGCTGCCGACGGTGGCGACCCCGATGCTCGCCGGCAAGGTCGTCAACGCGATCGTGCACGGCGGGCCGCCGGCCACCGTGGTGTTGCTGGCGCTGGTCATCGCCGCGGTGGCCCTGGCCGAGGCCGCCGTGTCGCTGATCACCAGGTGGCTGTCCTCGACGATCGGCGAGGGCCTGATCCTCGACCTGCGCACCGCCGTGTTCGACCACGTGCAGCGGATGCCTGTCGCGTTCTTCACCCGCACCCGCACCGGCGCGCTGGTCAGTCGGCTCGGCAACGACGTGATCGGCGCCCAGCGGGCGTTCTCCGACACGCTCTCGGGCGTGGTGTCCAACGCGGTGACGCTGGCCCTGACGTTGGCGGTGATGATCGGAATCTCATGGCAGGTCACGGCGATCTCCCTGCTGCTGATGCCCGTGTTCGTGGTGCCGGCCCGCCGGATCGGCGCGGTGATGGCGACGTTGAGCCGCGAGAGCGCGGTCTACAACGCGACGATGAGCACCCAGATGACAGAACGGTTTTCGGCGCCCGGCGCCACGCTGGTCAAGCTGTTCGGCAGCCCGGCCCGTGAGTCGGCCGAGTTTGCCCGGCGGGCCGGCCGGGTGCGCGACATCGGCGTCAAGTCCTCGATGCTGCAGTCGGCGTTCATGAATTCGCTGACGTTGATGTCGGCGTTGGCGCTGGCGCTGGTGTACGGGCTCGGCGGTGTGCTGGCCATCGGCGGGCACCTGCAGGCCGGGGCGATCGTGTCGCTCGCGCTGCTGCTGACCCGGCTCTACGCCCCACTGACCGCGCTCGCCAACGCGCACGTCGAAATCGCCAGTGCGCTGGTCAGTTTCGAGCGCGTTTTCGAGGTGCTTGATTTGGTGCCGTTGATCAACGAACGCCCGGGTGCCGTCGCGGTGCCCGACGGGCCGGTGTCGGTGCAGTTTGATGACGTGCGGTTCGGCTATCCGCCGGCGGACAAGGTGTCACTGGCGTCGCTGGAAGAAGTCGCGGTGCTCGACGACCGCGGGGGAGACGAAGTGCTGCATGGCATCTCGTTCACCGCCGGGCCGGGACAGATGGTCGCGCTGGTCGGCTCGTCTGGTGCGGGCAAGTCGACGATCGCGTCGCTGCTGGCGCGTCTCTACGACGTCGATTCCGGTGCGGTGCGGCTGTCGGGGGTCGACGTGCGGGACCTGACGACCGCGTCGCTGCGCGAGACGGTCGGCATGGTCACCCAGGACGGCCACCTGTTCCACGAGTCGATCCGCGCCAATCTGCAGTTGGCCGCGCCCGACGCCACCGACGAGCAGCTCGCGCAGGCGCTGGAGCGCGCGCGGCTGCTTCTCGGCCGCTCGCGGGTGGTGGTCCTCGATGAGGCGACGGCATCGCTGGACTCCACGTCGGAGGCGGCCGTGCAGCAGGCCCTCGGCGAGGCGCTGGCCGGGCGCACGTCGATCGTCATCGCCCACCGGCTCTCGACCGTGCGGGCAGCCGACGTGATTCTCGTCGTCGAGGATGGCCGCATCGTCGAGCGCGGCACCCATGAGCAACTGCTGGCCCGCGGCGGACGCTACGCCGAGTTGTACGTCACGCAGTTCGGCGAGGACGCCGCCGCCGCCTGACGCCCGTCCGCGGGTCAGTACGCTGGCCGGTGTGCGGCGAAACGTTCTCGCAGCGGCTTGTGTCGTAACGCTTCTCGGCGGGTGCGCTTCGTCGCCGAGCGACGGTCCAGCTCCCAGCGGGTCTGCGCCGGCCACCCCGGAGCAGGCGTGCGGCCAGGGTTGGCCCCGGTCGGTGCCAGATGTCAAGGGCCAGCTGATGGGTCAGGCCCTCGACGGGTCGCTGTTCTGCTTCAACCTGGCGAAGGCCGCGGCGCCCGACGGGCACGACGTGCTGCACGACGTCTTCGGCCAGGCGCCGAACTATCGCATCACGTCGGTCTCCCCGTCGACGGGTACGTCGATCGGCCGCGCTGGCGCGGTGACGGTTCAGGTTGTCCCCGTTGACCAATCGGAGCCGCCCGCCTTCCGGCCCTGCGACTGGGTCACCACCGATGAAGCTGCGAAATTCCTGGGCGCCCAACCCGTGACAACGATGTCGGTCGGTGATCTGGCCGGCTCGGTGGATCAGATGTGCGACTACAGCGCGTCGGATCAGATGGTGATATCGCAGCTGCAGCTCCCGGGAAGCTTGCCGGTCGACGCGTCCACCGCGTTCGCGATGACGACGGCGCAGGGTGGCGGCAGCGATGTGGGCGGCCTGCCCGGCCGCGCCTATTGCACGCGCTCGGCGTCGGGCAATGCCGACAGCCCGGCGATGCTGGTCGTGCTGCTCAGCAACGATCGGTTGTACCGGGCGACGGAAGACAACTGCGATGTCCTCAAACAGTTCGCGCAGGCCGCCATTCCCCGGATCGGTGCGTAGTCAGCGGTAGACGAGCCCGGTGAGCCGCCACGCCAACCCCCTGCGCACCGCCGGGATGTGGGCGGGGCGCTATGCCTCGATTTCGCCGGCGATCCGTCGCTCGATGCTGGCCCGCGTGGTCGCGGGCAACACGATCAGCCCGTCGAGTTCCCTGCGCGCCTTGGTGTACGCACTCTGGCGCTCCTGCGGGGTGGCCGCGGAGTCCGACGCCAGCCGCATCAGGTGCTGGGCACGCTCCAGGCGCTGCTGATCCACCGAGGAGAAGCCGCTGCGGCGTTTGCGGATGGCCTCGGCTTCGGCCACCTCGAACGCGCTCACATAGTCGTGGACCGCGTCGCGGTACTCGAGTTGTGCATCCCGGTCGCCGAGCAGATCCTCGACCTTGTCCGGCCGCAGCAGGTCTGCCCGCCGCTTGGCCTTGTGGAACGCGATCGTCAGCGGCTCGCGCATGTCGGTCATCATCGGGAAGTCGAGCAGCTTGGCGATGTCCATCTCGTACGAAAACCAACGCTCATCGGTCTGGTTGTGCTCGCCGAGAACCCGCGTCATCTCCCGCTTGTAGGTGGCTTCGTTGTCGCGCGCACGGCCCGACGCCTGCGCGGCCGCGATCTTGGCCTGTTGCTTGAGGCGGTAACGCTCGAGCCGGCGCTCGGCCCGCCTCTCGTTGGCCGCGGCGATCGTCCTGACCGCGCCGCCGATCGCCCCGCCGAGCGGGAAGATCAGCCACCAGAAATTCCCCGCAAAATGAAGCAGAGAGTCCACCACGCCAGAATGCCACCATCGAGCCGGTCATGACTTCCTTCCCAGCCCCAGCCGGCGGTAGCGCGCCCGCCGGTGAGCGTAGCGCTGCCGCCCCGGCACCTGCGTCAGCTCGTGCAGCTCACGGCCGATGGCGCAGGACAGTCGCTTCGAGAACTCGACCGGCTCGTCGGCGGCGTCGGGCCGTTCGGCGACGATCTCGTCGACGATGCCGCGGCGCAACAAGTCGGCCGACCGGATGCCCTGTGCCTCCGCCAGTTCCGGCGCGTGGGCGGTGTCGCGGTAGACGATCGCCGACGCGCCCTCCGGAGGCAGCGGCGCCAGCCAGCCGTGCAGCGCGGCAAGCACGCGATCGGCGGGAACCAACCCCAGCGCGGGCCCGCCGCTGCCCTGCCCGAGCAGCACCGACACCGTCGCGGTGTCCAGGGTCACCAGGTCGGCCAGGCAGCGGGCGATCTCGCCCGCCAAGCCGCCCTGCTCGGCGTCGGCCGACAGCGCGGGGCCCGCGGTGTCGATCACCAGCACCAGCGGCAGCTGGAGCCCCGCGGCCAGCGCCATGCCGCGGCGCGCCTCGCGAAGCGCGGCAGGCCCCACCGCGCCGCCGACCACGCGTTGCTGGCCGAGCACGACGGCCGGCTGGCCCCGGAACCGGGCCAGCGCCAACAGCGTGGTCGCCGCCTCGCCCTGACCGGTGCCCGACAGCAGCACCCGTTCGGTCGCGCCGTGGCGGAGCAGCTGGCCGACGCCCGGCCGGTCCGATCGCCGCGACGCGATGACCGAGTCCCATGCGGGCACGTCGGGTATCGGTCCGGTGTCGGCGACCTCGGGCGCCGGACCCGGCGGGTCGACGAGCACCTTCAGCACGCGTTCGAGGGTGCGGCGCAGCCACTTCAGCGGCACCACGCCGTCGATCACGCCGTGCCGCTGCAGGTTCTCGGCGGTCTGGATGCCCGGCGGGAACGGCTCGCCGTAGAGCTGCTCGTAGACCCGGGGACCGAGGAACCCGACGAGCGCGCCGGGCTCGGCGATCGTCACGTGGCCCAGCGATCCCCACGACGCGAACACCCCGCCGGTGGTGGGGTGACGCAGATAGACCAGGTACGGCAGATGCGCGCGTTTGTGCAGTTCCACCGCGGCGGCGATCTTGACCATCTGCAGGAACGCGACGGTGCCCTCCTGCATCCGGGTGCCGCCCGAACTCGGCGAGGCCAACAGGGGCAGCTGCTCCGCGGTGGCCCGCTCGACGGCCGCCGTGATCCGCTCCGCCGCCGCGACTCCGATCGACCCCGCCAGGAAGTCGAACTCCGATGCGATCACCGCCACACGACGCCCGTGGACGCGGCCCTCCCCGGTCACCACGGACTCGTCGAGCCCGGTGGCCTCGCGCGCCGCGGCCAGCTCGCGGGCGTACCCGGGCCCGGCGGCTACCGCGAGCGGGGTGGTGTCCCAGCTGGCGAACGATCCAGGGTCGAGCACCGCGTCGCGCAGCTCAGACGCCCGGATCCGGCTCACGGCGCAAGGCTATCCGCCTTCGCGTCCGCGGTGCTTTACCGTGATGCCGGTGAATGTTCCGCTCGGCAAGCCCGGCTCGCCGGTGGGTTCCGGCGCGATCACGGTTTCCAGCGCGACGGCGATCGGCGTGGGCGGCATGATGGGCGCCGGGTTGTACACGCTCGTGGGGCTTGCGGCCACCATGGCGGGCCCGTTGGTTCCGGTCGCGTTCGCCGTGGGCGGGCTCGTCGCGGCGTTCAGCGTGTACTCCTACGCCAAGCTCGGCGCGCGCTACCCGAGCCGCGGTGGCGCGGCCCAGTTTCTGATCCGCTGCTTCGGCGACGGCGTGATCTCCGGAGGGCTGAACGTCTTTCAGTTCCTCGGCTGGATCATCGCGATGGCGCTGTACGCGGCGGGCTTCGCCGGCTACGTTCGTGCGCTGCTGCCGTGGCACACCCCGGAATGGTCGGGCAAGGCGATCGGGATCGGGATCATCGTCGCGGTGGTCGCCGTCAACCTGATCGGCACCAGGCTCGTCGGACGCGCCGAAACCGCGATCATCGCGGCCGAACTCGTGATCCTCGTGGCGTTCGTCGTGCTTGGCCTGTCGAAGTCCGACCCGGCCCGCCTGCACGCGGGCGGCGGGCAGGGCTGGCTCGGCGTGTTCTTCGCGGCGGGTCTGCTGTTCGTCACCTACGAAGGGTTCGGTGTGGTGACGAACTCCGCGGGGGAGATGCGCGATCCCGCCAGGCAGCTGCCCCGCGCGATGTACCTGTCGCTGGCGATCGTGGTCGCCGTCTATGTGCTGGTGAGCGCGGTCATCGTGATGTTGCTGAGCATGTCGGCGATCATTGCCGATCAGGGGCATGTGCTCTCGGACGCGGGCAGGGCCGCGCTCGGGCAGGTCGGCTTCGTCGTCATCGGCGTCGCCGCGCTGCTGGCGACCGCGTCGGGCATCAACGCGACGATGTTCGGCGACGCGAACCTGGCGTATCTGGTGGCCACCACCGGCGAGATGCCGAAAAGCTTCGCGCGCAAAGTCTGGCTCGGCGGCACCGGCGGCCTGTTCGCCGCCGCCGCACTCACCGCGCTGTTCGTGTTGTTCTTCCCGCTGTCCGCGGTCGGCCAGATGGCCAGCCTCGCGTTCCTGCTGATCTATGCAACCGTGTCGGCGGGTCACTTCCGGGTCCGGCGCGAAACCGGTGCGAACCCGCTGCTCCTGGGGCTCGGCGTCGCGATGAACGCCGCACTGTTCGCGCTGCTGCTCGGCTACACGATCCACACCGGACCGGTGAGCACCTGGATCACGTTGATCGCGGTGCTGTTGCTCAGCTTCGCGCTGGAGGCCGGCTATCGCAGGGTGACCGGGCGCAGATTCGTGCTGGAGTGACACCTATAAGGTGGCGCACATGATCGGTGTGAGCCGCGACGGCGACGTCACGACCCTCGAGCTGCAACGACCGGATCGGCGCAATGCGCTGAACTCCGAGCTCGTCGACAACCTGCGGACGGCGGTGGAGAAAGCCGCCGCCGACGAGGTGCGGGCCATCGTGCTGACCGGGCGGGGCAGCGTGTTCTGCGCCGGCGCCGACCTCACCGGCGACGCATTCGCCGCCGACTATCCGGATCGGCTGATCGCGCTGAACAAGGCCATTGACGAGGCTCCGATGCCGGTGATCGGCGCGATCAACGGCCCGGCCATCGGCGCGGGCCTGCAGCTGGCGATGATCTGCGACCTGCGGGTCGTCGCGCCGGCCGCGTTCTTTCAATTCCCGACGTCCAGATACGGCCTCGCCCTTGACAACTGGAGCATCCGACGGTTGTCGTCACTGGCTGGTTACGGCCGCGCCCGGTCGATGCTCTTGACCGCGGAGAAGCTGACCGCCGACGTGGCGCTGCAGACCGGCATGGCCAACCGGATCGGCACGCTCGCCGATGCGCAGGCCTGGGCCGCCGAGATCGCCCGGTTGGCCCCGCTGGCCCTGCAACACGCCAAACGCGTCCTCAACGACGACGGTGCCTACGAGGATCAGCGGCCGGTCCACAAGGAGCTGTTCGACAAGGCCTGGGGCAGCCAGGATGTGATCGAGGCACAGGTGGCGCGGATCGAGAAGCGGCCACCGAATTTCCAGGGCGCCTGAAATGTTGCGGGGGGCGCTGCGGCTGGGCTTCGGCACCGCGACGCTGCTGACCGGGGGCTGGTTGCTGCGTGCGCTACAGGGCGCACCCGCCGCGCTCGGCGCGGGCCCGCTGGCCATCCGCGCGGTCGCCGACGGCTCCCCGAACTACCGCGACGGGACGTTCGTCAACGCCGACCCGACCACGGAACTGCGGCTCGGCCGCGAAGAACAGCGCATGATCGTGCGCGAACTGCTGTTCGCCGGCGGCCACAGCCGGCCGCCGCGCACGATCCCGGTCGTCACCCCGGACCGCCTCAGCGCCGCACCGGGCCCGCTGGCGGTCAGCTGGTACGGGCACTCGACGACGCTGCTCGAAATCGACGGCTATCGCGTGCTGACCGATCCGGTGTGGAGCAGGCGGTGCTCGCCGTCGCATGCCGTCGGGCCGGAGCGCATGCATGCGGCGCCGGCGCCGCTGGAGTCGCTGCCCGCGATCGACGCGGTGGTGATCAGCCACGACCATTACGACCACCTCGACGTCGACACCGTCTTGGCGCTGGCCCGCACCCAGCGCGCCCCGTTCTTCGTGCCACTCGGTGTCGGCGCGCACCTGCGCACGTGGGGCATCCCCGACGAGCGGATCGTCGAACTCGACTGGGGCCAGAGCGCCAGCGTCGCCGACCTGACCCTGGTCTGCACGCCGGCCCGGCATTTCTCCGGCCGCTTTCTGACCCGCAACACCACGCTGTGGGCGTCGTGGGTGCTGGCCGGCCCGGCGCACCGCGCCTACTTCGGCGGCGACACCGGCTACACGAAGAGCTTCGCCGCCATCGGTTCCGAGCACGGACCGTTCGATCTGACGCTGATGCCCGTCGGCGCGTACAACTCCGCGTGGCCGGACATTCACATGAACCCCGAGGAAGCGGTCCGCGCGCACCTCGACGTCACCGACTCGGGGTTGCTGGTGCCGATCCACTGGGGCACGTTCCGGTTGGCGCCGCACCCGTGGGCCGAGCCCGTCGAGCGGTTGCTGTCGGCGGCCGGGCCGGTCCACGTCTCGGTCAGCGTCCCCAGGCCCGGGCAGCGGGTCGACGCCGCCACCCCTGGCGAATTCGACCCCTGGTGGCGGCCCTGACGCTCCCTCTGACTGGTTAGGCTGCTGGCCATGGCCGGCTTCGCGGCTCCGACGTCGATGGCGGCGGGTCTCACCGATGCCCAAGTGGCCCAACGGGTTGCCGAGGGCAAGACCAACGACGTGCCCACTCGTGCCGCCCGCAGCGTGTCGGAGATCGTGCGGGCCAACGTGTTCACCCGCATCAACGCGATCCTCGGCGTGCTGTTGCTGATCGTGCTCGCCACCGGCTCGCTGATCAACGGCCTGTTCGGCCTGCTGATCATCGCCAACAGCGGCATCGGCATCATCCAGGAACTGCGCGCCAAGCAGACGCTGGACAAGCTGGCGATCGTCGGGCTGGCCAGGCCGGTGGTGCGCCGCGCGGGCGGCACCCGCGAATTGCTGCCCGGCCAGGTGGTGCTCGACGACGTCATCGAGCTCGGACCCGGTGACCAGATCGTGGTCGACGGCGACGTCGTCGAGGAGACGAATCTCGAGATCGACGAGTCGCTGCTGACCGGCGAGGCCGACCCGATCGCCAAGGGCAGCGGCGATCACGTGATGTCCGGCAGCTTTGTCGCCGCGGGCAGCGGCGCCTACCGCGCGACGAAAGTCGGCCGCGAGGCCTACGCCGCCAAGCTGGCCGAGGAAGCGGCCAGGTTCACGCTGGTGAAATCCGAACTGCGCACCGGCATCAACAAGATCTTGCAGTTCATCACCTATCTGCTGATCCCCGCCGGGCTGCTGATCATCTACACCCAGCTCTTCACCACCCGTGCCGGTTGGCGGGATTCGGTGCTGCGCATGGTGGGCGCGCTCGTGCCGATGGTGCCCGAGGGGCTGGTCCTGATGACGTCGATCGCTTTCGCGGTCGGCGTCATCCGGCTCGGCGCCCGCCAGTGCCTGGTGCAGGAGTTGCCGGCCATCGAGGGGTTGGCCCGTGTGGACGTCGTGTGCGCCGACAAGACCGGCACGCTGACCGAGAACGGCATGCGGGTCTGTGACACCGTGCCGCTGTCCCAGGGAGACAACGCCGCCGAGATAAGCAACGTGCTGGCGTCGCTGGCCGCGGACGACACCCGCCCCAACGCCAGCATCCGGGCGATCGGACAGGCATACGGCGAGCCCCCGGGCTGGACGGCCACCGCCGTCGCACCGTTCAGGTCGGCCACGAAATGGAGCGGCGTGTCCTACGAGGGCCGCGGCAACTGGGTGATCGGCGCGCCCGACGTGCTGCTGGATCCGACGTCGCCGGTCGCCGAGCAGGCGGAGCGGATCGGCGCGCAAGGCCTGCGGGTGTTGCTGCTCGCCGCCGGCGACCTGCCCGTCGACCACCCCGGCGCGCCGGGCGCCGTCACGCCTGCCGCGTTGGTCGTCCTCGAACAGCGGGTCCGCCCCGACGCCCGGGAAACGCTCGAATACTTCGCCTCACAGCGGGTTTCGATCAAGGTGATCTCCGGCGACAATGCCGTGTCGGTCGGTGCGGTGGCCTCTACGCTGGGTCTGCGGGGCGAGACGATGGACGCCCGCCGGCTTCCGGCCGAACCCGGCGCGCTCGCCGACGTGGTGCAGGAGTACACGACCTTCGGCCGGGTACGGCCGGACCAGAAACGCGCGATGGTGCACGCCTTGCAGTCGCGAGGGCACACCGTGGCGATGACCGGCGACGGCGTCAACGATGTGTTGGCGCTCAAGGACGCCGACATCGGTGTCGCGATGGGCGCGGGCAGCCCCGCCTCACGCGCGGTGGCCCAGATCGTGTTGCTGGACAACAAGTTCGCGACGCTGCCCTACGTCGTGGCCGAAGGTCGGCGGGTGATCGGCAACATCGAACGGGTCTCGAGCCTGTTTTTGACCAAGACGGTGTACTCGGTACTGCTGGCGTTGCTCGTCGGGATCGCCGGCGTGGGCTCGCAGATCTTCCACACCGCGCCGCTGCCGTTTCCGTTCCAGCCCATCCACGCCACGATCGCGGCCTGGTTCACGATCGGCATCCCGGCGTTCATCCTGTCGCTGGCACCGAACAACGAACGCGCGCAGACCGGCTTCGTGCGCCGGGTGATGACGGCCGCGCTGCCGTGGGGCACGGTCGTCGGCGTCGCGACGTTCGCCTGCTACCTGCTGGCCTACCGCGGCGGCAACGCCACACCCGTCGAGCAAACCCGGGCGTCCACGTCGGCGCTGATCACGCTGCTGTTCATCGCGATCTGGGTGCTCGCGGTCGTGGCTCGCCCCTACACCTGGTGGCGGGTCGCCCTCGTCGCGCTGTCGGCCGCGGCGTACGTGGTGATCTTCAGCATCCCGCTGGCCCGGGAGAAGTTCATGCTGGACCCCGGCAACGTCGCGCTGACCGCGTCGGCGCTGGCGATCGGTGTGGCGGGCGCCGGCATCGTCGAGGCGCTGTGGTGGCTGCAGGGGGCGGTTACCGGCAACCGGCGACGGGTGTGGCGATAGTCTGCAACAGACAACCGACGGAAACCGGCGAAGGGTGGGACTGATGGGTCGGCTGGACAAGGCAACTGCGCTGCTGTCACAGGACGCGCCGACCACCTGACATATGGCGAAGCTTTCCGTCTCCGTCGATGTTCCACTGGCACCGGAGGTCGCATGGAACTGCGCCTCGGACCTGTCCCGGTACAGGGAGTGGCTGACCATCCACCGCGTGTGGCGCAGCACGTTGCCCGAGACGCTCGACAAGGGCGCGGTGGTCGAATCGATCGTCGAGGTCAAGGGCATGCCCAACCGGGTCAGATGGACGATCGTGCACTTCCGGCCTCCGGAGGCGATGACGCTCGACGGCGACGGGAAAGGCGGTGTCAAGGTCAAGCTGATCGGCAAGGTCAGGCCCAAGGGCCCCGATGAGTCGACGGTGACCCTCGCCGTGCATCTCGGCGGGCCGGCGCTGTTCGGCCCGATCGGCATGATCGTTGCCGGCGCGCTGCGCGGTGACATCCGGGATTCGCTGAACCGGTTCAAAGCGGTGTTCGCTCCCGCGACCTGACAGACGCCGGCGCTAGACTCGAGGCGTGGCCGGACCGCAACAGCTCGAAAAGTACTCCTACGGGATCGATTTCGACGCCATCGAGGCGATTGACATTCACACCCACGTCGAAGTCGACAGCAGCGGCCATCAGGCGACCGACGACGAGCTGGTCGCTGCGACACAGCGCTACTTCAAGCTGGGGCCCGAGCGCACGTTCACCGTCGACGCGCTCGCCGAGCACTACCGGCAGCGCAACATCGCCGCGGTGGTGTTCACCATCGATGCCACTTCCGCGATGGGGCACCCGCCGAACTCGGTCGAGGACATGGTCGCCGGGGCGGCGCGCAACAACGACATCTTGATCCCCTTCGGCACGGTGGACCCGTGGACGGGCGAGCGTGCCGTGGGTCGCGTCCGGTCCCTGGTGGACGACTACGGCGTGAAGGGCTTCAAGTTCCACCCGAGCATGCAGGCGTTCGAGCCGAACGACCGCACCTTCTACCCGATCTACGAGGCGATCGCGGAGGCCGGGGTGCCTGCGCTGTTTCACACCGGGCAGACCGGCATGGGCGCGGGCCTGCCCGGTGGCCACGGGATCAAGCTGCGTTACTCCGACCCGATGTTGCTCGACGACGTCGCCGCCGATTTTTCCGGGCTGACGATCGTGATGGCGCACCCCGCGGTGCCGTGGGTCGACACCCAGATATCGATCGCCACCCACAAACCCAATGTGTACGTCGACCTGTCCGGCTGGTCGCCGAAGTACTTCCCGCCGCAACTCGTCCGCGCGGCCAACCGTCAGCTCAAGACCAAGGTGCTGTTCGGCACCGATTTCCCGTTCATCCAGGTGGACCGCTGGCGCCGCGACTTCGACGCCCTCGACATGGACCCCGCGGTCCTGCCGCTGGTCTTCAAACAGAACGCGATGCGCGTGCTGGGCATCGCGCGATGAGTTTTGCCGCGCGCGCCGGTCGACATGGAGGAACCATCACCACCGACCTGAGGAGACGAAAGTGCCTATCCGTGACCGCTCCCCGCTGGGCGCCCCGGCCTGGATCGACCTGTCCACCTCCGACACCGACCGCGCCCGGGAGTTCTACGGCACGGTGTTCGGCTGGACGTTCGAATCCGCGGGTCCCGATTACGGCGGATACATCAACGCATCCAGGGACGGCCGTCCCGTCGCGGGCCTGATGCAGAAGGATCCGGGGATGACCGCCCCGGATGCGTGGACCACCTACTTCCACACCGACGACATCCGGGCCACCGCCGCCGCGGTCAAGTCCGCCGGTGGGACCACCTGCGTTGAACCGATGGAGGTCGGGGACAAGGGCTGGATGGCGATGGGCACCGACCCGTCGGGCGCGTTCTTCGGCCTGTGGCAGCCCATCGAGCACCACGGCTTCGAGATCATCGGCGAGGCCGGCACCCCGGTGTGGCACGAGCTGACCACCCGCGATTTCGCCAAGGCGGTGGACTTCTACCGCGAGGTGCTCGGCTGGCAGACCGAGACGGTCTCCGACACCGACGAGTTCCGCTACACCACTGCGGTTTTCGACGGCGAGCAATTGCTTGGCGTGATGGACGCCACCAGGTTCCTGCCCGAGGGCATCCCGTCGCACTGGGCGTTCTACCTGGGCGCCGAGGATGTCGACAAGACGCAGCAGCTGGTCGCCGACAACGGCGGCACGGTGATCAGGCCGGCCCAGGACACCCCCTACGGCCGGCTGGCGCAGGTCACCGATCCGACCGGCGCGGTGTTCAACCTGTCTTCGCTGCGGTGATTCCGGGTTGCTGCTGGACGCGCTGGCCCTTGCGCAGCGTGTCCAGCAGTTCCCGGTAGGGGCCGACGAGATAGGCGGTGTCGCCGGCGGTCACCCGCGTATCGCGGCGTGGGTGCAGCCGCAGCTCACCGCCGCCACGGCTGATCGCGATGACCCGGGTCTGGGTCGACAGCTCGATCATCCGCAGCCCGTCGAGCTCGCTGCCGGGTTCCACCCGCACGCCGCCGACCATGAAGGATCGCTGGCCGACCGAGAACGTTCCGAGCACCTGCAGGCCCATCGCGGCACCGATGAACCACGGCGTCGCCAATTCGACGGTCGAGCGGACGTTTTCGAACCCGAACCGGTGCGCGACCGCGGCACCCAGCGACCGGTCGTACACCCGCAGCACCTCCGGCACACCCGGCTTGTCGCCGCGCCGCCACCACCGCGGACCGAGTAACTCCCGCAGCACGATCCCGGTTTCGATGTTGATCATGTCGTCCTGGGTGAGAACGGCGACGGCCGACGCCTCGTCCACCCTCGCCGCCTCCAGGGTCTGACGCAGGGTGGCGTCGCCGAAGATCACCGGAACGTCGAGTTGTCCCGCGGCGGAGAGGAACCGGTTGGTGTCGCTGCGTTCGACGACCGCCACGTCGTGCCCGGCCGCCTTGAGGTCGCTCACCACCCGGATCCCGAACGAGCCGAGCCCGACGACGATCACGTGGTTACGCAGGTCCCGTACCCTTCGTCGCCCGGCGGACCGGCTCAGTCGCCGCGACAACAACAGGTCGGCGACGAAGGCCACCAGCACCGCGGTGGTGGTCACACCGGCGAACATCAGCGCGATGCCCCACAGTCGCAGCCAGGTCGGCTGATTGATGAAGCTGAAGTCGCCGTAGCCGACGGTCGCGATCGTCTCGGTGGAGAAGTAGAGCGCGTCGACGAAACTCATGCCGGGCTTCTGGTACGCCAAGCGCAGCAGCACCGTGGAGCCCAGCAACAGGGTGAACGCGACGGCCACGGCTCGGAAGAACATCGGGTTGACGTCATCCCGCAGCAGCCGCACCGTGTCCAGCGCGCGGATCGGCAGGGAGCGGCGCACCCCGGCCTGTTTGATCGGTTCGGCGACGGCGATACCCTGCGCGGCGAGTTGGTCCGCGGTGCCGATCATCGCCGTCCAGTCACCGGCCCGCACCCGCAGATCGCGGCCGGGGCAGGCCACCACCTCGCCTGGGGTGGTGGAGTTTTCACCGTGTATCACCGCGACCGGGGCCAGGTCGCCGTAGATCTCGCGCAGCGTGGCGTCGCGCGGAGCGTTCGTGCCGGAGATGACGAAGTCGACTCCGGCTACCGAGACATCGTGCGTCGTCCGGGCCAGACACGCTTCAACGACCGACGGCGCGGCCAGGTCGGCCACGTCCAGGATCGCCCCCGGCCCGTTCCCCGCCGCCACCGCCTCACGCAGCACGCTGTTGGCCAGGCGGGCGACGACCCGCACATTGGGGTTGGATTTCCTTGCCAGCAGGGCGATTTCGAGGTTTATGGCGTCGTCGTCGCCGACGCAGATGATCGCGGTTGCGTGGGCGATGCCGGCGTCGGCCAGCTCGGCGGCCGCGGTCAGCTTCACCACCGATGTGCCGGCGCTGTTGAGCTCTTCGACGATGCGTATGGCCAGCGCGTCGTCTCCGACCACGATGGTGTGACCCCGCATTCTTCGTAAGGTTACGCCGGGCAGGCCGCCCGGGCCGGGTGACTCATCGCGAGCAAGGATGGAACCGTGACCGCCGCGAACATCTATGTCAGGCCTGCCTCAACGGTGCGCGCACTCCCGACCAGCATCCGGCGCTGCCCGTCACGCCCGATCAGCCGGCCGCCGACGCGGTCGCTGCGCACCGCGCCGGCGCGAAAGCCGTGCAGCAGGCCGGCTCTCCGGCCGGCGTGCTGCTGCACGGACATGACGGCGGCTGCTGGCCGCTGCTGCGCCACGCCGGCAGCCGGGGGCTGCAGACCCGCATCGGCATGGAGGACACCCTGCTGATGCCCGACGGGTCCGCCGCGCCGGGCAACGCCGCTCTGGTGACCGCTGCGCTCGAGCTGCTCGCGCGGGGTTAGGGAGCGGCCAGCGCGAAGTCGGCGAAATCGAACCCCGGCACCACCACGCAGCTGACCAGGCCCGGCTCGTCGTCGCGGGGCCGGGCGCGCTGCCAGTACCCGGGCGGCACCAGAACCTGCGGCTCCTGACCGTTGTGGAAGTCGGCGCCCAACAGGTGCGTTGTGGCGGTTGCTTGCTCACGCCCGACCTCGAGCAGCAGTGGACTGCCGCGATGGAAGAACCACAGTTCGGCGCTGCGGACGGTGTGCCAGGCGGATTGTTGTCCGGGCATCAGCAGGAACAGGATTGCGGTGCCGGCGCTGCGCGGGCCGGTGTACTCGGGGGGCAACGCCGACTGGGCCATCGTCAGTGCGCTGCGCCAGGTTTCACGGAACCAGCCGCCCTCTGGGTGGGGTGACATTTCGAGCCGTCGGGCCCAATCGGGGAGTTCCGTCATTGCATTATCACCCTCGGCATCGCCCTTCGTTGACAACCCACAGTAGAGCGGCCCGGCCGATTCGCCCCGACGCCATGCGCGCCCGGGCGCATACTTACTGTCAGCAAGTTCCAAGGCCTGCGGTACGTTTAACGGTGTATGACCATGGGTAGCGCAAAAAGTTAACGCCCCGCAGCGGAAGGGGTAACGCGCTAGGCGCAGGAGAACCATGATGAACGCATTTCACGGCGCAGTACGGGCCGTTACCAACACGGCGAATGCCGCTACGGCGGCAGCGGGCGCGGTCGGCGGCGCCGCGGTCAATGGTGTCATCGGCGGCGTGCAGGGCACGGCGCAAGGGGTGCGCACCGGCCTTGCGAACGGCAGCCATTCGACTCCGGCGGCAGCGTTGACGTTCGCCGCGCTCGGCGCGGCCGGCCTTGTCGAATGGCCGGTGCTGCTGACCGTCGGCGGTGCGGTGATTCTCATCCGGCAGCTCACGAAGCAATCCGAGAGGCAGCAATCCGACGGGCAGCGCCCGGCCTCTCGCCCGTCCTCGCCGCCACCGCCGACCAACATCGCGGCGAAGAGGGCACCCGCGACCAACATCGCGGCGAAGAGGGCACCCGCGACCAACATCGCGGCGAAGAGGGCACCCGCCAAGAAGGCACCCGCCAAACGGACCGCGGCGCGCAAGGCCACGGGCCGGCGGGCCCCGATCAGCCGCCAACCCTGACTTGATGGGTGTAGACGGACTCCTACGGAGTTCGGCGTTGCTGCCGTTTCGCGCGACGGCCGCCGCCGCGACCCTCGGCCTGGGACTGGTGACCGCCCCGATCCGGGTCGGCCGTGAGATCGCAGGTGGCACAACCCGGAGACGCTGCTGGTGCCGCGACGGCCGAATGTGGATCGAGATCCGCGGCGTCGATACCGAAGCGGATGGCAAGGCGCTGCTCGACGCCGTTCGCGCACGCCACGGCGTGGTGTCGGCGGAGATCAACCGTCCGTTGTCGCGGCTGGTTGTGCAGGTCGCCGGCCAGGGGCCCACGATGCGCGAAGTGTGCGACATCGTCTCCGACGCCGAAGCACACGCGCCTCGATCAGAAGACGGCGCGCCGCGACGCCATCCCGCGCAGCTGCCCGCGGATGGCATCGCGCGGGCCAACAATGTGATCGCCGTGACGGCCAGCGCCGCCGGTCTTGCGGTGACCCTCGCCGGGCGGGCGCTGCATTGGCCGCGGCTGCCCCCGGCGCTTGCGGCGGCGGTCACGGTCGTGGATTTCCAGCCGCGGCTGCGGCGGCCGATCGAAGACCGGCTCGGGACCAGCGGCGCGAACACCGCGCTGGCGCTGGCCGCCTCCCTGGCCTACACCGTCACCCAGGCACCGGCGTCACTCGCGGTGGACCTGATGATCCACCTCGCCAGGGCCGCCGAATCGACCGCCGAATTTCGCGCGTGGGAACGTCGCGAACCTGACCTGGCACCGCACGCGCGTTGCGACGCGGCGGGGCCGCCGCGCCCACGGCCGCGGCCGCGCCCGCCCGGCCCCGTGGAGCGGTATTCGGACCGGTGTGGGATCGCTCAGGCGGTCGGCGTCGCCGCGGTCGGTGTGGTGACCCGAAGCGCCGATGCCGCTGCCACCGCGGCCTTGGTCGCCGCCCCTAAGGCCGCGCGAAGTTCCCGGGAAATGTTCGCCAGCACGCTGGGGCGCGAATTGGCTTCCCAACATGGCGTGTTGCCGCTTCATCCCGAGGCGCTGCGTCGGCTGGACCGCGTCGACACCGTCCTGGTCGATCCGCGGGTGCTCTGTGTTGACGAGCTGCGGGTGAGCCGGATCCGCGGGGCGCCCGAGCGTGACCGGGCGGCCATCTGGGAGTGGGCGCGACAACAGATCGACGATGGAAACCTCACCGCCGGCTGGCATGCTACTTCTCGTGGGTCGTCGCAGGTGTTGATCCGCTACGCGCACCACCCGCTTGCCTCCGCCACCCTGGCCGAGGTGCGCCACGCGGGCGCCGAGGTGGTGTCGGTCGACGCCGACTCCCTGGGCGACCTGCGTTCGATGTTCGACGACATCCGGCCGGGCGACGGCGCGATCGACGAGGCACTGCTCGACGCGGTGGACCACTACCAGCGGGAGGGCCGCACGGTGGCGGTGCTGTCGTCGGCCGCCGCACAGGCCCTTTCAGCGGCCGACGTGGCCATCGGCTTGCTTTCCGACGCCGCGCCGCCGTGGCAAGCCCATCTTTTCGTCGACGATCTCGCGCAGGTATGGCGCATCGTGCACTGCCTGCCGGCCGCCCGCAGAGCAAGTGAGCGTGGTGTCGAGATCGCGGCGGGCTCATCGCTGCTCGGGGCCTTGTTGATGGTGCCGGGTGTGCGCGGCGCCGGGCCGGGGCCGGTCACGGCCGGCGCTGCGGCGGGGATGTGGAACGGCTACCGGCTGGCGCGAAGTGCGTTGCGCGCGCCGGTCCCGGCGGCTCCCCCCAGCCACGAATGGCATGCGATGTCGACAGAACGCGTGCAGCGGATCCTGCCGCCGCCGCCCGCTGAGACCGGGCCGGCGCCCAGATCGCCGCTGACGAGGGTGCCCGGCCCACTGCGCCGGGCCCGTAGCGGTGTGTTGCAGTTCGCGGCCGCGATGCGCGAGGAGTTGTCCGACCCGTTGACGCCGGTGCTGGCGGTCGGTTCTGCGGCCAGCGCCCTGCTCGGTTCGCCGATCGACGCCGTATTGGTCGGCTCGGTGCTCGTCGGCAACGCTGCGCTGGCCTCCACCCAGCGGCTGCGGTCCGAGCGTCTGCTGGCCCGCCTGCTGGCGGTGCAGGATCCGCCGGCGCGCAGGGTCCTGGAGCATTCGGTCGACGAGCCGCGCTACGAGAACGTCGAGGCGGCGCGGCTGAGGCTCGGCGATGTGATCGAGGTCAGGCCGAGCGAAGTCGTCCCGGCCGATGCGCGCCTGGTCCGGGCCGACGATGTGGAGGTGGACGAATCGTCGCTGACCGGTGAGTCCCTGCCCGTGGCCAAGCAGGTTGACGCGACGCCCGGCGTGTCGCTGGCCGAGCGCAGCTGCATGGTTTACGCCGGGACCACGGTGGTGGCCGGCACCGCGGTCGCGGTGGTCACCGCCGTCGGCGCGCAGATGCAGACCAGGCGGGCCGCCGAGATTCCCGGGGCGCCGCAGGCCGCTGTCGGGCTTCAAACGCAGCTGAAGGAGCTGACCAATCGGGCGTTGCCGTTGAGCGTCGCCGGCGGTGCCCTCGTCAGTGTGTTGGGTCTGCTGCGAAACGCCGGGTTGCGGCAGGCGATCGCCAGCGGCGTCGCGGTCTCCGTGGCCGCGGTCCCGGAGGGACTGCCGCTCGTCGCCACCCTCGCCCAGCAGGCGTCGGCGCGGCGGCTCACCAGGCAGGGCGCGCTGGTACGCAGCCCCCGCTCCGTCGAGGCACTCGGCCGCGTCGAGGTCGTGTGTTTCGACAAGACAGGGACGCTGAGCGAAAACCGGCTGCGGGTGACCCGGGTGCACACCGTGCCGGGCTTCTCCCGCGCCGGGGTGCTGACCTGCGCCGCGCAGGCGACGCCACACCAAAACGGTCGCCCGCATGAGCACGCCACCGACGTCGCGGTCATCGAGGCGGCCCCGCCGCAGGCGGCGAACGGCGTGGCCGACGCGCCGCATCTGGCGTTCCGCTCCGGGCGGCCTTTCTCCGCGACGGTGTTCGGCCACACGTTGTGCCTCAAGGGCGCACCCGAGGTGGTCTTGAGTGCCGCGTCGGTGAGCGATGCCGCCGTCGAGCGCACCGTCGGGCAGATGGCGGCGGACGGACTGCGGGTCATCGCCGTCGCGCAACGCGACCTGACCCCGGACGAGGCCCGGGCGGCGCGCGAAGACCCCGACCGGTTCGCCGAACTGTGTGAGCGCGGGTTGCAGATCGTGGGTCTGCTGGGTATCGCCGACACTCCGCGGGCCGAGGCGGCCGGTGTGCTCTCAGCCCTCGCCGAACAGCAGATCGGGGTCCGGTTGATCACCGGCGACCATCCGGTGACCGCCGCCGCGATCGCGGCGGAACTGGGCATGCCCGTCGACACCGGCGAGGTGCTCAGCGGCGACGAGTGGCAGGCCATGCCGCGGCGCCGTCAGGAGCAGGCGGTTCGCGAGCGGCTGGTGTTCGCGCGGATGTCGCCCGAGCACAAGGTGCAGATCGTGCAGACACTGGAGCGCACCGGCCACGTCTGCGCGATGGTCGGCGACGGCGCCAATGATGCCGCCGCGATTCGCGCGGCCACGGTGGGCGTCGGCGTCGCCTCCCGCGGCAGCGACCCGGCGCGCACCGCTGCCGACCTGATGCTGCTCGACGGGCGCATCGAGGCCCTGCTCGACGCGCTGGACGAGGGCAGCCAGTTGTGGCGGCGGGTGCAGGCCGCGGTCTCCGTGCTGCTGGGCGGCAACGCGGGCGAGGTGGCGTTCGCGATCATCGGCACCGCGATCGCGGGGCGGTCCCCGTTGAACACCCGCCAGTTGCTGCTGGTCAACATGCTGACCGATGCGCTGCCCGCGGCGGCCCTGGCCGTCAGCGCGCTCACCTCGTCCGCCCGCGACGCCGGCCGCGGCCCGGATCCGGCCGCCCTGTGGCGCGCCGTGGCCGTGCGCGGCACGACGACCGCGGCGGCTGCCACCACCGCATGGGTGCTGGCCAGGTTGACCGGGCGGTCGGGGCGCGCGTCGACCGTCGCGTTGGTCGCCCTGGTGTCGACCCAGCTCGGCCAGACCCTGCTCGATTCGCACAGCCCTCTGGTGGTGTCCACCGCCGTCGGGTCGCTGCTGGTGTTGGCCGCGGTCGTCAGCACGCCCGTGGTGAGCCAACTCCTGGGCAGCACGCCCCTTGGACCAGTCGGCTGGGCTCAGGCACTCGGAACAGCCGCAGTCGCCACCGCGGCTGCCGCGGTCGTGCCGCGGCTCCTCACCAGGGCCTCGTCGGAAGATGCCGCCGGGCCCTCGACGATATGCACCACGCCCGCGCGCCAGAGCAGCGCGTACAGCTCGCGCAACGGGAGGACGAGCACTCGCGAAACGGCGTCGGTCAACGGGTCCGAGCCGTATACGCCCTCACGTGACACACCCCCGACTGTGGAGAACGCATTCGTCCAGACATCGAATACGACATGACCGGAAGGC
>NZ_DATFYW010000199.1:0-29561 GCF_035314905.1 Mycobacterium sp.
CTTGACGAGATCGCATCCGGTGAAAGAACCCCGAGCGCAACGGGATTCGAAAGCTTCTCGGTCTTCAACCGTTCGGTGATCAGCGGCTTGCCGAGCACCATCCGCTTGAGCGCATAGCCGATCGACTCCGGTGTTCGCGGCCGGCCGGCTTGCTGTGTGACTGCCACGTACACACTGTGCCAGGCATGCCGGCTTGCCATGCTGAAAGGGCAACGTTTTCCCGCGGGCGATACAGTGGGGGGCGATGACCTCCGTCGTAATCGTCGGCAGCGGGTTCACCGGCTTCGAATGCGCGCGGCGCCTGGCACGTCAGATGCGCAAGCACAGCGCCACGGTGGACGTGACGATCATCTGTCATTCGCGACCTGACGTTGGAGGTGGCAATGGCCGCGTCGGTGACGATGATGATCCCGGCTGTGCTGCGCTACGACTTGCGGGCAACCGACAGCGGCTGGCAGATCAGCCGGCTGCGGGCCTACTGGGAATTGCCGGCGATGATTGCACAATTCCTTGCGCGCGGCGCACGGTCGCTGCCGGCGTCGATGCAACTGTCGTCAGCGCTGCTGCGCAACCAAAGACTCGGCGGCACGGCTGGATTCCTCGCCGCAGTGCGCGGACCGCGGCGGCGCGGCAAACGGCTTGTTCAGGACATGCTGCGCGCGTCCGGTGCCGGAAAGGGCGTCGCCGGGCGCGGCAAGGTGATCGGCGCGGGACAGTTCGTGGCCGCATCCGTCACCACGCCGACCGGGCCGGGGGTGCTGTTCGCCGAGATCGGCCGTGACGGGCGCCGGATCACGCGGCACCGCCTGTTCGCGAACACCTGAGCAGACCGCACCGGCCGGCAGCAGCCCAGACCCCGACAGCTACTCAGGCTTGCTCAGCAGATGAGTCATGTACGCGATCTCGCGTTGCTGCGCGTTGACGATCAGGCTGGCCATGTGGATCGCGTCGGGATCTTCGCCATGGGCGATTTCGGCCTGCGCCATCGTCACGGCGCCCCGGTGATGGCTGATCATCGCGGTGAGCCACAGCTGGTCGAAATCGGGGCCGGCCAGCGAGTTCAGCCTGTTCATGGTGGCTTGATCGACCATGCCTGCCATGCCGCCCATGCTCATGCCGCCGGCCGCCGCACCCCACTGGGTGAGCAACGCGTTGAGCGCTTTGATCTCCGCCTGCTGATCCGCCGCGATGTTCACCGCTATCTCGTGCATGGTCTGATCGGCGGTATGTGTCGGCACCATCGCCGCCATGTCGACGGCCTGCTGATGGTGCGGAATCATGTTCTGGGCGAACACGACGTCGTCGGCGTCGTGGACGGTTGACTGGCTGGGTTGGCTCAAGCCCGGGTGACGGTGCTGCGCGCCACACGCGCTGACCGCGGCGGCGATGAGCAGCGCCACGCCGATGCGGGTTGTCTGCGGCCTCATACCCCATGGTGCCGCACGCAACGCGGTGATCGGGCATTGTTGGGGGCGTGACCGTGGACTCGCTGCTGCAGACGATCCCGCCGCTCGCCGTGTACTTCATCGTGGGTGGGGTCATCGGCATTGAGAGCCTTGGCATTCCACTGCCCGGGGAGATCGTCCTCGTCAGCGCCGCGTTGCTGGCGTCCCACCACGAACTGGCGGTCAACCCCATCGCGGTCGGGGCTGCGGCGGTGGTGGGCGCCGTCGTCGGCGACACCATCGGCTACACGATCGGCCGTCGGTTCGGAATGGCGCTGTTCGACCGGCTCGCAACGCGCTTCCCGAAGCACGTCAACCACGGTCATGTCGCCCTCGGCGAGCGGCTCTTCGCACGCTGGGGCGTATGGGCGGTCTTCTTCGGCCGCTTCATCGCGTTGCTGCGAATTCTGGCCGGCCCGCTCGCCGGGGCGCTGAAGATGCCGTATCCGCAGTTCCTTGCCGCCAACGCCGGCGGCGCCCTGTGTTGGGCCGGCGGCACCACTGCGCTGGTGTACTACATCGGTCTGGCCGCCGAGCGCTGGCTGTCCCGGTTTTCGTGGATCGGCCTCGTGGCCGTCGTGTTGGGCGGCATCACCGTCGCGCTTGTTCTGCGCAACCGCACCGGGCAGGCCCTGGCGGAGCTGGAGGCTGAAGAAGCGCGCGGGAACCCAGGGGAGGGCTGACCACGCGATCACAAGTCCAGCGTGAGGCATTCGCCCTCGCGGGCGCGCGACACGCAAACGAGCATCATCCCATCGCGGCGCTCCGGCTCAGTGAGAAGCGTGTCGCGGTGCTCCACCCGGCCGCCGAGCACCTGCGTCCGGCAGGTGCCGCAGAAGCCCTGCCGGCACGAGTACGGCGCCGGCACCCGGGCACGCCGGAGCGCCGAGAGCAGCGTCTCGTCGGCGCCGACGGCAACAACCTCTCCGGTCGATGCGACCGTCGCCGAGAACGATTCGCCGTCGACCACCGGAGGTGCCGCGAACCGCTCGAAATGCAGTTCGACGTCGTCGCGGCCGGCAAGCCGCGCGCGGATCGCCGTCAGCATCGGGGCGGGTCCGCACGCGTAAACCGCCGTCCCATCGGCACATTCGCCCAGCAGCTCGGGTGCCGTCGGCGCACCGGCAGCCTCGTCGGTGCGGACCTCGACACGCCCGCCGAACCGCGTCACCTCGTCGATGAACGGAAGGCTTTGGGCGCTGCGTCCGACGTAGATCATCGACCAGTCGACGCCGAGACGCTGGGCCAGGTGAAGCATCGGCAGGATCGGGGTGATGCCGATTCCGCCCGCGATGAAGCGGAAACGCCGCGCCGGGGATCCGTAGCCCGGCACGGTCAACGGGAACGCGTTTCGCGGACCGCTGGTCGTGACGGTGGCGCCCAGGTCAAGCGTCTCGTGCACCTCGATCGATCCGCCGCCGCCGTCGGGAATGCGCCGCACCGCAATTCGATAGGAGTCCCATCCGGGATCCCCGCACAGTGAGTACTGACGCACCCGGCCGCTGGGCAGGTGGACATCGATGTGCGCGCCCGGATACCACCGCGGCAGGGGCTCGCCGTCGGCTGCGGCCAGGCGGATCGCGACCACGTCCGCGTCGCGGGCCACCACTCGCCGGTCCACCACCCGCAGCACACGGGTGCGGTCGCGGTGGATCGGCGACGGCACTCGCCTGAGCGATCCGGACAGTCGCCACATCGCCGACACCGCGGCATGCGCGATCCCGATCGACACGTCGTGGCGCGCACGGCCGAAGGTGGTGGGCGGCAGGTCGCGGAACCGGTCGAACGGCGCCATCACAGGTGCGCGGCGCGGGCGGCGGGCGAGCTGGCCAGGTAAGCGACCGCCTGCGCGGTCGACCCCATTTCCTCGGGGGAGAACCCGGGGCGCAGGTATGCGAGCGTGTTCGTGCCGAAGAGCTTGCCGAAGCGGGGCAGAAGCCCCTTCTTGGAATCGAGGTAGCGCAGTCGCTGCATCGTCCACCATCCGAAGTCCACCTCGGGATCGGTTTTCACCAAATACCAGGCGAAGCGCTGAAAGGCCACGAGTATCAGCGTCGCCGCGATCACCATGGCACCCAACCGGTCGGCGTAGCTGTCGCTGAAGTAGGTGGCGACATCGTGGGCGACGTTGCGGTGCTCGACCTCCTCGGCGCCGTGCCAGCGGAACACATCGACGAACGTCGGATGCGCCCCGTAATCGTCCCAGCTGTTGTTCAGCGCGAAGTCGCCGAGGACCGCGGTGTAGTGCTCCAGTGCGGCAATGAACCACAGACGGTCGCACAGCCGGTTGTGCCGGCGCCGCGGATCCGTCGACGTCGACGGGCCCAGCACCCGGGAGAACACGTACTCGACCTGGTCGAGCATCGGCCCGGGGTCAACGCCCCTGGCGACCATGAACTCGCGCAGCGCCCGCTCGTGGACGTCGGCGTGGATAGCCTCCTGGCCAATGAACCCGCGGATGTCCTCGGCCAGTTTGGGGTCTTTCACCAGCGGGAGCGCTTCGCCCAGGGTTGCGACGAACCAGCGTTCGGCCGCCGGCAGGATGACGTTGAGCACGCCGATCAGATCGGACGCGACCGGGTGGCCCGGGATCCAGTGCAGCGGGATGCCGGCGAAGTCGAAGTGCACCCTGCGCGGCTGAATCTGCACCGGCCCCGGATCGACTTCGGCAGCGCTCCGGCCTTCGCTCGCGCCGGGCGCGAAACGTCGTGGTTGCGGCACGGCTCTCAACCTCCTCTGAGGAGCTGAGGATCGAGTTTACTGGGCACCCGCGCGGCGAATTTCGGGCCGCGATGGGTCTCCGCGAGGTGGTGCAGCCGGCGTTGGGCGGCGGGCCACCGGGCGCCTCAAGGCCCCGGTCGAGTCGTAGGAACGCCGGTTTTGCCATCACGTAGCCGGGTAAACGGCGAAACGAGCGCAAGAATCACGAAGGAGCCCGAAATGCCGAAGACAACCAAGACCGGCGCGGCGAAGAAGAGCGAATTGCCGAGCACGCTGAAGAAGTCGGATGCGAAGGCACAGCGGACGTTCGCCAAGGCTCACGATGCGGCCGTCCAGGAATACGGCGAGGGTGAGCCGGCGTACAGGGTGGCCTACAGCGCGCTGAAGCACAGCTACGAAAGGGTCGGCGACCACTGGGAGCCCAAGAGCGACAAGGGACCGTCCGACCAGCGCGCCCGCAGCGGCGGCCCGAACGCCAGGGGCGCGTCGGCCGAGGGCGTCAACGCCAACGCACCCAAGAAGCACCTGATGGACGTCGCGCGCCGACTCGACATCCCCGGCCGTTCGTCGATGAGCAAGGAGGAGCTGGTGTCGGCGCTCCAGAAGGCGAATCGGCGGGTGACCGCCCGAAACCGCTAACTCGTTTCCCCCGGGTGTGATTCGGCGTGCGGCGGCTCGAAAGCTTCCAGCACGTAGCGTTCCTGCTCGAGTGCCATCGCGCGCCGAGCCTTCCTGCGGGTGATGAGGATCCCGACCACGGCCAGCGCCCAGATCGCGTACTGCACCGTCCATGCCAGCCGGAACGCCGGGAAAGAGTATCCGCCTGCCACCCCGATGATCGCGCCCATCGCCTGCATCACCACCAGGGACGCTACGAAGCCGCCGATGTTCACCATGCCCTGGGCGGTGCCGAGGGTGGCGGTGGGGTTGAACGTGCGCGCAAAGTCGAAGCCGACCATCGAGCCGGGACCGCCGACCGAGATCACGACGACCAGCAGGACCAGCAGCCACAGCGGCGCGCGGCCAGGCAGGCCCAGCACGATCGTCCAGATCAGCGCGTTGCTGGAGACGATCATCAGCACCATCCGCGACCTGCGCATCGGATATCGGGCCGTCAGCAACCCGATCACGACGCCCGCGGCGATCGCGGCGACAACAGAGATCGACAGCAGGGCACCGGCGACCCCGGTCGAAACACCTTGAGCCGTCGTCAGATACGGCACTCCCCACATCAGCGCGAACACAGTGACCGAGAATTGGGTGCCCATGTGCGTGAAGAACCCCAGCCGCGTGCCGGGCCGCAGCCACACGGTGCGCACGCCGGCCAGTGTGGCGCGCAGGTTGGTCTTCTCGTCGATGACGACCGCGCCCTCGGGGATGTCGTAGACCAGCGCCAACGTCAGCGCGGCCGACAGCAGGCCGAGGGCGGCCACCGACGTGTACGCAACGGCCCAGCCGGAGTGAAACAGCAGCGCCAGGAACGGGACCGCCGACAGCACCTGGCCCAGCTGACCGCAGATCCCGGTGAGCTGGGTGACGAGCGGCACCTGCTTGGGTCGGAACCAGTGCGGTACCAGCCGCAATACCGAGATGAACGTCACCGCGTCACCAAGGCCGACCACTGCGCGCGCGCCGATCGCGACCGGCAACGAGGCCGTGAGAGCCAGCGTCAGCTGACCCGCCGACATCACCAATGCACCGGAAACGAGCAAAGTCTTGGACCCGAGTTTGTCCAGCAGCACACCGGCGGGTACCTGTGCTGCGGCGTAGACGACGACCTGCAGCACAACGAACGACGACAGCACGCCGGGGCTCGCCGCAAAGCGGTGGGCCGCCTGCAGGCCGGACACCCCGAACGTGGTGCGGTCGAGGACCGCGACGATGTAGGCGAACAGTCCGGTGGACCACACGATCCAGGCACGCAACGAGTCCGCCTTTCGTCGTGACGCGCTAGCCGGGCCTCAGCCGCCGCGCAAGCCGGGTCTCGATCGCGTTGATGGTCAGTGTGCGCAGGGAGAATAGCCATTCCTGGCCGCTCCGAACGTACTCATCGTCGTACCGCAGGTGCCACACCAGGTCGCCGACCTTTTCGCCGCCCTGTTGGGTGCCCCGGCTCCAGTGGTGTGCCACGCAGGTGATCCGACCCAGCGCCCGGTCGGGACCAGATGCGGTGTACACCTCGCCGACGATTGCGTGTTCAGTGCGGTCGACCGCCTCGACGCCCGCCACCGCGGCCCGAATCGCCATTGAGCCGCGATGGCGGGTGACGGGGTCGAGGGATCGCGGCGGGTCGGGGAGGACGAGTTCGGCGTCGTCGGCGAACAAGTCGACGGCGTCGTCGAAATGGCGATCGTCGACCGCGGCCGCATAGCGGTGCACCAGGTCGGCAAGCGCGGGACGGTCCGGGAGTGTCATGTCGGTAACGCCAAGCGCTCGGAGCACGCCGACACGGCGTCCATCGCTTGGCCGAGATCGGCTGTTGGTGGCATTGCCAGTACGATCCGGTCCGCACCGAACTCGGCCAGCCTTGCCGCGCGCTCGGCGTCGATCCTGGTGACGAGGTGACCGAGGGTCAACTCGAGGGCGGCGGGGTCGCGGCCGGCTTGTCTGGCCGCATCACGCATTTCGGTCAGTAGTTCCTCCAGCCGGGAGCCGGCCACACCCAACGGCTGGAAGCCGTCGCCCAGGCGCCCGGCCCGCCGGGCTGCAGCCCGGCTGTGCCCGCCGATGTGGATCGGCAGCCGAACACCCTGCGCGGGTTTGGGGTAGCAGGTGGCGTTGTCGAAGTGGAAGAACTCCCCTCGATAGCTGACGCCGGCCGGGTTGTCGGCCCAGAGCGCGCGGATGACCGCGAGTTGCTCGTCGGCGCGACGGCCGCGGGTGCTGAACGTGGTGCCGCACGCCTCGACCTCCTCTTTCAGCCAGCCGACGCCGACGCACAGCCGCACCCGGCCACCCGACAGCGCGTCGACCGTCGCCACGCGCTTGGCCAGGACGACCGGGTGGTGGTTGGGGAGCACCAGCACGCCGGTGGCGAGTCCGAGGCCGTCGGTGTGGCCGGCGACGAATGCCAGCAGGTCCAGCGGATCGGGGACCGGGCAGTCGGCGGCCAGCTCTACGCGTCCCGACGCGTCGTAGGGATAGACACTGTCGTAGCGGGTCGCCAGCACGGTGTGTTCGACGGCGACGATCGACTCGAAGCCGCATGCCTCAACGTGCCGGGCGAACGGCACCATCCAGTCCGGGTCGGCGGTGACACCGGCGGCCACGGGTGCCAGGACGGCATATTTCATCGGCGAGCCTTCATCTTTCATCGGCGAGCCTTCATCACACCACGCCGTAGCCGCCGTCGACGACCAGCGCCGAGCCGGTGATGTACGAGGCGTTTTCGGTGCACAGGAATGCGATCGCCGACGCGACCTCCTCCGCTGCACCGAAGCGTCCCATCGGGATGTGGTCGAGCTGTTGGCGTTTGAGCTGCGGTACCGCATTCATCGGCGCGGTCATCGGCGTGTCGATCACCCCCGGGACCACCGCGTTCACGCGGATCCCGTCACCGGCCCACCGCATGGCAAGATTGCGGGTGAGTGAGAGGATGCCCGCCTTCGCCGACCCATAGCCGGGCACCAACGGCACCGCACGCAGCGCCGCCATCGATCCGAGCATCAACACGCTCGCGCCGCCTCGGGTCTGCGACGCCTTAAGTGCGCGGTGCAGCGTCAGGGTAAGTCGGGCCGGCCCGAGCAGATTCAGCTCGACCGATGCGGTGAAACCCTCGGCCGTGGCCTCGTCCAGGCCGCCGGGAAAGTTCGCGCCGGCATTGTTGATCAGCACGTCCAGCGTGGGAAAGGCGTGGGCCAAATCGTCGATCGCGGCACGATCGGAAAAGACGACCTGGCGGTAGCCGATGCCGGCCAGCTCCAGGTCGTAGTCCCCAGGTGCCGGCCTGGTGCCGGTGATCGTGACCGCGGCTCCGGCGTCGCGGAACGCAACGGCCGTCGCGTGGCCGATGCCGCTGGTGCCGCCGGTGACCAGCACCGTCGTACCAGTGAAGTCGTAGACGGCCCGGTTCATCATGAGAGGTCCGCGATCTGCTTGCGCAGCCACGCCGTTTCCCAGAAGTTGGTGCTCTCCGCGAGCAAATGGCGATGTGCGGCGATCAGCACATGCCGGGCCCCTTCGTGGTGCGCCTCGACGTCATGGACGATCTCGGCCAGGGAGATCGCGCGCAGCGCGTCGCCCTCGCCCAGCGCCTTGCGGGCCCGGCCGACGATCGCGTCGGCACCGGCCAGTTCGAGCAGATCCGCCGAAACATTGCTCGGTGCCACGGGATAAAGCTCCGTGGTCGAGCGGTGATGGAACCATCCCGCATAGTTCTCCCAAATCGCCCGGACGTCCCACCGCACCATGCCATAGCCCTGGCCGACCTCCAGGTTCGGCGGCAGGGCGATCTGGCGCATCAACGTGTACACGTCCTTGCCGGCATTCATCCCCGCGACCGTCTGGTCGTGGATGTAGGCGACGGCGTCGCGCAGCCGGGTCAGTTCCTCGCGGATCCGCTGCTTGCCCGTGATCGGACCGAAGTGTCCGGTCAGCAGCACGGCGGGTTGCAGGCCCCGCACTGTCTCAATCGACTCGATGACCGTCAGCGCGTCGCGGTAGCGGTCGCCGCGCATCGTGACGAGGTTCGGAACATGACCGAACAGCGCACCGAAGACGTTGCCGCACAAACAAACTCCTTCGTGGGGCAGCCACACCACCAGGCTGTCGGTCGTTTCGCCGCCCGGCGTGGCACGCAGCACGAGTTCGCGGCGGCCCACAGTGAGAGTCAGCTCCTCTTCGACGAGGATCGTCGGGATCGGGCTGCTCTGCGCCGGCAGCGGGCCGCCCGAGCGCGTCTTGGCGTAGTTGACCGCCGTTGAGATGGCGGCCGTCCAGGCGAAGTACGCGTTTGCGCTCCGGAAGGTCAGCAGCTGTTCGTTGTCGCGCCGCCAGGATTCCCAATTCGCCTGTGCGACAATTTCGGTTCCCGGATCGCTGAGCACGTCGGCGCCGCCGACGTGGTCATAGTGGCCCTGGGTGAGGATGATGTAGCGGATCGGGCAGCCGTCGACCGCGTCGTAATTCGCGCGGTGCACCGGCGCCTCGAAGCCCATGCCGGTGTTGACCACGACGCGGCCTTCGCCGGTCACCAGCAGGTACGAATTGGACAGGCCTGGCGACACCCAGATACCGGGGTGGACCTCCTGCGCGGCGGCCGCGTTCGCGCCGATGATCGCCTCGGCGCCCGGGCGGGTCCGGTACACGGGCTGAAACGGGGTCATGGCTCCGGCCTCACGTCGAACCGGTCGAAGTAGAACCCGAACCGCGAGCGGATGTCGTCGGCTGAACACCGGAAGTGGCGTTGCAAGTCGTAGCGAACCTGACCGTGCATGCCGCGGGGGTGGTCGGTGAGGTAGCGCTGCAGCGCGGTACGGGTCGTCTCGGGCAATTCGGTGCCGTTGCGGGCGTACACGTCCTCCAAGACGGCCAGCTCTCTTCCGCCGAGTTGATGGAAGCCGATGTCGACGCTGCGGTCGGCCGGGATCAGGTCGCGGTCGCGCACACAGGCACGCAGGAGCCGCTCGATCCGGTCGGTCCAGTAGTCGATCAGCCCATCAGGGTCAATCGTCTTGCGGCGCATGCGGTCGCCGTAGGCGAGCATTGTCACCGCGGACTGGATCACGGCGGCGGGGTCGCGGTGGGTGAATGCGACAGTGGCGTCGGGGAACGTTCTGATCAGGGGCCCGAGTTGCTCGCAGTGCTGTGGCGACTTCAGCACCCACTGACGGGGGCCGCGCAAGAACGTCAGCGCCCGCAGGACGGTGCGCAGATAGCGGTAGTGGACGTCCTGGTCGAGGCCGAGGTAGTAGTCGCGCCACTGCGGCACCCTGGCGTGCCATTCCAGCACATAGCCGGCGAAGTCGATGTCGAGGAGTTCGACCTCTTCCTCGATGGCCGAGGGGTGGCGGTCGTGCATGGCCTCGGTGTAAGGCGCGGTCTGCTGGACCATGTCGTGCTCGGCGGCGCTGCGGGCGTATCGCGGATCGATGCCGGCCGTGTCGGGGCCCTCTCCCCGCAGCGGGAAGGGCTCCTGGCTCTCCCAGTACGGCAGTGCCCGCCGTCGGGTATCCGCGGCGATCAGGTTCACCAGATGCGTTGTGCCGGAACGTGGGAGGCCGACAACGATGATCGGCCTCTCGATCTCGATTGTGACGATCTCGGGGTAGCGGGCCACCAGGTCGGTGAGCAGCAACCGGCTGGACAGTAGCCGGATGATCCGGTTGCGCAACGTCAACCGGTTCAGGTTCGTGTTGCCGGTGTCAGCCTCGATCGCCGCGACATGGCGCTCCAGCCGGGCCCGGAAGTCGTCGGATCCGAAATCGCCGAGCCCGGTGCGCTTCACGGCCTTTTGGATCAGCGCGTCGGGATCGAGGTCGACGGGCCGCTGCTCGAGGTGATCGAGGATCTGTCGCTGCTGCACGGTGAGGTTCGGAGCCACGAGATCGTCGATCACCAGTGCGGTGTCGGACGTCATCGTTGGAAAACTAGAACTTGTTCTATCGAATGGTCAAGAGCCGTCGGCAGGCGCGGTCTGCGTGCGCATCGCCGCGGCCAGCCGCGCCGCCCGCGGATCGGTGAACACGTCTTCCAGCACCATCCGCCGCCCGCCCGGCCCGGCGAGCGGCACCCGCCAGTTCGGGTACTCGTCGGTGGTGCCCGGCTGGTTTTGGGTCCGACGGTCGCCGACGGCGTCGGTGAGCGACAGTGCCAGTAGCTTCGACGGGGTCCGCCCGAGGTAGCGATGCAGCGCGAGCACAGTCTGCTCGACGTCGGCGTCCTCATCGAGCAGCCCGACCCGCCGCAACTCCGCCCGCCACGCGGCTTGCTCAGCCTCGTCGTTGGCGAGTTCCTCGTCGAACGAGCGGGTCAGCAGTCCAAGCCGGTCACGCAGCCGGACGTGGTCGCCTGCGAGGTAGCCGGCTGTGGGCGGCAGGTCGTGAGTGGTGACGGAGGACAGGCAGTATTCACGCCACCGCTCGGCGTGCAGCGGGCCGCCGGCACCGTCGCGGTCGAGTTCGAACCACAGGATCGAGGTGCCGAAAACTCCGCGCTCACGGAGGTAGTCCCTGACCCAAGGCTCGACGGTGCCGAGGTCCTCGCCGACCACGAGCGCGCCGGCGCGGTGTGCCTCAAGCGCAAGGATGCCGATCATCGCCTCGTGGTCGTAGTAGACATAGGTGCCCGCTGTCGGCGGAGCGCCTTTCGGGATCCACCACAGTCGGAACAGTCCGATGATGTGGTCGACGCGGACGCCGCCCGCGTGCCGCAGTACCGCGTTGATCAGCGCCCGGAACGGGGCGTAAGCGTGCTCGAGCAGCTGATCGGGCCGCCACGGCGGCTGCGACCAGTCCTGACCCTGCTGGTTGAACGCATCCGGCGGCGCTCCCGCCGTCACCCCCAGCGCGAGCACGTCCTGCAGCGCCCACGCGTCCGCGCCGTTGGGATGCACACCGACCGCAAGATCGTGCACGATGCCCAGGCTCATGCCGGCGTCGACGGCGTACGCCTGAGCCGACAACAGCTGCTCGTCGAGCTGCCACTGCAGCCAGCGGTGGAAGTCGATCTCGTCGGCGTGCTCGGCGGCGAACCCGGCGATGCCGTCGCCGTCGGGGTGCTGCAGCGGCCTCGGCCACTCGTGCCAGTCGCCGCCGTACACCTCCGCGAGCGCGGACCATGTCGCGAAGTCATCGAGGGCGCGGCCCTGGCGGGCGCGGAATGCGGCATAAGCGAGCTCACGACCGGCCGACCGTTGCACGCGGTGGACCGCTTCCAGCGCGGTGCGCTTCGCCGCCCACGCCGCGTCGCGGTCGAGGAAGTCGATCCGGTCGGCACCCTTTTGCACGTCGGCACGTATGCGCTGAAGCCGCCCGCGGTGGCGCGTGTAGGCGTACTCCGGGATCGCCTCGACCCGCAGATATAGCGGGTTGGCGAAGCGCCGCGATGTCGGCAGGTACGGCGACGGCTCCATCGGCGCGGTTGGCGCGGCCGCGTGCAACGGATTGACGAGGACGAAGCCCGCCCCGTGCTGCGAGGCCGCCCACACCGCCATGTCGGTCAGATCGGTCAGGTCGCCGATGCCCCAGGACCGCTTCGACCGGACGCTGTAGAGCTGGGTCGCCAGGCCCCACGCGCGGCCGGTGCCCACCGCCAGCGACGACGGTGTGACGATGACCGGCGCAGTGGTCTCGTGGCCGCCCGCGCTGACATGCAGCCGGTGATATCCGAGCGGCACATCGGGCGGCAGCTCGAAGGTAGCCTCGCCGATCAGGCGGCCGTCGAGGTCGTACGGGGGAGTGAAGTTGTCGAGCTGGCGCAGCTCGGTGCGGACCTCGCCGTCCTCCAGGCGGATCCACAGACCCACCGGGTGGCCGTGGGTCACGTGCACCCAGAACGGCGTCGGGGCCCCCGCCCTCGCCACGATCACGCGGGGCAGGGCGCGCGTCCAGTGGGCACAGTCGTACTCGCGCAGCGCCTCGAGGCGTTCGTCTTCGGTCGCCGCGGCCAGTCCGAGGGCGGCGAGCACCGCGATCAGCGTTTCCTCCGCCACGACCACGTCATTGCCGTTCGCGTCGTCGTACTCGGTCGCCACACCGTAGCGGCGGGCCAGCTCGACAAGCGACGGCGGGTGCGCAACCATACCGGCAATCTTCGCTCACGAGGCGGTGGCGGCGCGGCGGAGCACATCGGGTTGGGTGGACCAGACATGGAGGCGACCTGCCAGTCAGCGCTCGATCGGCGTGGCCGGCAGGCATCACCGGTCACGATCGGAAAAGATGTCCGAATGATCTCGCCGCTACTCGTTAGAACCGGGAGTGAACAGGAATCGTGAGAGGGATATGACAACCGACACCACCGTGGTCGAGACCACCTGCGGCCCGGTGCGCGGCAGCGACGACGGACGGGTCAAGGCGTGGAAGGGCGTTCGCTACGCCGCCGCGCCGGTCGGTGACCTGCGCTGGCGCGCGCCCGAGCCTCCCAAGCCGTGGACCGAGGTCGTGGACGCGGTGGCCTTCGGTCCCGTCTGCCCGCAACCTATAGAGCCGACGATCCCCGTCGACCTCGGCGCGCCGCAGGGCGAGGACTGCCTGACGCTGAACATCTGGGCGTCTTCAGCCACCGAGCCTGGCGACGCCAAACCGGTGATGGTGTGGGTCCACGGCGGCGCCTACATCTTCGGTGCGGCGAGCCAGCCCCTCTACGACGGCAGCGTCCTCGCGGGCAGTGCGGATGTGCTCGTGGTGACTGTCAACTACCGGCTCGGCGCGCTCGGTTTTCTCGATCTGTCCTCCTTCAACACGCCCAAGCGGCGATTCGACTCCAACCTCGGGCTCCGCGATGTACTGCACGCGCTGCACTGGGTGCGCGACAACATCGCCGCGTTCGGCGGAGATCCGCAGCGGGTGACCCTGTTCGGCGAATCCGCCGGTGGCGGAGTGATCACCACGCTCCTGACGGTCCCCGCAGCGGAAGCTCTGTTCTCGGGTGCCATCGCGCAGAGCTCGCCCGCCACCTCCGTGTATGACGGCTCACGCGGCCGCCGCGTCGCCGGGATGATGCTCGCCAGGCTCGGCATCGACGGGGCGGAGGTGAACCGGCTGTCTCAGACGCCGACCGCGTCGCTGATCGCCGCGTCAAAACAGGTCTTCGACGCGGTGCCAGTCCAGACGCCCGGCACGCTGGCCTTCGCGCCGATCGTCGACGGCGACCTGGTGCCGGATTACCCGGTCAAGCTCGCCCGCGAGGGCCGCTCGCATCCCGTGCCGCTCATCATCGGGACCAACAAGCACGAGGCTGCGCTGTTCCGCTGGATGAAATCGCCGCTGATGCCGATCACCCCGCCCGCGATCAAGGCCATGTTCGCCGAAATCGCGGCCGAGCAGCCGAGTCTGCAGCTGCCCTCAGAAGCGCAGATCGGGTCCGTCTATGGGGGCATTCGGGTCAAAGCGCGGGGCATGGGAGTGGCGCGCGACGTCGGTTTCCGGATGCCATCGGTGTGGCTGGCCGAGGGGCACAGCACCGTCGCGCCGGTCTACCTGTATCGGTTCGACTGGGCGACGCCGATGCTGAAGCTCATGCGCATCGGTGCCACGCACGCCACCGAATTACCCTATGTTTGGGGAAATCTCGTGCAGGGGCCGAAGGACGTCACGTTCCGCCTAGGCGGTCTGAAGACCGGGAAGGCCGTGTCGGCACGCATGCAGGCGCGTTGGCTGAACTTCGCGACACAAGCCAAGCCGACAGGGCTGAACGGCGAACCGGAATGGGTTTCCTACCACGCGGCCGACCGCGCGTGCCTGATCATCGACAGGCAGGATGCAGTGGTCAACGACATCGACGTGCACATCCGCGCAGCCTGGGGGGGCGAGGTGCTGAACTTCAGGTAGTGCGGTGGTCAGTTCACCCGGTGGTACCCATCACGGCGTTGATGTCGTCGACACTGAGCAACAGCCCGTCCAGCGCGGACGGCGGCACGGGCTTCGGGGTGGGATGCGTGGCGCTGACGCCGCCCGAGCACCCACCCAGGGTGATTCCCACCGCGAGCGCGGCGACGGCATGTCTGAACAAGCAGCCTCCTCAAGTCAATGGAACTGATAGCGGCTGCCGGTTAACAGCGGGTGACGCCGCCTCGCCCGGCCCGCGCCGACCGGTTACCCGCGCGTTAAACTTCCTCCGGAGGTGCAATCAGGTGGACGGCCTACGGGCATTTGTCGACGTGCTGCCGCCGCAGATGCGCGACCCGGTGCTGTTGGCGGTGCCGTTCTTCCTGTTGCTGCTGATCCTGGAATGGAGCGCCGCGCGCCAGCTCGAGCACCTCGAAGCCCGCGAAAGGCCCCCGTCGGGAGCGTTTCACAGCCGCGACGCGTGGGCCAGCATCTCGATGGGCCTGGTGTCGGTGGCCACCACGGCGGCCTGGAAATTCGTCGCGCTGCTGGGCTATGCCGCGATCTACGCCTACGTCGCGCCGTGGCATCTGTCGGCGCACGAGTGGTCCACATGGGTGATCGCGATCCTGGGCGTCGACCTGCTGTTCTACACGTATCACCGCATTGCCCACCGGGTCCGGCTGATCTGGGCCACCCACCAGTCGCATCACTCGAGCGAGTACTTCAACTTCGCCACCGCGCTGCGCCAGAAGTGGAACAACAGCGGCGAGATCCTGATGTGGATCCCGTTGCCGCTGCTGGGGATTCCGCCGTGGATGGTGTTCGCCAGCTTCTCGGTCAACCTCATCTACCAGTTCTGGGTGCACACCGAGCGGATCGACAAGCTGTGGGGGCCGATCGAGTTCGTCTTCAATACCCCATCGCACCACCGCGTGCACCACGGGATGGACCCGGAGTACCTGGATAAGAACTACGCCGGCATCTTCATCATCTGGGATCGCCTCTTCGGCAGCTTCCAGCGCGAGTTGTGCCGGCCGCATTACGGCCTGACCAAGCCGGTCAACACGTTCAACATCTGGAAACTTCAGACACACGAGTACGTCGCGATCGCGCGGGACGTTCGGTCCGCCAGGCGGCTGCGGGACAAGCTCGGCTACATCTTCGGCCCGCCGGGTTGGCAGCCCGCGGAGGCCGTCCGGCCCGGCATCCCCGCGACGACGACCGCGTCCTGAAGGCCGAAAGCCGGCAGCCGCGCTGAGCGTGCGCGCCGAGTCATTCGGGCAGCGAGGGTGTGCGCCGTCCCCGACGAGGCGGTAACGAGCTGGCTAATCGTGCCGATGTGCCTACCAGTGGGGTACCACGGGACCCAAGCGGGTATCACGGCCGCTGACGAGTCTGGTCGTGCCCGCCCGGTGAACCGCCGGTACCGTACGGGCAGTACCGGCCAGCCTGCCTGGTCCTCGACCGATCGGAGACGCCGTGCGCCGACGCAGTTTGCGCGCCCTCGGAACGGCCGCGGCCACCGTCGCCGCGCTGCTGATATCAGCCGCCCCCGCGCAGGCCGCCCCGGTGGCGGTCTTCCCGGGCATGGAGATTCACCAGGACAACAACCTGTGCACCCTGGGCTACGTCGACCCCAACCTCAAGGTCGCGTTCACCGCCGGACATTGCCGAGGCAGCGGCAACGTCACCGACAAGGACGGCAACTTCATCGGTGGAATGGCGGTGTACCGCGACAACACCCCGGATGGTTCGACCGTGTCGACGACCGATTCGATCTTCGACTACGAAGGCATCGGGCTGGCCAACGACGCGATGCCCAACAATGTCCTGCCGGGTGGCCGCGTCCTGGTCTCCGATCCAACGGTGGTCCTGAAGCCGGGGGAGCCGGTATGCCACTTCGGCGTCACCACCGGCGAAAGCTGCGGAACCGTCGAGGCGGTCAACAACGGCTGGTTCACGATGACGCACGGCATCGTCAGCCAGAAAGGCGACTCCGGGGGCCCGGTCTACGTGCTGACCGACGACGGGCGCGCGCTGCTCGTCGGCCTGTTCAACAGCACTTGGGGCAACATCCCTGCCGCGGTGTCGTGGCAGGCGATCCGACAGCAGGCGTCCGATGACGTGCGCTCCGCGCTGTCGGCGCAGGCCACGCCTCAGCCGCCCGCGACCTGACGCACGACCCGAAAGACCGGTATCGACGGTGCCGCGGCGCGCAGCTCCTGGTCGCTGGACTGCGGCGTCAACCCGGCGACGTGCCCCTTGACCTGCCAGAACCAGCGGTCGAGATACCGCTCGAGCAACGCCGGCTTGGCGTCGTCGGCCACTTCGGCGATCGGTACCTGATCCGTGCGCCAGCGGGGTCCCAGTTCGACCGCTCCGGCGGCGCGGGCGTTGCGTGCCCACTGTGTGTCGCCGCGCGGCGAGACGACATAGTCCTGGCCGTCGACCGTCAGCAGGTTGATCACAACGCCGCGGCGCTTGCCGGTCTTCCGGCCGCGAACCCGTAGCGCCCTGGTTCCGCCGATGCCGATGCCGATCTCGGCAAGTCCCCGGATCACCTCGTTGAACGCCCGCGCCACCATGTTTGGCCGGTCGTACCGTTGCGACATCGCGCTTCCCTTCCGCTGGCCGACAGGTCATATGAGAGCGGCGCTCTCGAAGAAGGGTGGCACAACTCGCCCCGAAAATCAAGAGCACCGATCTCGCTTCGTGCGAGAATCGGTGACGTGGGCAAACGTCAAGCCAGCCGGGAGCGCATCGAGGCTCGCATCATCGAGCTCGGCCGGCAGCATCTCGTGACGGAGGGGGCAGCCGGCCTTTCCCTGCGCGCGATCGCCCGCGACCTCGGGATGGTGTCGTCGGCCGTCTACCGGTACGTGGCCAGCCGGGACGAGTTGCTCACCCTGTTGCTCGTCGACGCCTACTCCGACCTCGCCGATGCGGTAGACGACACACGCGAAACAGTCCGGGGCGGGTGGCGCGACGAAGTGCTCGCGATCGCCCGTGCCATGCGCCGATGGGCGCTCGAGCAGCCGGCGAGTTGGGCGTTGCTGTACGGCAGCCCGGTGCCCGGCTACCGCGCGCCCGCCGAACGCACAACCGGTCCCGGTACGCGGGTCATCGCCGCCCTGCTCTCGGCCGTGGCCGACGGCGTGATCGCCGGGGATGTACGGCTCTCGGATGCCGCCGGCCGCCGCACCTCGGCCGACTTCGACCGGATCCACGAAGAGTTCGCATTCCCGGGCGATGACGAGGTGCTGTCGAAGTGCTTCCTGGCGTGGGCCGGCATCATCGGCGCCATCAGCCTCGAGGTGTTCGGCCAGTACGGCGCCGACACGCTGACGACGCCCCATGCGCTGTTCGACACGCAGGTGCGGCTGCTGATCGAGGTGCTGAGCGGCTGACCCGGTGAACTAGAACACGTTCCAGTCGGGCGGGTATCCTTCGAGCGATGAGCTCTGCTGTCCGAACACCTGTCCAGGTTGCGTGGGTCACCGCCGGGCTGGACGCCACCGAAGCCGCCCTTTCCGGGCTGCTCGGCGCCAAGAAATGGGTGCGGCTGCCGGGCGTGCATTTCGGGCCGGACACGTGCAGCTACCGTGGCACGCCCGCGGACTTCGTCGCCGACATCTCATTGAGCTACGCGGGCGAAATGCAACTGGAGCTCATCGCGCCGGTGAGCGGCGAGAGCATCTACACCGAATTCCTCCGCGAGGCCGGGCCGGGACTGCACCACATCTGCGTCGAGGCCGACAACTTCGCCGACGCGCTCGAGGAGGCGCAGGCCGCCGGCGCCACCGTCGTCCAGCGGGGCGTGATGCCCGGCGGCATGGAGTTCGCCTATGTCTCCGCGCAGCTGGCCGGCGTGCCGTACCTGGAGATTGCGCACGTCTCGCCGGAGATCCGGGCGTTCTTCGACTACGTGAAACAGGAGCAGCAGTGAGCACTGGCAGTGAAATCCCCGCGACTTTGCGCGCCACCGACGTCGAGTCGTGGTCGGACGACGTCGACGTGGTCGTGATCGGGTTCGGTATCGCCGGCGGGTGCGCGGCGGTCAGTGCGGCCGCGGCAGGCGCGCGCGTGCTGGTGCTGGAGCGCGCGGCCGCGGCGGGCGGGACCACCGCCATGGCCGGCGGGCAGTTCTACCTCGGCGGCGGCACCGCCGTCCAGCAGGCCACAGGTCACAGCGATTCGGCGGACGAGATGTACAAGTACCTGGTGGCGGTGTCGTTGGAGCCGGAGCACGACAAGATCCGGGCCTACTGCGACGGCAGCGTCGAGCACTTCAACTGGTTGGAGGACTTGGGTTTTCAGTTCGAGCGCAGCTTCTACCCCGAGAAGGCGATCGTCCAGCCCAACACCGAGGGGCTGATGTTCACAGGCAACGAGCTGGTGTGGCCGTTCAAGGACATGGCGGTGCCTGCGCCGCGCGGGCACAAGGTGCCGGTACCCGGCGAAACCGGCGGTGCCGGCATGATCATCGACCTGCTGGTCAAGCGGGCTCACAACCTCGGCGTGCAGATCCGCTACGAAACCGGCGCGACGGGACTGGTGCTCGATGACGGGGTGGTCGTCGGCGTGACCTGGAAGCACTTCAACGACACCGGCGCCATCCGGGCCAATGCGGTCGTCATCGCGGCAGGCGGTTTTGTGATGAACCCGGAGATGGTCGCCGAGTACACCCCGGAACTCGGTGCAAAGCGGCGACGCAAGAGCGGCAGCTTCGCCGAACCCTACGTGCTGGGAAACACCTACGACGACGGCCTCGGAATCCGGCTCGGGGTGTCCGCCGGGGGCGCCACCAAGCACATGAATCAGGTCTTTATCACCGCGGCCGCGTATCCACCCTCGATCCTCTTGACCGGGATCATCGTCAACAAGCTCGGCGATCGCTTCGTCGCAGAGGACTCCTACCATTCCCGCACATCAGGTTTCGTGATGGATCAGCCCGACAGCGCTGCGTTCCTGATCGTCGACGAGGCGCACATGGAGCGTCCGCAGTTTCCGCTGATCCGGTTCATCGACGGCTGGGAGACTGTTGAGGAGATGGAGCAGGCGCTCGGAATTCCAAAGGGCAAGCTGGTGGCTTCGCTGAACCGCTACAACGAGAACGCTGCCCGCGGCGAGGATCCTGACTTCCACAAGCAGCCGGAATACCTTGCGCCGCAGGACAAAGGTCCATGGGGCGCGTTCGACCTGTCGCTGGGCAAGGCCATGTATTCAGGCTTCACCGTTGGCGGGCTGGCGACCAACGTCGACGGGCAGGTGCTGCGCCAGAACGGCAGCGTTGTGCCGGGCCTGTACGCCGCGGGCGCGTGCGCGTCGAACATCGCCCAGGACGGAAAGGGTTATGCCAGCGGTACCCAGCTGGGAGAGGGCTCGTTCTTCGGCCGCCGCGCCGGAGCGCACGCGGCAAAGGCGGCCGGTGAGCGAAACACACAGCGGCGGTGAGCAATCCCGCTTTTGCGCTTACCGCGGATCTATTCTGTTATCAGGTTGCTGCTAACTTCTAGGTCAGCAGGGCACGCACCGGTTTCCGTTCCAAACCCAGCCGGCGCCGCAGCCCATGCTGCCGGTCGTGCCCTGACAGTCGAGCGGCTGGATCACAGGCGTCGGGTTCGGGGTGTAAGTCGTCGTGTCATGGGAAGATTGCGCTGCCTGCGCGGTGGCGCCGGTTAACAGTGATCCGGCCATCAGTGCCGCCGCGGCGACCGTCATAGCAATTTTTCGCATCGAATCCCCTCCGTCTCGTGGTCATCAGGAGAGAGCAGACAATACGCCGGTCTGGGTTCGCTGCGTGCAAACTTTTCCTAAACAGTTCTCGATAAATCTAGACGAGGGCGGGCAGTTCCCCGACGCGGCCCAGCCGCCACGCGCCCTTGCCGAGCAACTGCAGGTGCTGTTCGTGGTGCTGCTCCACGGTGTGACGGTGACTCACGCTGACCACGATGCAGTCGGGACATTCGCTGCGCAAGATCTCGTAGAGCGCGAACTCCAGGCCTTCGTCGAGCGCTGAGGTGGACTCGTCGAGGAACACAGCTCTCGGCTTGGTGAGCAGAATGCGCGCGAACCCGATGCGTTGCTGCTCGCCCGGGGACAACACCTTGGCCCAGTCCCGGTCGTCGTTGAGGCGGTGGCTCAGGTGCGACAGGGCGACTTTGTTCATCGCCCGCTGCAGCTCGGCGTCGGGGATGTCGCCGGCGGCGGCGGGATAGGACATCACCGCACGCAGGTCGCCGAGTGGCACGTACGGCATCTGTGACAAGAACATCGTGTCGTGGCTTTCGCCGGGCCGCCGTAGCGTGCCGGACGCGAATGGCCACAGCTGCGCGAGGCTGCGCAGCAGCGTGGTCTTGCCGCTGCCCGATCTGCCGGTGATGACCAGCGAATCCCCCGGCTGAAGACGGAGGTCCAGCGGCTCGATCAGCTGCAAACCTGACGGGGTCCGCACTTCGACGTTGACCAGTTCCACCGAGCCGTCGCGGCTGGCCGCGGTGGTCAGCTCCGGCAGTTCGCGGGCTTTCTCGTTGGCATCGATAAGCCCGTTGAGTCGCAGGATCGACGCCCGGTAGCCGGCGAACGAGTCGTAGGCGTTGCGGAAGTACGACAGCGAGTCGTGAATCGAGCCGAACGCGGTCGCGGATTGCATCGCGTCGCCGAGCTTGATCGCACCGGCGAACAGCCGCGGCGCCTGGACGACGAACGGCAGCGGGTTGATCACCTGGCTCATCGACAAGTTCCACCCCAGGAAGCCGATGGTGCGGCGCACGAAGCGGCGGTAGTTGCCGATGATCGCGGAGAACCGGCTGTTCAATTGCTTCTCTTCCGCCCGCTCGCCCCGATAGAAGCCGACGGCCTCGGCCCCGTCGCGCAGCCGGACAAGGGCGTAGCGGAAGGCGGCGTTGAACAACTCGTTGCGGAAGTTGAGCCGGATCAGCGGATGGCCGATCCAGAACGCGACCACGGTGGCCAGCAGCACGTAGACCATCACGACCCAGAACAGCGCCTTAGGAATCGTCACGCCCAAGAGCGTCAGCGGGCCGGACAGATGCCACAGGATCGGAACGAACGAGAACACCGACACGACGGATTGCACCGCACCGAACACCAGCGGGCTGGAGGTGCCGTAGGACGGCAGGTTGGGGCCACTGCCCACCCCCGTGGTGAAGATGTCGATGTCCTGCTGGATGCGCTGGTCCGGGTTGTCGATGGTGTGGTCGATGAACCGGCTGCGGTAGTAGGCCTTGTGGCTGAGCCAGTCACCGGTCAGCCGGCCGGTCAACCAGACGCGCCAGCGGATGATGAACCGCTGCATCAGGTACAGGTCGAGCATCGTTCGAATGACGTGCACGGTCGCGATCACGCAGAACGTAAGGATCGACAGCCAGAAACCGTGCATCCCGGAGTCCCGGACCGCGGCGTTGCCCGCGGCGGCGCCCTGGAACGCGACCTGAAGGCCGGAGTACAGATCGTTGCCCTGATAACTGAGCAGCACGTTGATGCGCACGGACATGATGACGGAGAGCAGCAGCACCACGAACAGGCCCCACACCGGCAGGCTTTGCCGGTCCTTGAAGTAGTCGCCGGTGATCCGCCAGTACTGCCTGCCCCAGGTGGTGTAGCGGGCAACGAGCACCGCGACGATCAGCAGGCCGACCGTGCTGATGGCCCAGGCTTCGAGAACCCACACCAGCGACGGACCGAGCTCGTGACCCCAGTCGCGGGAAGGCGTAAACGTATCCAACGAACAACTCTCCTGTTCCCAAACCCTGGGGCGAAGCTACCGCAGCGCCTGCCATTGAGCCCGTTCCCAGGCGTTAGGCTCGCCGCCATGAGCATCGACGTTCCGAAATCCTCGGGTCTTCGCACAACCGCGCACCCGCCACAGACCGTCCACGCGGGCCGCCTGATCGCCCGCCGGCTGAAGGCGAGCGGCGTCGACACCGTCTTCACGCTGTCGGGCGGGCACTTGTTCTCGTTGTACGACGGCTGCCGCAGCGAGGGCATCCGGCTGGTCGACACCCGCCACGAGCAGACCGCGGCGTTTGCGGCAGAGGGCTGGTCGAAGGTCACGCGCGCCCCGGGCGTCGCGGCGCTCACGGCGGGGCCCGGCGTGACAAACGGGATGAGCGCGATGGCCGCTGCGCAACAGAACCAGTCTCCGCTGGTGGTACTGGGCGGACGGGCGCCCGCGCTGCGGTGGGGCATGGGCTCGTTGCAGGAGATCGACCACGTGCCCTTCGTCGCGCCGCTCGCACGCTTCGCCGCGACGGCCGATTCGGCGGCAGCGGCCGGCACGCTTGTCGACGAAGCCCTCCGCGCCGCGCTGGGCGCGCCGTCGGGTGTCGCGTTCGTCGACTTTCCGATGGATCACGTGTTCGCCGAAACCGAGGACGACGGCAGGCCCGGCGCGCTTGCCGACCTTCCCGCGCCGCCCGCCTGTGACGGGGCGGCCCTGGACCGCGCCGCCGCGCTGCTCGCCGGCGCCGAGCGGCCGGTGATCATGGCCGGCACCAATGTTTGGTGGGGCCATGCCGAGGGCGAACTGCTGCGGCTGGCTGAGGCGCAGCGTGTCCCGGTGCTGATGAACGGCATGGCGCGCGGTGTGGTACCCGCAGATCACGACCTCGCGTTTTCGCGGGCGCGGTCGCGAGCCCTGGGACAAGCCGACGTAGCGCTGGTGGTCGGCGTGCCGATGGACTTCCGCCTCGGGTTCGGCGGCGTGTTCGGGGCAGACACCCAGCTGATCGTCGCCGATCGGGTCGCGCCCGAGCGTGACCATCCCCGCGCCGTCGCCGCGGCCCTCTACGGCGACTTGCGGACGACCCTGGCCGCGCTCGCGAGCGTGCACCCGCCAGACCGGCACGCATGGATCGCCGACCTGCGCAGCGCCGAGATCGAGGCCCGCGCCGGCGAGCGCGCCGAGCTGGCCGACGACCGCACACCGCTGCACCCGATGCGGGTCTACGCCGAGCTGATGCCGCTGCTCGACCGCGACGCGATCGTGGTGATCGACGCCGGCGACTTCGGGTCGTACGCAGGCCGGGTGATCGACAGCTACGTGCCCGGCGCGTGGCTGGACAGCGGGCCGTTCGGCTGCCTCGGCTCGGGCCCGGGGTACGCGATGGCCGCGAAGCTCGCCCGGCCCGACCGCCAGGTCGTGCTGCTGCAGGGCGACGGTGCGTTCGGCTTTTCCGGCATGGAATGGGACACCCTCGTCCGCCACGGCGTGCAGGTCGTGTCCGTGATCGGCAACAACGGGATCTGGGGACTGGAGAAGCATCCGATGGAGATGATCTACGGGTACTCCGTGGTCGCCGAGCTGCGCCCCGGCACCCGTTACGACGAGGTGGTGTCGGTGCTGGGCGGCCACGGCGAGCTGGTGAGAAGCCCCGCGGAGCTGCGGCCCGCGCTGAACCGGGCCTTTGATTCCGGGCTGCCGGCGCTGGTCAATGTGCTGACCGATCCCGCGGTGGCCTATCCGCGGCGTTCGAACCTCGGGTGAGGGCGGCCGCGTACGGTTGACCTGTGGCGAAATCGACCAGCGCGCGACCGGGCCGGCTGAGCAGCACGTTCTGGAAACTGCTCGGCGCGAGCACCGAGAAGAACCAGGGCCGATCCCTTGCCGAGGTGAAGGCGTCGGCCGACTACGACGAGAAGGCCGAAGGGCTCGACGACCAGCAGCTGCGCAAGGCTGCGAAGTTGCTCAACCTCGACGACCTCGCCGACTCCACCGACATCCCACAGTTCCTCGCGATCGCCCGCGAGGCCGCTGAACGGTCAACGACCCTGCGCCCGTTCGACGTGCAACTGCTTGGCGCGCTGCGGATGCTGGCCGGCGACGTGGTCGAGATGGCAACCGGCGAGGGCAAGACGCTGTCGGGGGCAATCGCGGCCGCGGGTTATGCGCTCGGGGGCCGGCATGTGCATGTCATCACGATCAACGACTACCTGGCCCGCCGCGACGCGGAGTGGATGGGACCGCAGCTGGAGGCGATGGGCCTAACGGTCGGCTGGGTCACCGCCGAATCGACCGCCGCGGAGCGGCGCGCGGCCTACGCATGCGACGTCACGTACGCCTCGGTCAACGAGGTCGGCTTCGACGTGCTGCGCGACCAGCTCGTCACCGACGTCGACGATCTGGTTTCGCCCAACCCCGACGTCGCTCTGATCGACGAGGCGGACTCCGTGCTGGTCGACGAGGCGCTGGTGCCGCTGGTGCTCGCCGGTACGACGCACCGCGAGACGCCGCGGCTGGAGATCATCCGACTGGTCGGCGAGCTCACGCCGGGCACGGATTACGACACCGACTCCGACCGCCGCAACATCCACCTCACCGACGCCGGCGCGCGGAAGGTCGAGACGGCACTCGGCGGCATCGATCTGTACTCGGAGGAGCACGTCGGCACGACACTGACCGAGGTCAACGTCGCGCTGCACGCGCATGTGCTGCTGCAGCGCGACGTGCACTACATCGTCCGCGACGACGCAGTCCATCTGATCAACGCATCGCGGGGCCGGATCGCGCAGCTGCAGCGCTGGCCCGACGGGCTGCAGGCCGCCGTCGAGGCCAAGGAAGGCATCGAGACCACCGAGACCGGTGAGGTGCTGGACACCATCACCGTGCAGGCGTTGATCAACCGCTACCCGACCGTGTGCGGCATGACCGGCACGGCGCTGGCCGCCGGCGAGCAGCTGCGCCAGTTCTACAAACTCGGCGTCTCACCGATTCCGCCGAACACGCCGAACATCCGCGAGGACGAGGCCGACCGGGTGTACGTCACCGCGGCGGCCAAGAACGACGCGGTCGTCGAACACATCACCACCGTGCACGCCACCGGGCAGCCGGTGCTCGTCGGCACCCGCGACGTCGCCGAATCGGAGGAGCTGCACGAGCGGCTGCTCAAGACCGGTGTCCCGGCCGTCGTGCTGAACGCGAAGAACGACGCCGAGGAGGCGGGCATCATCGCCGAGGCCGGCAAGCTCGGCGCGGTCACCGTGTCCACGCAGATGGCAGGCCGCGGCACCGACATCCGGCTGGGCGGGTCCGACGAGGCCGACCACGACAAGGTGGCCGAGCTGGGCGGCCTGCACGTGGTCGGCACCGGACGCCATCACACCGAGCGGCTGGACAACCAGCTGCGCGGCCGTGCCGGACGCCAGGGCGATCCCGGGTCCTCGGTGTTCTTCTCGAGTTATGAAGACGACGTCGTCACCGCGAATCTCGAGCCCAACAAGCTCCCGATGCAGACCGACGAGGACGGCCGGATCGTCAGCCCGAAGGCGGCGGGACTTCTCGACCACGCCCAGCGGGTCGCCGAGGGCAAGCTGCTCGACGTGCACGCGAACACGTGGCGGTACAACCAGCTGATCGCCCAGCAGCGCGCGATCATCGTCGAGCGCCGCGACACGCTGCTGCGCACACCCACCGCGCGCGAAGAGCTGCAGGCCCGCTCGCCGGAGCGCTACGAGGAGCTGTCGGACACGCTCAGCGAGGACCGGCTGGAGAAGATCTGCCGGATGATCATGCTGTATCACCTCGACCGCGGGTGGGCGGATCACCTGGCCTACCTGGCCGACATCCGCGAGAGCATCCACCTGCGTGCACTGGGCAGGCAGAACCCACTCGACGAGTTTCACCGCATGGCCGTCGACGCGTTCGCGCACCTGGCCGCCGACGCGATCGAGGCCGCGCAACAGACGTTCGAGACCGCGAACGTCGTCGAGGAGGAGCCGGGACTCGATTTGTCCAAGCTGGCCCGGCCGACCTCGACGTGGACATACATGATCCACGACAACCCGCTGGCCGACGACACCTTGTCAGCGCTGAGCCTGCCCGGGGTCTTCCGCTAGGTTTACGCCCATGGAGCAGGCACCCGCGCCCCCGCGCGAACGGGTGCTGACCGTGCCCAACGCGCTCAGCGTGGTGCGGCTGGTGCTGATCGGGGTTTTCCTCTACCTGCTGCTCGTCGTGCGCGCCGACGCATGGGCGACCGGGATCCTGATGTTCAGCGGCGCCTCGGACTGGGCCGACGGCAAGATCGCCCGGCTGATGAACCAGTCGTCGCGGCTGGGCGAGCTGCTGGACCCGTTGGTGGATCGCATCTACATGGTGAGCGTCCCAATTGCGTTCGCGCTGCGCCATTTTGTGCCGTGGTGGATCGTCTTGGTGCTGATCGGGCGTGATCTGTTGCTGGCCGCGACGTTGCCGGCGCTGCGCAGCCGCGGGCTGACCGGGCTGCCTGTCACCTACATCGGGAAGGCGGCAACCTTCGGGCTGATGTCGGGCTTCCCACTGATCCTGCTCGGCCAGTTCGGCGCGCTGTGGAGCCGCGTCGTGCTCGCTATCGGCTGGGGATTCCTCATCTGGGGGCTGGCGATGTACCTGTGGAGCTTCGTGCTGTACGTGGTGCAGTTCGTGATGGTGCTGCGACGACTCCCGAAGATCGATACGGGAGGTCGCAACCGTGGCTGAGCCTGACCGCTCGCTCGGTGGATACGACCCGAACGCGGGCATGAACACCCGCGAGGGGGACCGGCCGCGGCTGATCCCGGTGCCGTCGCTGCTCCGCTCACTGCTCTCCGAGCACCTGGACCCGGGTTACGCCGCGGCGGCCGCGAGCCGGGCCGGCGGGGCGCCACCACGGCCGAGGCGGGCCACGTGGGGTTGGCAGGCCGCGGCCGCGGTGCTGATCGCGGTGGTCTTCGCGGCGGCGGTTGCCCAGGCTCGCTCAGTGGCGCCGGGCGTCAAGCAGACGCAGCAGGTACTGATCGCGAGCGTGCGGGCGGCCGAGACAGGCACCAACAGCCTTGCCCTACAACGGGCGAACCTGACCTCCGACGTCGACAACCTGCGTCGCGGCCAGCTCCAGGACGACACGGCCGGCCAGCAACTGTTGCGCGGCCTTGACCAGCTGGGTGTGACGGCAGGAGCCACCGCGGTGACCGGGCCCGGCCTGACGATCACGCTCACCGACCCCGGGGCATCGCGGGATCTGTCCGACGTCTCCAAAGAGCGCATCCCGGGAAGCCGCCAGGTGGTGCTGGACCGGGATCTGCAACTCGTGGTCAATTCGCTGTGGGCCAGCGGCGCCGAGGCGATCGCGGTCGGCGGGGTGCGTATCGGCCCGAACGTCACGATCCGCCAGGCCGGCGGGGCGATCCTCGTGGACAACCAGCCGATCAGCAGCCCCTACGTGGTCGTCGCCATCGGTCCACCGCACGCGATGCAGGACAGCTTCGAGGCCAGCCCGGGGTTGACGCGGATGCGGCTGCTCGAGGCGACCTACGGCGCAGGAGCGACGGTCAGTGCCGGCGATGCGCTGACGGTGCCTGCCGGCAACACGCGGGATGTCAAGTACGCCAGAGAGATTGGGGACCGATGAGCGCTTGCGCGAAGAGGAGAGAGCGGAGATGAGCGCTTGCGCGAAGAGGAGAGAGCGGAGATGAGAGGATCCGGCCGATGATCGGTGTCGCCGCGCTGGTGGTCGGAATCGTGCTGGGGCTGGTGTTTCACCCAAGCGTGCCCGAGGCGGTGCAGCCGTATCTGCCGATCGCGGTGGTGGCCGCGCTCGACGCGGTGTTCGGCGGGTTGCGCGCGTACTTTGACCGCATCTTCGACTCCAAGGTCTTCGTCGTGTCGTTCGTCTTCAACGTGCTGGTCGCTGCGCTGATCGTGTACGTCGGCGACCACCTCGGGGTCGGCACGCAGCTGTCCACCGCGATCATCGTCGTGCTGGGCATCCGGATCTTCGGCAACGCAGCTGCTTTGCGCCGCAGGCTGTTCGGGGCCTGACCGAGATGAGCGAGCACGGCGCCGACCAGGAGCAGCACGGTCGCCACGAGCTTCCGCCCGACGCGCCGGCGCCGCGGCGGCTGGGGATGTTCCGCGGCGGCCGCGCGCAGGCGGTGTTCGGCGTGCTCGGAGTGCTGCTATGCGTGCTCCTCGGTGCCGCCATCGCGGCCCAAGTGCGCCAGACCAAGTCGGGCGACTCGCTGGAGTCCGCGCGGCCGGCAGACCTGGTGGTCCTCCTGGATTCACTGCAGCAGCGTGAAGCGTCATTGAACAAGGAGGTGGGCGACCTGCAGCGGACCCTGGCCGCACTGCGGGCTTCGGGCAGCGACGACAAGGCCGCGATCGCCGACGCGCAGGCACGGCTGTCGGCGTTGTCAATTCTGATCGGCACCGTCGCCGCAACGGGGCCGGGCGTGACGCTGACCGTCAACGACCCGGCGACCGGCGTCACACCGGAGACGATGATCGACGTCATCAACGAGCTGCGCGCCGCCGGCGCAGAAACGATCGAGATTCGCGGGGGGCCGGCCGGCCCACAAACATCCGTGCGTGTCGGGGTCGACACCTGGGTGGTCGGCAACCCCGGCGCGCTTTCGATCGACGGCCAGACCCTCAGCCCGCCGTATACCGTTGTGGCCATTGGCGATCCGCCGACGCTGGCCGCCGCGATGAACATTCCCGGCGGGGCGGTCGACAGTGTGGAGCGGGTGGGCGGCACGATGAACATCGCGCAGTCCGACCAGGTCGACATCACCGCCTTGCGGCAGCCGAAACCACGTCAATACGCTCAGCCCGTCAAGTGAGCGCCTCAGCAAATTCGATCAGCCGATCCGTACCGACAGATAGGGAAGCCCGTGAGCGAAATCCCAGCCGACCTGCACTACACCTCTGAGCACGAGTGGGTGCGCCGCACAGGTCCGGACACCGTGCGGGTAGGCATCACCGACTTCGCCCAGTCGTCGCTTGGTGACGTGGTTTTCGTCCAGCTGCCCGACGTGGGTGCCCAGGTCAGCGCCGGTGAGTCGTTCGGTGAGGTGGAGTCCACCAAGTCGGTGTCGGACCTTTATGCCCCGGTTACCGCGAAAGTGGTTGCGGTCAACGGCGATCTGG
>NZ_DATFYW010000200.1:0-25151 GCF_035314905.1 Mycobacterium sp.
TCCTCGATCAACCGGGTGCGCCAGACAAATGTGGCCACCATCGGGTAGTCGATGGCGCCGGTGCAAAACACCGCGGCCACCCTCGGCAACTCGTCGCGCAACGCGATCGCACAATCGAGCTGCGCGCCCGCCCGCCCCCGCGTGATGCCCAACGCCGCGCCGATTTCGGCCACCACATTCTCATACCCGTCGATCGCCCACCGGGCCCGCTCGGCGTCCCCGTCGGGACACCGGCGCGCATACAGCTCCCCCATCGCCGCCAGCCGCCGCGCACACGCCACGTTCTCCGCCCGCGCCGCCGCGCCCAGAACGTCCACCACCGCAGCATCGTCAAGATCCTCGAACATACGTTCGATACTACCCGCAACCACCGACAGCCCACCCGGCCTCAACGACCGCCCGTGGACCAAGTCCGGTCTGTGAATCACCACGGGCCCGGGCCGCCGCCCCCCGGTGCGGCAGTCAGTACTTCATCACGCCACGGTCGACGGCGATCTGCTGCCCCGAGAGAGTTGCCGACCCGTCACCGGCCAGCCATGCGACGACATCGGAGACCTCCTCTGGCGCCATGAACTCGTTGCGATGCCGCCTGCCACCGTGATCCTTGGGATTCAACGGCATTGGCGCGAAGCTGTGCAAAAAGCTCGGGTGCTTGGCGAAGATGGCCATCATCGCCTCCCGCTCGATCATCGGGGTGTCGATCGAATACGGGTGGATCGAATTGACCCGGATCCCAAACTCACCCAGCTCCAATGCCAGCGTGTTGGTCAACGCCGTCAACCCGTGCTTGGATGCCGCGTAATGCCCGTTGCCCGGCGTGGCTTTCAGGCCGGCCGAAGAGCTCACGATGATGATCGACCCGCCGTTGCCGGCCTCGATCATCGCCGGAACGGCAGCGCGAATCGTGCGCCATGTGCCCGACAGGTTCACGTCGATCACGGTCTCCCACTGATCGTCGGACAACTCCCAGAGCCGCCCCCAGCTGAGCACGCCCGCGTTGGCCACCAGGATGTCGAGCCTGCCGAACTGCTCCACTCCGTCGGCGACCACCTGCTGCAGCGCGGCGCTGTCACGAATGTCGACCTGGCGCGCCAGGATCTTTCGGCCGGTGGCCTCGACGGCCCGAACCGTCTCGTTCAGGTCTTCTGGCGTCGCCGCCGGGTAGGTGATCGACTCCGACACCGGCGTGCAGATGTCGATCGCGATGACGTCGGCCCCCTCGTTGGCCAGCCGGACGGCATGGGCTCGGCCCTGCCCGCGCGCAGCGCCGGTGATGAGCGCCGCGCGTCCTTCGAGCGCTCCTGATTGTGCAGCCACAGCCATCCCTTTCGCCGACTGCCGATCAGGCTAGCAGCGGAACTGGAACGTGTTCTAGTACCCCGCTGGACGGGCCTGTTCAGATCTCGGAGATGATTTGTTGGCGTTTCGAGCTGTACTCGGTGTCTGAGATCGCGCCGGCGCCGCGCAGTGTTTCCAACTCCTGCAGCCGCTGGGCGATCGACGGCTCGGACGGCGTGAGGACCGGCGAGGCCGCCACCGGCGCCGCCGGGGGGGCTGGCGTCGGCTGTGCAAACGGGGCGGGTGCCGCCTGGGTCTGCTGTGCAGCGGCCCGCCGGACCACCGCCTGGATCTGTTGCCGAACAACAGGATTCGATCGCAGGTCGGCCATGCCGCCGGCGGGGATGTTGTTCGCTTTCAGGATCTGCAGGATCTCCATCAGCGGTCCGGCCTGACCGCTGAGGTCGTACGTCTTGTTGTCCTCGGCGACCGTGAACTGCGCCGGAACCAGCCCGTTGACCAACGCGCTTCGCTCCCAATCGATCTGGTAGTCGTTCGTCGAGGCGTCGACGAGCACCACGAGTTTTCGGGAGGTGATGTTTCCCAGCCGCGTCACCGAGGCGATAACGCGGTTCTGGGTGTCGAACGGCGTGATCCCCGGACCTTCGATATGCAGGTTGAGCTTGACCACTGGCTGGTCGTTGATCCGGGTGCCGGTCTCGGTGATGCCGGTGATCTGGGCCAGCGCCAGGACGCCGGACTGCTCGAGAGCCTGCGTCTTCGCGTCTGACTTCGCACCGTAGTTGGCCAGCGCCAGTGCGATGAGCACGTCGGCCGCGGTGATGAGAAGGCCGACGAAAAACATCCACTTGAGGAGGCTCTGCTGGCCCGTCGCGAAGTACACGGCCAAGAAGATCGGCCCGACCAGACCGCCGCACAGCAGGACCATCAGCTGGGACTTGAGGTAACGCATGAACATTTCGCCCTGCTCCTCGGTTAGAACCGGCCCCGTGTTGCGTGTCAGGGTATCTCCAACGCCACCGGTTTGCCGCGGTCTTCGAATCGCAATTGCGGTCGCGTTTGGCCTTCGACATGCGGTCTTGGCGTTATTGCCAGCCCGTGATCCCGGTGCTGGCCCCAGCTCGCTCACGCTGGATTCTGGCCGCGGTTTCGACAGCGCTGTTCTGTGTTCAGATCGATTACTTCGCGATGAATCTGGCGTTGCCGCACATGGCCGCGGATTTGGGCAGCAGCGTCACGGACTTGCAGTGGGTGATCACTGTCTACATGCTGGCCCTGGGCGCATTCATGGTGCCGGCCGGCCGGATCGGAGACATCTTCGGACGCCGACGGGCGCTGCTGATCGGCATCGCGCTTTTCGGCGTGGCATCGGTGTTGTGCGCGCTCGCGCCGTCGGCCGGGATGGTGATCGCATTCCGCGCGCTGCAGGGGCTCGGCGCCGCACTGATCTTTCCGGTGTCGGTGAGCGTCCTGACAAACGCCTTCCCGGCAGAGCGGTCGAGCCAGGCCATCGGATTCGCTTACGGGATAGCGGGATTGGGAAATGCGGCCGGCCCGCTCATAGGTGGCCTCCTCACCGAGACGGTGGGTTGGCGGGCGATCTTCTGACTCAACGTCCCGTTCACGGTGATCTCGCTGATCATCGGTGCCGTGACGATCAACGAGTCCTCCGACAGCACGGTTCCTCGGCGGCTCGACCTCAGCGGCTTGGCGCTGATCATCACGGGTATCGGGCTGTTCACGTTGACCTTCGACCGGGCGCCGAAGTGGGGATGGCTCTCGGCCGCCACCGTGGTCGCGTTCATCGTCGCGGTCCTGCTGCTGGCGCTGTTCGTGGTCGTCGAGCGCAGGGTGCGTTGGCCGTTGGTCAACATGTCTTTGGCGCGCAATGCGAAGTTCGACGTCCTCGTGATCGCGGGAACAGTCGCCAACATCGCCTATGTCGTGACAATTTTCCTCTCGACGATGTATCTGCAGCAGGTGCGAGGCTTGACCCCGCTCACCGCCCGGTCCGGCGTTCCTCGGTCCGTCCATTGGCGCCGCGCTGGGCGGCTTGTTGTCGGGTCGACTGGCGGCGCGTCGGGCACCCGTTCTGGTCATGGGGATCGCCTGCGTCGCGGCTGCGCTGTCGGTGGCGGTGTTCGGGGCCGTCCTCGCTGTGCTTGCCGCCCTGCTGCTGCCGGCGGGCATCGTGGTGCTGACGATCGCGTGGGGACGCACCGCTGACAGCGAAAGCGGCGCCCACCCCGTTGGGTGAGCGCCGCTCGCGTGCTTGCTTGCTCAGATCACTTGACGATCTTCGTGACCCGGCCGGCGCCGACCGTGCGGCCGCCCTCACGGATCGCGAAGCGCAGGCCCTCGTCCATGGCGACGGGCTGGATCAGCTTCACCGAGATATTGGTGTTGTCGCCGGGCATGACCATCTCCGTGCCCTCCGGCAGCGTCACCACACCGGTGACGTCGGTGGTGCGGAAGTAGAACTGCGGACGGTAGTTGTTGAAGAACGGCGTGTGCCTGCCGCCCTCGTCCTTGGACAGGATGTACACCTGGCCCTCGAACTCGGTGTGCGGCGTGGTGGTGCCGGGCTTGGTGACCACCTGTCCGCGCTCGACGTCCTCGCGCTTGACGCCACGGAGCAGCAGACCGACGTTGTCACCGGCCTGGCCCTGGTCGAGCAGCTTGCGGAACATTTCTACACCGGTGACCGTGGTCTTGGTGGTGGACGGCCGGATGCCGACGATCTCCACCTCCTCGTTCACGTTGATCACGCCGCGCTCGACACGACCGGTGACCACGGTGCCGCGGCCGGTGATCGTGAAGACGTCCTCGACGGGCATCAGGAACGGCTTGTCGGTTTCGCGCACCGGGTCGGGGATCGACTCGTCGACCGCCGCCATCAGCTCCTCGATGCTCTCGACCCACTTCGGATCGCCCTCCAGCGCCTTCAGCGCGGACACGCGTACGACGGGGGCCTCCTCGTCGAACTCCTGCGCACCCAGCAGCTCGCGGACCTCCATCTCGACGAGCTCGAGGAGTTCCTCGTCGTCGACCGCGTCGGCCTTGTTCAGCGCGACGAGGATGTACGGCACACCCACCTGGCGCGCGAGCAGCACGTGCTCGCGCGTCTGCGGCATCGGGCCGTCGGTGGCGGCGACCACCAGGATCGCGCCGTCCATCTGGGCGGCGCCGGTGATCATGTTCTTGATGTAGTCGGCGTGACCCGGGGCGTCGACGTGTGCGTAGTGACGCTTTTCGGTCTGGTACTCCACGTGGGAGATGTTGATAGTGATGCCGCGCTGGCGCTCCTCGGGCGCATTGTCGATCTGGTCGAATGCGCGCGACTCGTTCAAATCGGGATACTTGTCGTGCAGAACCTTTGTGATCGCCGCGGTCAGCGTGGTCTTGCCGTGGTCAACGTGACCGATGGTCCCGATGTTGACGTGCGGCTTCGTCCGCTCGAACTTCGCCTTCGCCACTGTGTTGTCCTCCTGGACTTCTGTTGGTGCTTGTTAAGCAGTGTTGATCTGTTCAGTTGTGGTTGGCCACGAAGCCGACAGCTCAGATTACTGGCCCGTCGCCTTCGCGATGATTTCCTTCGACACGTTCGTCGGGACTTCGGCGTACGAGTCGAACACCATGGAGTAGTTCGCTCGGCCCTGTGTCCTTGACCGGAGGTCGCCGACATAGCCGAACATCTCCGACAGCGGCACGTGTGCCTTGACGACACGGGCACCGCCGCGCTCCTCCATGGCCTGGATCTGACCACGGCGGGAGTTCAGATCGCCGATCACGTCGCCCATGTAGTCCTCGGGCGTGGTGACCTCGACGGCCATGATGGGCTCCAGGATCACCGGCTGGGCCGCGGCGGCGGCCTTCTTCAGCGCCTGAGAGCCGGCGATCTTGAACGCCATCTCCGAAGAGTCGACCTCGTGGAAGGCACCGTCGTTGAGCGTGACCTTCAGGTTCACCAGCGGATAGCCGGCCAGGACGCCGTACTGCATCGCGTCCTGCGCGCCGGCGTCCACCGACGGGATGTACTCCCGCGGGACGCGACCGCCGGTGACCTTGTTCTCGAACTCGTAGGTGGCACCGTCCTCGCCGTGGAACGGCTCGACGGTGATGATCACCTTCGCGAACTGGCCGGAGCCGCCCGTCTGCTTCTTGTGGGTGTACTCGACGTTGTCCACCTTGCGGCGGATGGTCTCCTTGTACGCCACCTGCGGCTTGCCGACGTTGGCCTCGACCTTGAACTCGCGGCGCATGCGGTCCACCAGGATGTCCAGGTGCAGCTCGCCCATGCCGCCGATCACGGTCTGGCCGGTCTCGGAATCCTGATGCACCTTGAAGGTCGGATCCTCCTCGGCCAGCTTCTGGATCGAGGTCGACAGCTTCTCCTGGTCGCTCTTGGTCCTCGGCTCGATGGCCACCTCGATCACCGGATCGGGGAAGGTCATCGACTCCAGGACGACCTGGTCGTTCGGGTCGCTCAAGGTGTCGCCGGTGGTGGTGTCCTTGAGGCCGATCACCGCGTAGATGTGGCCGGCCGAGGCGCGTTCCACCGGGTTCTCCTTGTTGGAGTGCATCTGGAACAGCTTGCCCAGGCGCTCCTTCTTGCCCTTGGTGGCGTTGATGACCTGCGAGCCGGACTCGACAGTGCCGGAGTACACCCGGATGTAGGTCAGCTTGCCGAAGAACGGGTGGGTCGCGATCTTGAACGCCAGCGCCGAGAACGGCTCGTCCGTCGTCGCGTGGCGCACCACCACCTGGTCTTCATGGCCCGGCCGGTGCCCGACGGCCGGCGGCACGTCGAGCGGCGACGGCAAATAGTCGACCACGGCGTCGAGCATCGGCTGCACGCCCTTGTTCTTGAACGCGCTGCCGCACAGCACGGGGTAGATCTGCGAGGAGATCGTCAGCTTGCGGATCGCACCCTTGATCTCGTCGACGCTGAGTTCCTCGCCGCCGAGGTACTTCTCCAGCAGCTCCTCGTCGGACTCGGCGACGGTTTCGAGCAGCTTGGTGCGGTACTCCTCGGCGCGCTCGGCCAGCTCAGCCGGGATGTCGACAACGTCGTACTTCTCCCCCAGCTTCGTCTCGCCGCGCCAGACCTTGGCGTTCATCTCGACGAGGTCGACGACGCCTTCGAAGTCGCTCTCCTCGCCGATCGGCAGCTGGATCGGAACGGCGTTCGCGCCGAGGCGCTCCTCCATCGTGCGCACCGAGAAGTAGAAGTCCGCGCCGATCTTGTCCATCTTGTTGACGAAGCAGATGCGCGGCACGTTGTACTTGTCGGCCTGCCGCCAGACCTGCTCGGACTGCGGCTCCACGCCCTCCTTGCCGTCGAACACCGCGACGGCACCGTCGAGCACCCGCAGGTTGCGCTCCACCTCGACGGTGAAGTCGACGTGCCCGGGGGTGTCGATGATGTTGAGTTGATAGCCCTTCCAGAACGTCGTCGTCGCAGCCGAGGTGATGGTGATACCCCGTTCCTGCTCCTGCTCCATCCAGTCCATGGTGGCGGCGCCGTCGTGGACCTCACCGATCTTGTAGTTGATCCCGGTGTAGTAGAGGATGCGCTCGGTCGTCGTCGTCTTTCCGGCATCGATGTGCGCCATGATGCCGAAATTGCGGACCTTGCTCAGGTCGGTTAGCACGTCCTTCTGTGCCACAGAAGTCTTCCCACTCTTTCGCTTGCTTGGTTGCTGTTCGTTTGCGGGCCTCGGCGGCCACGCTGCCGCCGGCGGCCTTTCACCAGCGGTAGTGCGCGAAGGCTCGGTTCGCTTCGGCCATCTTGTGGGTGTCTTCGCGTCGCTTGACCGAAGCGCCCAGGCCATTGCTGGCATCGAGGAGCTCGTTGGCCAGGCGCTCGACCATCGTCTTCTCGCGGCGCTGCCGCGAGAAGCTCACCAGCCAGCGCAGGGCCAGCGTGGTGGAACGGTCAGCGCGCACCTCGACGGGAACCTGGTAGGTCGCGCCACCCACGCGGCGGCTACGGACCTCCAACGCGGGCTTGACGTTGTCGAGAGCGCGCTTGAGGGTGACGACCGGATCGGTGCCGGTCTTCTCACGAGCCTGTTCGAGCGCACCATATACAATACGCTCGGCCAGGGATTTCTTCCCTTTCAGCAAAACTTTGTTCACCAGCTGGGTGACCAGCTGGGAACCGTAGACCGGGTCGTTGACCAGCGGGCGCTTGGGCGCGGGCCCCTTGCGCGGCATCAGCTCTTCTCCTTCTTGGCGCCGTAGCGGCTGCGGGCTTGCTTGCGGTTTTTCACGCCCTGCGTGTCAAGCGAGCCGCGGATGATCTTGTAACGCACGCCCGGGAGGTCCTTCACACGACCGCCACGCACCAGCACCATCGAGTGCTCCTGCAGGTTGTGGCCCTCGCCGGGGATGTAGGCCGTGACCTCGACCTGGCTGGTCAGCTTCACGCGCGCGACCTTGCGAAGCGCCGAGTTCGGCTTCTTCGGGGTGGTCGTGTACACCCGGGTGCACACGCCGCGACGCTGGGGGCTGCCCTTGAGTGCCGCGGTCTTGACCTTGGCGACCTTGTCGGTGCGACCCTTGCGGACCAGCTGCTGGATGGTTGGCATCTACCGGCTTTCTCTTTTTCGTTCTCTTCAAGTCTGTGTACTGCGGTTTTGCCCCGCTCCGGTATCCCGGAGCCGGGCGTGTCGCATGCGTCTGCCGCGGTCTCGACCGTTGCATCGTGGACATGCGAATTGGCCCGGCGTGCGGGCGTGCTTCACCGCAGGCGCCTTATCTACCAGGCACGACCCACCACGATACCAAAGCAGCGGGTGGCGTAACAAACTCCCGGCCCCGCACCTAAGCGCAGGTCATGCCCCTAATCGTGCTTCGAGGCCCGCGGCGAGCCTCAATACCATGTCGGAGAAGACCGCGTCGACGTCGATGTCCGCCATCACCCCGGTCATCTCCAGCATCACAAAGCCGTGCAGGGCCGCCCAGAATTCCAGCGCGGCGTAGAACGCGTCCTCGCCGCCGAGTCCGTAGGAGGCCAGCACCGCGATGACGGGTTCCGCCGCCGCACGGGCCACCGCGGTGTACTCGGGGTCGTCGCCGCCGAGCGGCATCCGGGTGAACGCCGAATAGCGGCCGGGATGGTGGTGGGCGTAGCTGCGGTACGCGCCGGCCATCACCAGCACCGCGTCGTCGCGGGTGCGGCCCTGGCCGACGGTGCCGAGCATCTCGATGATGTCCCCGATCACCCGCTTGCGGACGTTGCGTCGCAGGTCGTCGAGGCTGTCGACGTGGTTGTACAACGACGGCCCCTTGGTGCCGAGCTGTGCGGCGAGGGCGTTGATCGTCAGCGCGTCCCAGCCTTCGCGGTCGAGGAAGGTCAGCGCCGCGTTGACGATGCCCTCTCGGCTGAGCTTGGTGGACCGCGCCGCGGTCCGCGAGCGGCCGGCGGCCGACCGCGAACCCGGCTCTGCTGCCATCGTCTCACCCTCTCGACTGGGTCAGCGATGAACTTTAGCTGTCCGGCACAGCGAACGGTGAGCTGCATTGTCGACCTGATGGGAAAGCACCACGGGTGCCGGTGAGCCACGTACCCTTTGCTCCGTCGGGGCACGCGCGAAAGGGGGCGAGACAAACGCCGATGAGCGCTGGCGCGAAGAGCAGACAAACGCCGATGAGCGCCGGGTGCGCTGCGGTGTGCGTGGTCGCGGCGGTGGCGGCAGCACCGGCGGCGCACGCGCTGCCCAACGACACCAACCCCGGCGACATCCAGGTGACCGCTGTCGGCACGCAGCCGGTCGTCGAGTGCGACGGCCATACGTTGTATGTCAACGGATCGAACAACGTCGTCACCGCGACGGACGCCTGCTATGCGGTGACGCTGCAGGGCTCGTACAACACGGTGATCGTCGATACCGTCGTCAACGACATCCAGGTGTACGGCTTCAACCAGACGGTGCTCTACAAACACGGTGATCCATACGTCTGGGACCGTGGCCGCGACCTGGGCATGACCAACCGGATTGATCGCGTTCCGGCATGACGGGAGGAACCATGCGCCTGTACCGCCCAGCCCTTGCCGTTGTCGCCGCCGCCGCGGCGGCCACGATCGCACTTTCGGGGTGTAGTTCTGGGAGCAACAGCAAGCCCACGGCGACGGCGGGAACCTCCGGCGCGCAGGTCGAGTTGGGAAACACCATCAACTACGGGTCGTTCAACACCACCGCCGACATCGACTGCGCCGACGGCAAGTCGCTCAATGTCGGCGGGTCCAACAACACGCTGACGGTGAAGGGCACCTGCGGTTCGGTCAATATCGGCGGGGCCGACAACAAGATCACCTTTGACAAGATCTCCGACAACATCAGCATCGTCGGCGTCAACAACACCGTGACCTACAAGGACGGAAATCCGAAGGTCAACAACCTGGGATCGGGCAACCAGGTCAACAAGGGATAGGCCGTCGCCCGGGCGTACCACCGTGGCGAACTCGCCGCATTTGCTCAAACCGGTTGGGCCGCCGGGATCCTGCTAGTTCGACCATTCGGGGTTTTCTCACGCGTGCCCGGCGTAGCGTCGCCGCCATCGGTCGTTCGAGAAGAGGACGGTGATCGCGATGTCAACGTCGCAGGGCGACGGTGAGGCACGCACGGGGACTGCGCCCTCCCCCAACGGAGACCCGCCCGGGCCGACGCCGGTGATGCGGGGAGTTCTGCCGATCCCGGATACCAAGCACGTCGGGTTGACGACCTATGACGCGAAAGACCCGAACACCAAATACCCGCCTATCACGATGCTCCGGCCGCCAGCGGGCGCCCCGAACGTGCTGATAGTGCTGATCGACGACGTGGGCTTTGCGGGCTCGTCGGCGTTCGGGGGCCCGTGCAGCACCCCGGTGGCCGAGCGGCTGGCGGCGGGCGGGTTGAAACTCAATCGCTTCCACACCACGGCGCTGTGCTCGCCCACCCGCCAGGCGATGTTGACCGGCCGCAACCACCATTCGGTGGGTATGGGCGCCATCACCGAGATGGCGACCTCGGCACCGGGCAACAGCAGCATCCGGCCGAAGGACAAAGCGCCGATCGCCGAAACGCTCCGGCTCAACGGCTATTCGACGGCCCAGTTCGGCAAGTGCCACGAGGTACCGGCGTGGGAGGTGTCCCCGGTGGGGCCGTTCCAGCAGTGGCCGACCGGATCGGGTTTCGAGTACTTCTACGGCTTTGTCGGCGGGGAAGCCAACCAGTACTACCCGGGCCTGTACGAGGGCACCACCGCGGTCGAGCCGCCGAAGTCGCCGGAGCAGGGCTACACCCTCAGCCAGGACCTGGCCGATCACGCCATTACCTGGGTACGCCAGCAGAAGGCGCTCGCGCCCGACAAGCCGTTCTTCATGTACTTTGCCCCGGGCGCGACCCACGCGCCGCACCACGTGCCCAAAGAGTGGGCGGACAGGTACGCGGGAAAGTTCGACGACGGCTGGGACACGTTGCGGGAGAAAATATTCGCGCGCCAGAAGGAACTCGGTGTGGTGCCGACCGATGCGGTGCTGACGCGGCGCCATGACGAGATTCCCGGTTGGGACGACATGCCGGACGAGCTCAAACCGGTGCTGGCCAGACAGATGGAGATCTACGCCGGCTTCCTCGAGCAGACCGATCATGAGGTCGGCCGTGTCATCGACGCCATCGACGACCTCGGGGCGCTCGACGACACCCTGATCTTCTACATCATCGGCGACAACGGCGCATCGGCGGAGGGCACGCCCATCGGGTGCTTCAACGAAATGACCACGCTCAATGGAATGCCCGGTATCGAGACGACCGATTTTCTGCTCAGCAAGATCGATGATTTCGGGACTCCCCGCGCCTACAACCACTACGCGGTCGGCTGGGCGCACGCGCTGTGCACGCCGTATCAGTGGACCAAGCAGATCGCGTCGCACTGGGGCGGTACCCGAAACGGCACCGTCGTGCACTGGCCCAACGGCTTTGCCGACAAAGGTGAGTCTCGCGACCACTTCCACCACGTCATCGATGTCGCACCGACCATCCTGGAGGCGGCCGGGTTGCCGGCGCCGATCTCGGTCAACGGTATTCAGCAGGCCCCGCTGGAAGGGGTGAGCATGGTGCCCATGCTCCACGACGGCGACGCCCCCGAGAACCACGAGGTTCAGTATTTCGAGATCATGGGCAACCGCGGCATTTACCACCAAGGCTGGACCGCGGTCACCAAACACCGCACCCCGTGGTTGGCCGACGCGCCGCCATTCGACCAGGACGTGTGGGAACTCTACGGACCCGACGACTGGACCCAGGCCCACAACCTCGCCGCCGAGATGCCGGACAAGCTGGCCGACCTCCAACGGTTGTGGCTGATCGAGGCGGCCAAGTACAACGTGGTGCCTCTGGACGACCGCTCCTTCGAGCGCATCAATCCCGATTTGGCGGGCCGGCCGCAGTTGATCCGCGGAAACAGTCAGCTGCTGTTCGCAGGCATGCGGGTCAGCGAACACTGTGTACTCAACCTGAAGAACAAATCGCACACCGTCACCGCCGAACTGGTCGTGCCGGAATCCGGTGCCCGGGGCGTGATCATCACCCAGGGCGGCAGCGTCGGCGGCTGGAGCCTCTATGTGCACGAGGGCCGGCTGAGGTACTGCTACAACTTCTTCGGAATCGAGTACTACATCGTCACCGCCGATAAGCCGCTTCCGTCCGGCCGGCATCAAGTACGGATGGAATTCCACTACGACGGAGACGGTTTGGCCAAGGGCGGCGACGTCACCTTGTACTACGACGGCGATGCCGTGGGCAACGGGCGGGTCGAGCAGACCGAGCCGATGGCCTACTCGGCCGACGAGGCCTGCGACGTCGGCGCCGACAGCGGATCGCCCGCATCACCCGACTACGGACCCACCGGAAACACGTTCACCGGCGAGATCAACTGGGTGCAGATCGACATCGGCGGCGAGAGCCACGATCACCTGATCCGCCCCGAAGACCGGATCAAGATCGCGATGGCCCGCCAGTAGCCGCCCCGGGGGCCGCTACATGGAGACGCCATGCCGGCCCGCGCCGGCCGCGAACCGCCGCGAACCCTCCATCGCCTCCGACGCCACCCGGGAGATGCTGGCGAATTCGTAATCGATTGCGTCCGCTTCCGACATCCCCCATTGCGCCAGCGCCGAGAGCCGGTCGGAGCGCATGCACTGCTGTGGCAGCTCCGCCAGTTGCGCGGCGAGCTCCTCGGCCTGCTCACGCGCTTGCCCTTTGGGGACGACACGGTTGGCCAAGCCGATCGCGCGGGCTTCGGCGGCATCGACCGGCCGCCCGGTCAGGATCATGTCCATCGCGCGGCTCTGTCCGATCAGCCGCGGCAGGCGCACAGTGCCGCCGTCGATCAGGGGCACGCCCCAGCGGCGGCAGAACACCCCGAACACCGCGTCCTCCTCGGCGACCCGCAGATCGCACCACAGGGCCAGCTCCAGGCCACCGGCCACAGCGTAGCCGCTGACGGCCGCGATCACCGGCTTGGACAGCACCATCCGCGTCGGTCCCATCGGCCCCGGCCCCGTCCTGTGCACCGCGTTGGCGTCCGGCGTGCCGAACGCCTTGAGATCGGCTCCGGCGCAGAAGGTTCCGTTGTCGCCCCAAAGCACCGCGACCGACGCGGTGTCGTCGTTGTCGAACTCCTCGAACGCCGCGACCAGCGCCGCAGCGGTGGGACCGTTGACCGCGTTGCGCGCCTCCGGCCTGTTCAGGACCACCGTCGTCACCGGACCCGTGCGTTCCACCCGCACAGCTTCACTCATGTCGCCTCCACCAGTTGCGTTTCGTCGCGCCGCGTTGCGAGTTCCTTCGCGAAGCGGAAGTAGCTGTCGCGCAATTCGTTTCCGGGCCACACCGACGGCAGTAGCTCTTCGGGCAGCACGGGGTCGGCCAGCAGGTGACGCACCATGCCGGCCGCGGCCGCGAACCGGCCGGGGATGTCGACGGTGGTCGCCATGTCGTCGAGCAGCCGTTCGGCGGTGCGCGACCAGGCCGGAAGATCCCACAACCGCGCGGCCAGTTCCACCGGCTCGTCGTCGCGGGCATGCAGCACGCGCACGCGCCGGGTGACCTCCGCGGGCAATCGCACGTCCAGGTTGTCCGGTCGCAACCACAGCCCTTCACGCAGCTCGCCGAACCTGTTGTTTTGCAGCATGGTTCGCAGCGATGCGCGTGCTCGCGCGTCGACGCCGACGCTGGTGATCACCAACGTCGTCCATGTCCCGTCCCACCGGCGCAGGCACGGCTGCAATGAGTCATCCTGTCGACGTTGCCGGGCCAGCAGGCGCTCCGAGAGACGGTAGCCCTCGGCCGAGCGGACCAGGTCGCCGGTGCTGACAAGCCGGGTCAGCGCGACCCGCACCGTGGGCTCCTTCAACCCGAAATCCGCGGTAAGTCGGATCAGTTCGGCGGCGCTGGCCGACGCCGGGTGTGCGCCGAGCAGCACGCTGAGCAGCACCGATCGAGCGGTCATCCGGGACAGCGTGCGCGCCACTCACCGCACCTCCGACGCCTTGCGGCCGTAGTCGCCGAACGGCTCGTCACGATGGCGTACTGCATCCCGGAAACCGTGCTGCACCGCGTCGGCGACGAATGCATGCCCTTCGGGCGTGTGGCGGGCGACGCCGTCGAACACGGTGCCGACCATCCGGCTGGTCGCAATGCCCTGCTGAAGCAGCGCGGTGTTCATCGCGAGCTTGACCATGATCAGTTGGTTGACAGGCACCGCTGCGATGCGTTCGACGAGCCGCTCGGTGCGCTCGTCGAGCTCTGCCGGGTCGGGCGCCTCGACCGCCAGTCCCCACTCGGCGGCCAGCGCGCCGGTGATGCAGTCACCGGTCAGCAGAAGCCGTTTCGCGCGCTGGTCACCGAGCCGGTGTGCCCACAGCCCGGCAGCGGGCACCCCCCACACCCGGGTGGGCGGGTAGCCGATCTTTGCGTCGGCCGCGGCGATCACCTGGTCGGCGTGCAGCGCGATGTCGGTGCCGCCGGCCACGCAGTATCCGTGGATCTTGACCACGGTCGGCTTGTCGGCGTGCATAAGGCTGGCAAACCCGCGGACGAACCGGCTCATCATCTGATAGTCGATCATCGGGTCCCAAGGCTGGTCTGGCAGGTGGTTGACCGCCTGGGTCTTGCCGTCGAGCACGGTGCCCTTGTAGGCGCCCGTCCCGCCGGCCGAAGCCGTGCGGTCGGCATAGGCGCTCAAGTCGAAGCCGGCGCAGAACCCGTCGCCGCGGCCCGACACCAGCATCACGTGGACATTGGGGTCCAGGTCTGCGCGCTCCACCAACGCCGACAGCTCCAGCGGGGTGTCGGCGACGATCGCGTTGCCCTTTTCGGGGCGGTTGAACGTGATTCGCGCAACCCGATCGGTGACCTCGTAGGTCATGGTCTTGAGGTTGTCGAAATCTACCGGTTGTATCGCGTGCGTCATCCCTTGACCAGTGCCCGCTCGAGGATTGGCGCGAGGTCGAGCCCGGGCGGCATCGTCCCGAACGCGCCGCCCCACTGGCCGCCCATCCGGGTGGCCAGGAACGCCTCGGCGACGGCGGGATGGCCGTGGCGCATCAAAAGCGAACCCTGCAGCGCCAGGCAGATGTCCTCGGCGACCTTGCGGGCCCGGTACTGGATGGTGTCGAAGTCCTCGAGCTGCGGCCTGAGCCGATCGACGTGGCCGTCCAGGCGCGGGTCCTGGCCCGCGGTCTTGGCGAGTTCGTCGAAAAGCACCTCGACGCATTCCGGCCGGGTTGCCATGGCACGCAACGTGTCCAGCGCGCTGACGTTGCCGGAGCCCTCCCAGATACCCATCAGGGGCGCCTCGCGGTAGAGCCGCGGCATGCCGGAGTCCTCGACGTAGCCGTTGCCGCCCAGGCATTCCATCGCCTCCGCGGCGTGCGGTGTGGCGCGCTTGCACACCCAGTACTTGCTGGCTGCCAGTCCGATCCGCAGCAGCAGCGCCTCGGTCTCCTCGCCGCGCGCCGCGTTGTCGGTGGCGCCGGCCATCCGCATCGCGACGATCGTGGCGGCCTCTGCTTCGACCGCGAGGTCGGCCAGCACGTTGCGCATCAGCGGCTGGTCGATCAGGTACTCGCCGAACGCCTTTCGGTGCTGTGCGTGGTGGATGGCGCGTGCCAGACCGTTGCGCATGCTGGTCGCGCTGCCCAGCGTGCAGTCCAGCCGGGTGAGGTTGACCATCTCGATGATGGTGCGCACGCCGCGGCCTTCCTCGCCCACCGGCCACGCGACGGCGCCGTCGTATTCGACCTCCGAGGACGCGTTGGCGTGGTTGCCGAGTTTGTCCTTCAGCCGCTGCAGGAACATCCGGTTGCGGGTGCCGTCGGGCAGTACCCGGGGCAGGAAGAAGCAACTCAGGCCGCCCGGCGCCTGGGCGAGCACCAGAAAGACGTCGCACATCGGCGCCGAGGTGAACCACTTGTGCCCGGTCAGGCTGTAGCTCCCGTCGGCGTTGGGTGTGGCCCGCGTGGTGCCGGCGCGGACGTCGGAGCCGCCCTGCTTTTCGGTCATCGACATGCCCGCGGTGATGCCGGTCTTCGTCGCGGGTACCTTCAGTTCGGGGTCGTAGTCGCGGCTCGTCAGCAGCGGCTCGTAGAGCGCGGCGAGTTCCGGGTTGTGGCGCAGCGCGGGCACGACCGCGTAGGTCATCGAGATCGGGCAGATGTGCCCGGGCTCGGGTGTCCATACCGACGTCTTGGCGGCACGGACGACGTGTGCCCCGCGCCGGTCGTCGGCCCACGGCGCAGCGTGCAGCCCGTGGCCTATCGCGACCCGCATCAGCTCGTGGTACGCGGGGTCGTACTCGACCTCGTCGATGCGGTGGCCGTAGCGGTCGTGGGTGTGCAGAATCGGCCGGTTGCGGTCGGCGAGCTCGCCCCAGCGGATGGCCTGCCGGCCGCCGGCGAGCGCCCCGAGCTCGGTCACCTCGTCGAGCCCCCACTGTCCGCCTTCGCGGATCAGCGCCTCGATGAGGACAGGGGATGAGGCGGGGTTGTGGTTCTCCAGCGGGGGAACCTGGTTGGCGACGACGTGGGTGTCAGGCATACCACCACTGTTACATTTTCTCGACAGCTGCACAATAGCCGTAACAAGCGCTCAGCCGCTCGTTTTGTCGCGCAGGAACACGATGTCGTCCTTGCGGCCCTCGTCCGGCGTCTCGCAGATGACCGGCGCGTCAGCGCCTGTCACCACGGCCACCAAAAGATCCGGGTCGATCTGGCCGCTGCCGAGATTGGCATGGCGGTCCCGGCCGGAGCTCGCCGCGTCCTTGGAGTCGTTGCAGTGGACCAGGTCGATGCGGCCGGTGAAGCTCTTGATCCGTTCGACGGCGTCGATCAGGGCTTCCCCGGCCGCCCACGCGTGGCAGGTGTCCAAGCAGAAGCCGATACCGGTATCGCCGATGTGATCCCAGAGGCGGGCGATCGTGTCGAAGTGACGCGCCATCGCGTGGTCACCGCCGGCGGTGTTCTCGAGCAGGACGGGCACCTTCGACTCGAGCTGGTCAAGGGCCTTGCGCCAGCGTTCGAAACCGGCGTCGAGATCGTTGTCGTCTACATGCCCGCCGTGGACGATGACCGCTGCGGCCGAGATCTCGGCGGCGGCGTCGCACGTGTCCTGAAGGATCTTGCGCGACGGGATGCGCACGCGGTTGTTCGCCGACGCGACGTTGATCAGGTACGGCGCATGGATGTAGAGGGGCACCGACGACGCGCGCAGCGTGGCCGCGTCGTCGCGGGGCTTGGGCTTCTTCCAGCTCTGCGGGTTACCCAGGAAGAACTGCACCACATCGGCGCCCTCGGCCTCGGCAGCGGCGAGCGGATCCTGAGGGCTGACGTGAGAACCGATGAGCACGCGCCCAGTCTAGGTGCGGGGCATGACACCGCACGGCCCGGGCAAAAACCCGGCCAACGAAACCCGGGCAAAAAACCCGGCCGATGAAACCCGGCCGATGAAAAAAGCCCCGGGCTGGTGCCGGGGCCTTTTTCGTTCAGTTACCGGTAATCCGAGTAGCCGTAGTCGTCCAGCGGAACAGCCGCTCCGGTGCTCTGGCCGAAGTCGGGGCTGTAGTACTGATCCTCGTACGACGGGATCGTGTACGCGGCGGCCCTTGCCTCTTCGGTCGGCTGCACCTGGATGTTGCGGTAGCGGGAGATGCCCGTGCCGGCTGGGATCAGCTTGCCGATGATCACGTTCTCCTTCAGACCGTTGAGCTTGTCGCTGCGGCAGTTGATCGCCGCATCGGTCAGCACACGTGTGGTCTCCTGGAACGACGCCGCCGACAGCCACGAGTCGGTGGCCAGCGACGCCTTCGTGATACCCATCAGCACCGGACGGCCCGCCGCGGGCTCCCCGCCCTCGGCGACCACGCGACGGTTCTCGGCCTCGAACTCCGACCTGTCGATCAGCGAGCCGGGGAGGAACTCCGTCGAGCCCGAGTCGATGATGGTCACGCGGCGCAACATCTGCCGGACGATCACCTCGATGTGCTTGTCGTGGATCGAGACGCCCTGGGCGCGGTAGACCTCCTGAACCTCGTGGACCAGGTGGACCTGAACCTCGCGAGGACCCTGGACACGCAGCACCTCGTGTGGATCGGCCGAGCCTTCCATCAGCTGGTCGCCGACCCCGACGTGATCGCCGTCGGACAGCAGGCCCTCCGAGCCGTCTTCGTGCTTGACCACGCGCAGCCGCTGCCGGCGGGACAGCTTGTCGTAGACCACTTCCTCGCTGCCGTCGTCCGGGGTGATGGTGATCCTGTAGAACTTCTCACCCTCTTCGATCCGGACGCGCCCGGACACCTCGGCGATCGGCGCCTTGTTCCGCGGCACACGGGCCTCGAACAGCTCCTGGACGCGGGGCAGACCACCGGTGATGTCCTCACCGACACCGCCCTGGTGGAAGGTGCGCATGGTCAGCTGCGTGCCGGGCTCCCCGATGGACTGCGCGGCGACGATGCCCACGGCCTCGCCGATGTCGACGAGCTTGCCCGTTGCCATCGAGCGGCCGTAGCAGGTCGCGCAGACGCCGTTGGCGCTGGCGCAGGTCAGCACCGACCGGACCTTCACCTGGGTGATGCCTGCCGACAATGCCGCGTCGATCGCCGGGTCGCCGAGATCGTGACCCCGTTCGACGATCACGTTGCCCTTCTCGTCGACGGCGTCGGCCGCGAGGGTCCGCGCGTAGGCGGACGTCTCGACATACGGGTGGCGCAGCAGCGTGCCGTCGGGCTGACGCTCGGCCAGCTTGACCGTGATGCCGCGCTCGGTGCCGCAGTCCTCCTCGCGGACGATCACGTCCTGTGACACGTCCACCAGACGCCGGGTCAGGTAACCCGAGTCCGCGGTACGCAACGCGGTGTCGGCCAGGCCCTTTCGCGCGCCGTGAGTGTTGATGAAGTACTCCAGCACTGTCAGGCCCTCGCGGAACGACGACTTGACCGGACGCGGGATGAACTCACCCTTCGGGTTGGTCACGAGGCCCTTCATGCCGGCCAGCGTGCGGGTCTGGATCGCGTTACCCGTGGCGCCCGACCGCACGATCAACGCGATCGGGTTGTCGTCCGGGTAGGTCTCCTCGACGGCCCTACCCACTTCCTCGGTGGCGTCCTGCCAGATTCGCACCAGCGCCTCGTTGCGCTCGTCGTGATTCAGGGCTCCGCGCTGGTACTTCTTCTCGATCCCGTCCGCTTCCTTCTCGTAGCGGTCCAAGATCTCCTGCTTCTGGGCAGGCACCAGCACGTCGGCCATCGACACGGTGACGCCGGAGCGGGTGGCCCAGTAGAAGCCGGCGTCCTTGAGCTTGTCGACGGTCTGCGCAACCACGATCATCGGGTAGCGCTCGGCCAGGTCGTTGATGATGCTCGCCTGCACCTTTTTGTGCATCTGCTCGTTGACGAACGGATACCCCTGCGGCAGCAGCTCGTTGAACATCACGCGGCCCAGCGTGGTCTCGGCCATCCACGCGTCGCCGGGCTTCCAGCCCTCATCACCGAACAGCTCGGCTTCGAGCTCGGCGGGCGGCCGCAGCCGGGTCAGCCGCACCCGGATCTTGGCCCGCACTGACAGTGCGCCGCGGTCCATCGCCATGATCGCCTCGGCGGGCGAGCCGTACACACCCGACTCCGGCCGGTCCTTGCCGGCCGGCTGGTACTCACCGGTGTCGCCCGGGACCATCGTGGTCAGGTAGTACAAGCCCGTCACCATGTCCAGACGGGGCATGGCGAGCGGCTTGCCCGACGCCGGCGACAGGATGTTGTTGCTCGACAGCATCAGGATGCGGGCCTCGGCCTGCGCCTCGGCGGAAAGCGGCAGGTGCACCGCCATCTGGTCGCCGTCGAAGTCGGCATTGAAGGCCTCACACACCAGCGGGTGTAGCTGAATGGCCTTGCCTTCCACCAGCATCGGCTCGAAAGCCTGGATCCCGAGGCGGTGCAGCGTCGGCGCGCGGTTCAGCAGCACCGGATGCTCGGCGATGACCTCTTCGAGCACGTCCCACACCTGCGGACGCTGACGTTCCACCATCCGCTTGGCGCTTTTGATGTTCTGCGCGTGGTTCAGGTCGACCAGTCGCTTCATCACGAACGGCTTGAAAAGCTCCAGCGCCATCAGCTTGGGCAGACCGCACTGGTGCAGCTTGAGCTGCGGGCCGACCACGATGACCGAACGGCCGGAATAGTCGACACGCTTGCCCAGCAGGTTCTGGCGGAACCGGCCCTGCTTGCCCTTCAGCAGATCCGAGAGCGACTTGAGCGGACGGTTGCCCGGCCCGGTGACGGGCCGGCCGCGGCGGCCGTTGTCGAACAACGCGTCGACCGACTCCTGCAGCATCCGCTTCTCGTTGTTGACGATGATCTCGGGCGCACCGAGGTCGATCAGCCTCTTCAACCGGTTGTTGCGGTTGATCACGCGGCGGTACAGGTCGTTCAGGTCGCTGGTGGCGAACCGGCCACCGTCGAGCTGCACCATCGGCCGCAGTTCCGGCGGGATCACCGGCACCGCGTCGAGCACCATGCCCATCGGCGAGTTGCCCGACTGCTGGAAGGCTGCGACGACCTTGAGCCGCTTGAGGGCACGAAGCTTCTTCTGGCCCTTGCCGCTCCGGATCACCTCACGCAGCGAGTCGGCCTCCGCGTCGATGTCGAAGTTCTCGATCAGCTTCTGGATCGCCTCGGCGCCCATCGAGCCGGTGAAGTACTCGCCGTAGCGGTCGACCAGCTCGCGGTACAGGTTCTCGTCGACGATCAGCTGCTTGGGCTCGAGCTTGGTGAACGTCGTCCAGATCTCCTCCAACCGGGCCAGCTCACGCTGGGCACGGTCGCGGAGCTGGCGCATCTCGCGCTCGCCGCCGTCGCGGACCTTGCGCCGGACGTCGGACTTGGCGCCCTCCTCCTCCAGCTCCTTCAGGTCTGCCTCGAGCTTCTGCGCGCGCGCCTCCAGATCGGCGTCGCGCTGCGACTCGATCTGCTTCTTCTCGGTCACCATCTCGGCCTCGAGCGTGGACAACTCGTTGTGGCGCATCTCCCCGTCGACGGCCGTGATGACGTAGGCCGCGAAGTAGATGATCTTCTCGAGGTCCTTCGGGGCCAGGTCCAACAGGTAGCCCAGCCGTGACGGAACGCCCTTGAAGTACCAGATGTGCGTGACCGGCGCGGCCAGCTCGATGTGGCCCATCCGTTCGCGACGAACCTTGGCACGCGTCACCTCGACGCCGCAGCGCTCGCAGATGATGCCCTTGAAGCGAACGCGCTTGTACTTGCCGCAGTAGCACTCCCAGTCGCGAGTCGGTCCGAAGATCTTCTCGCAGAACAGGCCGTCCTTCTCCGGCTTCAGCGTGCGGTAGTTGATGGTCTCCGGCTTCTTGACCTCGCCGTAGGACCACTGGCGGATGTCGTCCGCGGTGGCAAGGCCGATGCGGAGTTCATCGAAGAAGTTGACGTCTAGCACGTAACTTCCTTTCCCCTTTCGGGACTAGATGACTATCGATTAAGCGAGGTCTTCGACCGACGCAGATTCGTTGCGGGACAAGTTGATTCCCAGGTTCGCGGCGGCGCGCTCCAGGTCCTCGTCGTCGCCGTCACGCATCTCGATCGCGGCGCCGTCGCTCGACAGCACCTCGACGTTGAGGCACAGCGACTGCAGCTCCTTGAGCAGCACCTTGAACGACTCGGGAATGCCCGGCTCGGGGATGTTCTCGCCCTTGACGATCGCCTCGTATACCTTGACCCGGCCGACGGTGTCGTCGGACTTGATGGTCAACAGCTCCTGCAGCGTGTACGCCGCGCCGTAGGCCTGCATCGCCCAGCACTCCATCTCGCCGAACCGCTGGCCACCGAACTGCGCCTTACCGCCCAGCGGCTGCTGGGTGATCATCGAGTACGGGCCGGTCGACCGGGCGTGGATCTTGTCGTCCACGAGGTGGTGCAGCTTGAGGATGTACATGTAGCCGACCGTCACCGGATACGGGAACGGTTCGCCGCTGCGTCCGTCGTACAGCACCGCCTTGCCGTCGGGATCGACGAGCACCTCGCCGTCGCGGTTGGGCTGAACCGAGGACAGCAGGCCCTGCAACTCGGCCTCGCGCGCTCCGTCGAAAACCGGCGTCGACACGATGGTCTCCGGCGCGGCCTCGAGCAGCGCCTCGGGCAGCTTGGCCGCCCAGTCGGGCACACCCTTGGCCGTGTCGACCTTCCAGCCGCTCTTGGCGACCCACCCGAGGTGTGTCTCCAGGATCTGGCCGATGTTCATCCGTCGCGGCACACCGTGGCTGTTCAGGATGATGTCCACCGGCGTGCCGTCCGGCAGGAACGGCATGTCTTCGACGGGCAGGATCTTGCCGATCACGCCCTTGTTACCGTGCCGGCCGGCGAGCTTGTCGCCGTCGGAGATCTTGCGCTTCTGGGCGACGTAGACCCGGACCAGCTCATTGACGCCGGCCGGCAGTTCGTCGTCGTCCTCCCGCGAGAACACCCGGATGCCGATGACCTTGCCCGACTCGCCGTGCGGCACCTTCAGCGAAGTGTCGCGGACCTCGCGGGCCTTCTCACCGAAGATGGCGCGCAGCAGCCGCTCCTCCGGGGTCAGCTCCGTCTCCCCCTTCGGGGTGACCTTCCCGACCAGGATGTCGCCGTCGCGGACCTCGGCGCCGATGCGCACGATGCCGCGCTCGTCGAGGTCGGCCAGTACCTCGTCGGAGACGTTCGGGATGTCCCGGGTGATCTCCTCGGCGCCCAGCTTGGTGTCACGCGCGTCGATCTCGTGCTCCTCGATGTGGATCGAGGTGAGGACGTCCTCCTCGACGAGCCGGTTGGACAGGATGATCGCGTCCTCGTAGTTGTGGCCTTCCCACGGCATGACCGCGACCAGCAGGTTCTTGCCGAGCGCCATCTCGCCGTTCTGGGTGCACGGACCGTCGGCGATCACCTGACCGGTCTCCACGCGGTCGCCGGCGTCGACGATCGGGCGCTGGTTGGCGCAGGTGCCGTGGTTGGAGCGGGCGAACTTACGCATCCGGTACGTCTGCCGGGTGCCGTCGTCGGCCATCACGGTGATGTAGTCGGCCGAGACCTCCTCGACCACGCCGCTCTTGTCGGCAACGACGACGTCGCCGGCATCGATCGCCGCACGCAGTTCCATGCCGGTCCCGACCAGCGGGGCCTCGCTGCGCACCAGCGGAACCGCCTGGCGCTGCATGTTGGCGCCCATCAGGGCCCGGTTGGCGTCGTCGTGCTCGAGGAACGGAATCATGGCCGTGGCCACCGACACCATCTGGCGTGGCGAGACGTCCATGTAGTCGACCTCGGCCGACGACACGTACTCGACTTCGCCGCCCTTGCGGCGCACCAGCACCCGAGCCTCGGTGAAGCGGCCCTTGTCATCGATCGGCGAGTTGGCCTGCGCCACCACGTGGCGATCCTCCTCGTCGGCGGTCAGGTAGTGGATCTCATCGGTGACCACACCGCCGACGACCTTGCGGTACGGCGTCTCGATGAAGCCGAACGGGTTGACCCGCGCATACACCGACAGTGACCCGATCAGGCCGATGTTCGGACCCTCCGGGGTCTCGATCGGGCACATCCGGCCGTAATGGCTCGAGTGCACGTCGCGGACCTCGAGCCCGGCACGCTCACGGGAGAGGCCGCCGGGGCCCAGCGCCGACAGGCGGCGCTTGTGGGTCAGACCCGAAAGCGGGTTGTTCTGGTCCATGAACTGCGACAGCTGGCTGGTGCCGAAGAATTCCTTGATCGCCGCGACGACCGGGCGGATGTTGATCAGGGTCTGCGGCGTGATGGCCTCGACGTCCTGGGTGGTCATCCGCTCGCGGACCACGCGCTCCATGCGCGAAAGGCCCACCCGGATCTGGTTCTGGATCAGCTCGCCGACCGTGCGCAGCCGCCGGTTGCCGAAGTGGTCGATGTCGTCGATCTCGACCGGCACCTCCACGCCGCCCGGGACGGTCATCGCGGCCTGGCCCTCGTGCAGGCGCACGAGGTACTCGATGGTGGCGACGATGTCCTCTTCGGTCAGCGTCGACGTGGTGATCGGCTCGCCCGCGTGCAGGCCGAGCTTCTTGTTCACCTTGTAACGCCCCACCCGGGCCAGGTCGTAGCGCTTCTCCTTGAAGAACAGATTCTCCAGAAGCGTCTGCGCCGACTCCTTCGTGGGCGGCTCGCCGGGGCGCAGCTTGCGGTAGATGTCGAGCAGCGCCTCGTCCGTGCCTGCGGTGTTGTCCTTCTCCAGCGTCGACATCATGATCTCGCTGAAGCCGAACCGCTCGCTGATCCGCTCGTTCGTCCAGCCCAACGCCTTGAGCAGGACCGTGACGGGCTGACGGCGCTTGCGGTCGATGCGCACGCCGACGGTGTCGCGCTTGTCGACGTCGAACTCCAGCCACGCGCCGCGGCCGGGAATGACCTTGACGCTGTGCAGCGTCTTCTCGGTCGACTTGTCGATGGTCTCGTCGAAGTACACGCCCGGCGACCGGACCAGCTGGGACACCACGACACGCTCGGTGCCGTTGATGATGAACGTTCCCTTGTCGGTCATCATCGGGAAGTCACCCATGAAGACCGTCTGGCTCTTGATCTCACCGGTGTTGTTGTTGATGAACTCGGCCGTGACGAAGAGCGGGGCCGCGTAGGTCATGTCCTTGTCTTTGCACTCGTCGACCGGGGCCTTGACCTCGTCGAAGCGCGGGTCGGAGAACGACAGGGACATCGACCCGGAGAAGTCCTCGATCGGGGACAGCTCGGAGAGCACCTCTTCGAGGCCGCCGACCGGGTTCACGTCGCCGCGGGCCGTGGCAATTTCGCGCCAGCGATCCGAGCCGATCAGCCACTCGAATGACTCGGTCTGCACGTCGAGCAGCCCGGGAACCTCGAGAGGCTCACGCAACTTTGCAAAAGAAATCCGATTGGGCGCTCCGGGAACGGAGCCGTTCGTAGTAGCTACTGCTGACTTGCTCTGGCGGGAGACTGCCAAGATGCATCCTTCCAGCACCTCGTGCGACCTTCTGGTGGCAGCGTGTGCCGGTCCATATCGTCGCGATTCTGCGTCGGTTCGGCCGGCTAACGACCTGTCCTGATCTCGGACACGCACGAACGCCCCAAGGGGGGCTCAGGCGTGGACCACAGTGTCGGGTACAGGTGAGGTGGGCAGGAGGCAGCCAGCGCAACGTCCAACAATAGCGCAGGACGGCCTATTCCTCAACCGCGGGCACGCGTCATCAATGGCGCTGGCTGGCGTCCTGGTCTGCTACCTATGCGCATGCTGCCCAACAGACTGACGCCTCCGGGCGCGCTCGTCAAGGGTT
>NZ_DATFYW010000201.1:0-27036 GCF_035314905.1 Mycobacterium sp.
TACGAACGGCTCGACGCGGTGGTCAAGGCGCTCTGAGGGTGAGCTGCTCAGGCCAGCTCGGGTACCCGCAAATGGGCCAGGGCGAGCTCGAATTCGCCCACGTCGAGCTGGTCGGCGCCCAACTCGCGTAGCCGCGTTGCGCGCAGCGACCGGGCCGGTTCCCTGTTGCGGTCCATCGCGTCGCGGCTGTCGAAAGTCGCCGACGACACCGCACGCCCGGAGGCGCGGTCGATCATCAGGCTGGCGCTGCAGAACCCGTCGAACCCCTCCATCGACGGCAGCACCGCCGACTTGTAGAAGTCGGCGGCCTGGGCGAGTTGTCCCGGCGCGGCTTTGAGCCACGTGGCCCGGACGCAGGCACCGTTGCCCGATCGGTGGTCGCGGTGCAAGAACGCGATCTCCCACTCCGCAACCTCTGCGCTGCCGCCGAACATCTCCGCGGCGCGATCCCGCACCGGCCGTACCCGATCCGCGGCGGCGTGCATCGCCTCCTCGGTCGCCCACGCGCTGGTGGCAATGCACCGGCCCGACTCCCGGTCGACCAGAAGCGACATGCCGACGCATCCGTCAATAGCCTCGAGCGCGGGCATGACCTCATCGCGAACATACGCAATTCCGGCGTCGATCGCCGAGTCCTGGGCCTGAATCGTGGTAGAGCGTGCGTACACGATCCACCCCCTCCTCGTTTGGGGCAGCGCCCCGGCGGCGCCACCGGTCCACTGATTACCTTGCTCCGCCGAAGAAGGCGTTTCAATGGTTTCAGTGGGCAGGCAGGTCCTTCGTGGCCTCGGCACGATCGCGGATGCCCCGCAGCATCTTCTGCTCCATCACAAAATGCGGGATGTCAAACGTCGCGTTGCCCACCGCGCCTGCGCTACCGCGGGCCAGCAGCCGGGTCCGCCTGCCCCGCGGCACCAGATAGAAGGCCCACGATCCGTGTGCTTTTTCGCCTCGTGACACCCGGTCGAAGTCGGGTTCGGACATGAGCACCAGATACGACTTGGGCTCGACGGCCGCGACAACCTGGCGGGCCATCGGGCCGTAGCGGCGGGCCAGCCACACCGGGTCGCCGACCTGCAGCTCCTGCCATTCCGGATGGATGGTGTTCGTGTTGTGGATCTGGGCGCCGATCGACCGCTCGAGCCAGTCGTAGCTGTAGAAGCCGCCGCGGTCCTCGCCGATCTGGGCCAGCCACGGCCACACCTGCTCGACCGGCGCGTCGATCGTGACCCCGCGAGTGCTGCGCGGCGTGGTCGACGCCACGAGCTCGTCGCCAGGCAGCGCCGCGTGCACTTCGTCGGGATAGGCGCCCCAGGCGTACATCCACGGGCGCAGGACCCGCCGGTACAGCGCCTCTGTGCCCAGCGCGAGCGCCGCGCCGGCAAGCCAACGTCTTTCATGTGCCATACCGCGACGCTATGGATTTCGGGCGGTGGCGGGAGAGGGGCGAAGGTCCCAAGGGCCCCTGCCGAAGGGCCGTAGGCTGGCCCGGTGGACTCCGACGTGCTCGACATCGACACCACACGACGACGGACCGTCGACTTGACCGACGAAGTGCGGTCCTTTTGCGCCCCGCGGGGCGACGGCCTGTGCAACGTCTTCGTCCCGCACGCGACCGCGGGCGTCGCGATCATCGAGACCGGCGCCGGGTCCGACGAGGACCTCGTCGACACCCTGGAGCGGCTGCTGCCCCGCGACGACCGCTACCGCCATGCGCACGGCTCGCGTGGCCACGGTGCCGACCACGTGCTGCCGGCGCTGGTCCCGCCGTCTGTGACGATCCCGGTGCATAACGGCGAGCCGTTACTGGGTACTTGGCAGAGTGTGGTGCTGGTCGACCTCAACCGGGACAATCCCCGCCGGTCGGTGCGGCTGAGCTTTGTGAAGGGCTGAGGGACCGGCACTACAACCCGGGCCGGATCGTTGACTTTTCAGCTCCGGTCAACGGGCCGGTACTGTAGTGCGGTCGATAGATCGGTTGACGAGGACACAAGCAGCAGTGCAGACACATGAGATCAGGAAGCGGTTCCTGGATCACTTCGTGAAGGCGGGTCACTTCGAGGTGCCCAGCGCCTCGGTGATCCTCGACGACCCTAATCTGCTGTTCGTCAACGCCGGCATGGTCCAGTTCGTGCCGTACTTCCTCGGCCAACGCACCCCGCCGTATCGCACCGCCACCAGCATCCAGAAGTGTGTGCGCACCCCCGACATCGACGAGGTGGGCTTCACCACCCGGCACAACACGTTCTTCCAGATGGCCGGGAACTTCTCGTTCGGCGACTACTTCAAGCGTGGCGCGATCGAGCTGGCGTGGAGCCTGCTGACCAAGCCGGTCGAGGCGGGCGGGTACGGCCTTGACCCGGAAAGACTGTGGGCCACTGTCTATATCGACGACGACGAGGCAGTGCAGCTGTGGCAGGAGGTCGCCGGGCTGCCCCTCGAGCGGATCCAGCGTCGCGGCATGGCCGACAACTACTGGTCGATGGGCATCCCCGGTCCGTGCGGCCCGTCGTCGGAGATCTACTACGACCGCGGCCCGGAATTCGGGCCCGAGGGCGGCCCTGCCGTGAACGAGGACCGGTACATCGAGATCTGGAACCTCGTGTTCATGCAGAACGTCCGGGGCGAAGGCACGTCCAAGACCGACTTCGAAATCCTGGGCCCGTTGCCGCGCAAGAACATCGACACCGGGATGGGTGTCGAACGGGTGGCCTTCATCCTGCAGGGCGTCGACAACGTCTACGAGACCGATCTGCTGCGGCCGGTCATCGACAAGGTCGCCGAGTTCGCGCCGCGGCCCTATGCCAGTGGGCACCACGACGACGACGTGCGCTACCGGATCATCGCCGACCACAGCCGCACCGCGGCGATCCTGATCGGTGACGGCGTCAGCCCCGGCAACGACGGACGCGGTTACGTGCTGCGCCGCCTGCTGCGCCGGATTGTCCGCTCCGCCAAGCTGCTCGGCATCAACTCCCCGATCGTCGGCGAGCTGATGGCCACCGTGCGCGATGCGATGGGCCCGTCGTATCCCGAGCTCGTCACCGATTTCGAGCGGATCAACCGGATCGCGGTCGCCGAAGAGACCGCGTTCAACCGCACGCTCACGTCAGGCTCGAGGCTATTCGAGGAGGCCGCGCAGGCCACCCGGGCCTCCGGCGCCACGGTGCTGTCAGGCAGTGACGCGTTCACGCTACACGACACCTACGGCTTCCCAATCGATCTCACCCTCGAGATGGCCTCCGAAGCGGGCCTGACGGTCGACGAGCAGGGCTTCCGCACGCTGATGGCCGAGCAGCGGCAGCGCGCCAAGGCCGATGCCGCCGCGCGCAAGCAGGCGCACGCGGACCTCTCGGCATACCGAGAACTCATCGACGCGGGACCGACGGAGTTCACGGGCTTCGGCGAACTGGCTTCTGAGGCAGAGATTCTCGGCATCTTTGTCGACGGCAAGCGGGTGCCCGTCGTGGCGCACGGGACCGAGACGCAGGGTGCGCAGCGGGTCGAACTGATCCTCGACCGCACGCCGCTGTACGCCGAGTCCGGCGGCCAGATCGCCGACGAAGGCACGATCACCGGCACGGGCGCGAACGGGGCGGCCAAGGCCGCCGTGACCGACGTGCAGAAAATCGCCAAAACGCTGTTCACGCACCGCGTCAACGTCGAATCAGGTGAGTTCGTCGAGGGCGACACCGTGGTCGCGGCGGTCGACCCAGGCTGGCGCCACGGGGCAACCCAGGGCCATTCGGGCACGCACCTCGTACACGCCGCGTTGCGGCAAGTGCTGGGGCCCAACGCCGTTCAGGCCGGCTCACTGAACCGGCCCGGCTATCTGCGGTTTGACTTCAGGTGGCAGGGACCGCTGACCGAGGACCAGCGTGTGCAGATCGAAGAGGTCACCAACGAAGCCGTCGAGGCCGACCACGAGGTTCACGACTTCGTCACCGACCTCGAGAAGGCCAAGGCGATGGGCGCGATGGCGCTGTTCGGCGAGCAGTATCCCGAGCAGGTCCGGGTGGTCGAGATCGGCGGACCCTTTTCCCTCGAGCTGTGCGGCGGTACGCACGTGCACAATTCGGCACAGGTCGGGCCGGTTACGATCCTCGGCGAATCCTCGGTGGGGTCCGGTGTGCGTCGCGTCGAGGCCTATGTCGGGTTGGACTCGTTCCGCTACCTGGTCAAGGAGCGGGCGCTGCTGGCCGGGCTGGCGTCGTCGCTGAAGGTGCCGTCGGAGGAAGTGCCGGCCCGCGTCGCAACGCTGGTCGAGCGGCTCAGGGCCGCCGAGAAGGAACTCGAACGAACCAAGCTGGCCGCATCGCGAGCCGCGGCGACCAACGCTGTTGCCGGCGCGGAGCGTATCGGTAGGGTCCGAGTCGTGGCCCAGCGAATGTCGGGGGAGACGACGGCGGGCGAGCTACGCGGCCTGGTTGGCGACATCCGCGCCCGTCTGGGTACCGATCCGGCCGTGGTGGCGCTCATCGCCGCGGGCGAGAACAATTCCGTGCCGTACGTGGTCGCGGTCAATGCCGCGGCGCAGGACTTGGGTTTGCGTGCCAACGATCTGGTGAAGGCGCTCGGCGCGGCGGTTGAGGGCCGCGGCGGGGGTAGACCGGATCTGGCGCAGGGTTCCGGGAAGAAGACGGCGGGCATAGACTCCGCGCTTGCCGCACTCCGTTCCGAGATCGCCCGGGGTTAGCCGGGTGCGCCCCGAGGAGCACCGACTGCCGGATCGGCCCGGCAGCGACGACCCCGGCCGGGGGCGCCGTCTCGGGATCGACGTCGGCAGTGTGCGGATCGGGGTCGCCAGCAGCGACCCCGACGGCATTTTGGCCACGCCGGTGGAGACGGTGCGCCGCGAGCGCTCCGGCAAGTATCTGCGGAGGTTGAGCCGGCTGGTCACCGACCTCGACGTCGTCGAGGTGGTCGTGGGGCTGCCCCGGACGCTGGCCGACCGGACCGGCCCGGCGGCGCGGGACGCCGTCGCGCTCGCCGGCGAACTCGCCGAGCTGATCACGCCGATACCGGTGCGGCTGGCCGACGAACGGTTGACCACCGTCGCCGCGCAGCGGTCGCTGCGTGACGCCGGCATTCGCGCCAAGGGGCAGCGCGCGATGATCGACCAGGCCGCGGCGGTCACGATCCTGCAGGGCTGGCTGGACGAGCGCCGGGCCGCATCGCAGCGAGGGGACGACAGTGGCTGACGGGCGACGTCCGCGCTGGGTGGCAGCGCCACGAGAAGGGGAGCCGCGCCACTCGGCAGGGGCGCAGCGACTCGGGGAGAGTCGCCCCGCCCCGGCGACGCAACGAGTCGGCGAAGGCGGGCGCGCGCAGCCGGTTGCGGTCGGCCCGCCCAGGCACACGATGAGCCGCTCCGAACGGATGCGGGCGCAACGGGGCCGCCGTCGTCGGCGTGCGGCGGCCTCGATCGCGTTGGCAGTACTGATCGTCATCGTCGTGGCCGCGGTGTTCCTGGGATCCAAGCTGTGGCACAACGTGTTCGGCTCGGGTAGCGATTACAGCGGTGCGGGCAAGAACGACGTCGTGATTCAAATCCACGACGGCGACTCGACCACCGCGATCGGCCAGACTCTGCACGACCACCAGGTCGTCGCGACGGTGCGGGCGTTTGTCGATGCGGCGCACGGAAATTCGTCGATGTCGTCGATTCAGCCGGGCTTCTACAAGCTGCGCACCGAGATCCCCGCCGCCGATGCGGTCAAGCGGCTGACCGACCCGCAGAACCGCGTCGGCAAGCTCGTGATCCCCGAGGGCAGGCAACTCGACGACGTGCAGGACGTCAAGACCAACGCCGTCACCGAGGGCATCTTCAGCCTGATCGCGCGCGCATCGTGCGCGGACCTGGACGGCCAGCGACGCTGCGTGCCGATTGAGGACCTGCGCCGAGCGGCCGCCAACGAGTCGCCGTCCCTGCTCAACGTGCCCGCCTGGGCAACCAAGCAGGTCGCCGCGATGAACAGCGACCATCGAAGGCTCGAAGGTTTGATCGCGCCGGGCACCTGGAACATCGACCCGTCGTCAACGCCGCAGCAGGTCTTGGCGTCGCTGATCGAATCGAGCGCCAACCAGTACGCGCAGGGCGGTCTGCTCGACACCGCCAACCAGCTGAAGATGTCGCCGTACCAGATCCTGACCGTCGCGTCCCTGGTGCAGCGGGAGTCCAAGCCCGCCGACTTCCCGAAGGTCGCCAGGGTGATCTACAACCGGCTGCAGGCGCGGCAGAAGCTCGAGTTCGACTCCACCGTGAACTATCCACTTGACCGCCAGGAAGTAGCCACCACCGACGCCGACCGCGCCAGCGCCACACCGTGGAACACCTACGTCAAGGAGGGCCTGCCCGGGACGCCGATCGGCTCGCCGGGCGACCCGGCGCTCAACGCCGCCGAGCGGCCGGACCCCGGCGACTGGCTGTACTTCGTCACCGTCGACATGCAGGGCACGACGTTGTTCACGAAGGACTACCAGCAGCACCTCGCGAACATCGAACTGGCGAAGCGCAACGGTGTCCTCGACAGCGCGCGATGACGGCTGAGGGCCCGCGCCGCGCGGCGGTGCTGGGCTCACCCATCGCGCACTCGCGGTCACCGCAGCTGCACCTGGCCGCTTACCGCGCGCTGGGCCTGACTGACTGGACCTACGAGCGCATCGAATGCACGGCCGACCAATTGCCCGGTCTGGTAAGCGGTTTCGGACCCGAATGGGTCGGCGTGTCGGTGACGATGCCGGGCAAGTTCGCAGCATTGCGGTTCGCCGACGAGCGCACGCCGCGTGCTGAACTCGTCGGCTCGGCGAACACACTGGTGCGCACCCCGACCGGATGGCGCGCCGACAACACGGATGTGGACGGGGTGACGGGCGCGCTCGGTCCGGTGTCGGGTGAAGCGGTCGTGGTGGGAGCGGGAGGCACCGCGCGGGCGGCCGTCGTCGCAGTCGCCGACCTCGGCGTGCGGCGGGTCACCGTGGTGGCCCGCGATGCCGGGAAGGCCGAACCGTTGCTGACGCTGGCCGCTCAGATCGGCGTCGACGCCCGCTGGCAGGACTTCAGCGGCGCGGGGCTGGCCGAGGATGTCGCGGGCGCCGGGGCGGTCATCAGCACGATCCCCGCCGACGCGGCGGCGCGGCATCTCGGGCTGTTCGAGCGGGCACCGGTCCTGCTGGACGCGATCTACGATCCATGGCCGACACCGCTCGCCGCCGCGGTCACCGCGGCCGGCGGCACCGTGATCAGCGGGCTGCAGATGCTGCTGAACCAGGCGTTCGCACAGGTCGAGCAGTTCACCGGCCGGCCCGCGCCGAAAGAGGCGATGAGGGCCGCAGTCGCGCGGTGGCGCCTTCAACAGGGTGAGGCATAGGGTCAGCGACGTGGCAGACCGGACACTCGTCATCACCGGCGCCAGTGACGGCGTCGGGGCTGCGGCAGCGACAAGGCTCAGTCGAAGCGGCGAGAACGTCGTCATCGTGGGCCGGTCGGAAGAGAAGACCGCCGCCGTCGCGGCGCGCCTGGGCGCAGACCATTTCGTGGCCGACTTCGCCGACCTCTCGCAGGTTCGTGCGTTGGCCAAGCAGTTGCTCGAGCGGTACCCGCGCATCGACGTGCTGGCGAACAACGCGGGCGGATTCATGGGTCGTCGCGAGGTCACCGCCGACGGCCACGAGAAGACGTTCCAGGTCAATCACCTGGCCCCGTTTCTGCTGACGACCCTGTTGCTGGACAGGCTCGTCGAATCGGGCGCGACGGTGCTGAACACCTCCAGCGTCGGCAACAAGCTCTTCGGGCGCGTCGACATCGACGACCTCGACGCGGAGCACGGCTATCGGGCGAGCAGGGCGTATGGCGACGCCAAGCTGGAGAACATCCTGTTCACCAGGGAACTGCACCGCCGCTACCACGGCGCGGGTATTTCCACCGCGGCCTTCCACCCGGGCAACGTGGCCTCGAACTTCGGAAGCGAAGCCCAGGACTGGTGGATTCGCGCGGCATATCGCACCCCGATCAGGCATCTCGCGCTGATCGGGCCCGAGCGGGGCTCTGACGAACTGGTGTGGCTGGCGTCCGCCACGCCCGGTGTCGACTGGGTATCCGGCGAGTACTACGTCAATCACAAAGTGGCCCGTGCCAATCCGCGGGCCTACGACCCCGTACTGGCCCGTGAGTTGTGGGATCGCAGCCTCGAGATGGTCTCGGCATGACGGTCGAGATCGTCGACGCGGGTCCCCGGCAGGTCGGCCGCTCGGTCGAGGTGGCCGCGCCGGCGGCCGAGCTGTTCGCGATCGTCGCGGACCCCCGTCGCCACCACGAACTCGACGGGTCGGGCACCGTCGGCAACAACATCGACGCCCCACCGCATTTGGTCCCAGGCGCACGGTTCTCGACGAAGATGACGATGTTCGGGTTGCCGTACCGGATCACCAGCACGGTCACCGCGCTCAAACCCGACGAGCTGATCGAGTGGCGCCACCCGTTCGGACACCACTGGCGCTGGGAGTTCACCGCGGTGTCGCCGACCGTCACACGCGTGACCGAGACGTTCGACTATCGCGACACCGGCGTCAAGGACGGGTTCAATTACTATGAGCGAACGGGTTTCGCCAAGCGCAATGCCGCCGGCATCACGGCCACGCTGACCAAGCTGCGCGCCCGCTACAGCGGCCCGGTTCAGGGCGGCTGAACGGCTGCGCCACCGGAGCACACGCGCGACATGGGAAGATGGGTCACGTGTTGCGATGGACCACGGCAGGCGAGTCACACGGTCGAGCGCTGGTGACCGTGCTGGAAGGCATGGTGGCCGGTGTCCGCGTCACATCAGCCGACATTGCCGCACAACTGGCCCGCCGCCGGCTTGGCTACGGGCGCGGCGCACGGATGAAGTTCGAGGCCGACCAGGTCACGGTGCTGGCCGGTGTGCGGCACGGGCTCACCCTCGGCGGCCCGATCGCGATCGAGATCGGCAACACCGAGTGGCCGAAGTGGGAGACCGTGATGGCCACCGACCCGGTCGACCCCGCGGAGTTGGAAAACACCGCCCGCAATGCGCCGCTGACGCGGCCGCGGCCCGGCCACGCGGACTACGCGGGCATGCTCAAGTACGGATTCGACGACGCCCGCCCGGTGCTGGAGCGGGCCAGCGCGCGGGAGACCGCCGCGCGCGTCGCCGCGGGTACCGTCGCCCGGCAGTTCCTGCGGCAGGCGCTGGGTGTCGAGGTGCTGTCGCACGTGATCTCGATCGGCGCGTCGAAGCCCTACGAGGGGCCGCCGCCGCGGGCGTCCGACCTCGACGCGATCGACGCCGGCCCGGTGCGCGCGTTCGACAAGGACGCCGAGCAGGCGATGATCGAGGAGATCGAGGTCGCCAAGAGGGACGGCGACACGCTCGGCGGGATCGTCGAGGTCGTGGCGCTCGGCTTGCCGGTCGGGCTCGGCTCGTTCACCAGCGGCGACAACAGGCTCGACAGCCAACTGGCCGCCGCGGTGATGGGCATCCAGGCGATCAAGGGCGTCGAGATCGGCGACGGGTTCGAAACCGCCCGCCGCCGGGGCAGCGTTGCGCACGACGAGATGTACCCCGGCCCCGACGGGGTGGTGCGCTCGACCAACCGGGCGGGCGGCCTGGAGGGCGGCATGACCAACGGCCAGCCGCTGCGGGTGCGCGCCGCGATGAAGCCGATCTCGACGGTGCCGCGGGCGTTGGCGACCGTCGACATGGCCACCGGTGACGAGGCCGTCGCCATCCATCAGCGCTCTGACGTCTGTGCGGTCCCTGCGGCGGGCGTGGTTGTCGAGACGATGGTTGCGCTGGTTCTCGCCCGTGCGGTGCTGGAGAAGTTCGGGGGCGACTCGCTGGCCGAAACCCAGACCAACATCGCGTCATATCAGCGCACGGTCGATGCCCGCGAGCCCGCGACCGGCAACGTTGCTCAGGCTTCCGGGTCGCCGTGATGGCTCCCAGGGCGGTACTGGTGGGTTTGCCCGGTTCGGGCAAGTCCACGATCGGGCGGCGCCTGGCCAAGGCGCTGGACGTCACGCTGGTCGACACCGACGCGGCGATAGAGGACAGGACGGGCCGCAGCATCGCCGAGTTGTTCGCCACCGACGGCGAGCCGGAGTTCCGCCGCATCGAAGAGGAGGTGGTGCGCGCCGCGCTGGCCGAGCACGACGGCGTGCTTTGCCTGGGCGGCGGCGCGATCACCAGCAAGGGCGTCCGCGACGCGCTGGCCGGCCACACCGTGATCTACCTCGAGATCACCGCGGCCGAGGGTGTGCGGCGCACCGGCGGCAACACCGTGCGCCCGCTGCTCGGCGGCCCGGACCGCGCTGAGAAGTACCGCGCGCTGATGGCCGACAGGGTGCCGCTGTACCGGCGCGTCGCGACGATGCGCGTCAACACCAACCGGCGCAATCCCGGCGCCGTGGTGCGCCACATCGTTTCGCGGCTGGAGAATGCGCAGCCCGACCCGCCACGCCGCCGGCGCCGGCCGTCGTGGCGACGGCGTCCCGCCCGGGTGCTGCCCACCGCGGCGTCGGAGCAGGCCGGCGCCGAGGCGCCCACCCCTGCGACGCAGGCCGCGCTGGCGGCGCGCAACACGGAGCGGCGCCGTGGCTGAGCCGGTGACGGTCGACGTTCTCGTCGATCCGCCCTACCCCGTGATCATCGGCACCGGTCTGCTCGGCGAGCTGGCCGAGCTCCTCCACGGCACGCACCGGGCCGCGATCCTGCATCAGCCGGTGCTGTCGAGGACCGCAGAGGCGATCCGACAGCATCTGTCCGACAATGGGATTGATGCGCACCGCATCGAGATCCCGGACGCCGAGGCCGGCAAGGACCTGCCCGTGGTGGGCTTCATCTGGGAGGTGCTCGGCCGCATCGGGATCGGCCGGCGCGACGTGGTCGTCAGCCTGGGCGGCGGCGCGGCCACCGACGTTGCCGGTTTCGCCGCCGCGACCTGGCTGCGCGGGGTATCGATCGTCCATGTGCCCACCACGCTGCTCGGCATGGTCGACGCCGCGATCGGCGGTAAGACGGGGATCAACACCGACGCGGGAAAGAACCTGGTGGGCGCCTTCCATCAGCCCCGTGCGGTGCTGATCGATCTCGCGATGCTCCAGACGCTGCCCCGCAACGAGCTGGTCGCCGGGATGGCCGAGGTCGTCAAGGCCGGTTTCATCGCCGACCCGGTGATCCTCGACACGATCGAGCGCGACCCGGAGGCCGCCGTGGACCCGGCCGGATCGGTGCTGCCGGAACTGATCCGGCGGTCGGTGGCGGTCAAGGCGGAGGTGGTCGCCGCCGACGAAAAGGAAGCCCAGCTGCGCGAGATCCTGAACTACGGCCATACGCTGGGCCACGCGATCGAGCGCCGGGAGCGTTACCAGTGGCGGCACGGCGCGGCGGTGTCGGTGGGGCTGGTGTTCGCCGCGGAGTTGGGCCGGTTGACGGGCCGGCTCGACGACGCGACCGCCGACCGGCACCGGGAGATCCTGTCGGCGCTGGGGTTGCCTGTCACCTACGACCGTGACGCATTGCCGGAGCTGATCGAATACATGGCCGGTGACAAGAAGACCCGTGCCGGGGTGCTGCGCTTCGTGGTGCTCGACGGGCTGGCCAAGCCAGGCCGGCTGGACGGACCCGATCCCACGTTGCTGGCCGCGGCCTACTCCGCGCTGGAGGCGCCATCATGACGACGGTGAATGTGCTCAACGGACCCAACCTCGGGCGGCTGGGACTGCGCGAACCCGAGGTGTACGGCAGCACCACCCACGCAGAGCTGGTGGCGACCGTCGAGCGCGCCGCCAAGGAACTCGGCCTGAACGCCGTTGTGCGCCAAACTGACAGCGAAGCCGAGCTGCTGGACCTGATTCACCGCGCCGCCGACGCCAGCGAACCGGTCATCCTCAACGCGGGCGGGCTGACTCACACGTCGGTGGCGCTGCGCGACGCGTGCGCAGAACTGCGGGCCCCGCTGATCGAGGTCCACATCTCGAACGTATTCGCCCGCGAGGAGTTTCGGCACCGCTCCTATCTGAGCCCGGTGGCCTCCGGGGTGATCGTCGGGCTGGGGCTGGACGGCTACCTGCTGGCGCTGCGCTACTTGGCCGGCTGTTCCTGAGTCTTCTCGTCGTCGCGGACGGCCTCGAACACGTCGGTGTCGGCGCTCTCCTTGCCGCCCTGACGACGCGGGACCCCTTCTTTGTTGTACTGCCGGTCGGTCAGGTAGCGGCCGACGCCGAATCCGATGACCGCGCCGACGAACACCAGCAGCGCGGTGAATGCCGCGAACGTGGTGACCTCGTTGACGAGCCCGCCGACGTACAGGCTCTTGTAGAACAGCGAGATGAACCAGCAGACCGCGCCGCTCAAAATGCCGGCGACCAGGCCCGCGATCAGCCAGGTCATCGCAAGGTCGGAGCGGCGGTCCGGGTCGGGCTGTGCGCGGGCGTCGGAGCGGCCGTCCAAGTACCCCCAGACGAGCACGACGACGAAGAAGATCACCAACAGGAAAATGCTGATCAGGCCCGCTTGGGTCTCCCAGGTGTTGATCATCGCGCCCTGGATCAACCGCAGGACGACCATCAGGAACGCGAAGACCAATCCGCGCAGCAACCATGACCTCATGGGGGAAGAGCGTAGCGAGTAGCGTCAAGTGCCGTGACACATTCCCAGCGCCGCGCCAACCTGCGGGACCGGCTCGGTAATGCCGGGCTGGACGCGATGCTGGTCACCGACCTGGTCAATGTGCGGTATCTGTCGGGCTTCAGTGGCTCCAACGCCGCTCTGTTGGTGTTCGCGGACGACGACGCGCGCTCGGTACTGGCCACCGATGGCCGCTATCGCACCCAGGCCGCCCGGCAGGCACCCGACCTGCGGGTCGTGATCGAGCGGGCCTGCGGGCCGTACCTGGCCGGGCTGGCCGCGGCCGAGGGTGTCGGCCGGCTCGGGTTCGAAAGCCATGTGGTGACGGTCGACGGATACGACGCGCTGGCGCGTGCGGCCGGCAGCACCGAGCTGGTCCGGGCGTCGGGCATGGTCGAGGCGCTGCGTGAGGTCAAGGACGCGGGCGAGATCGCCCTGTTACGGCTGGCGTGTGAGGCTGCCGACGCAGCACTGACCGACCTGGTCGCCCGTGGCGGCCTGCGTCCCGGGCGCACCGAGCGGCAGGTGGGCCGCGAGCTGGAGTCGCTGATACTCGACCACGGCGCGGACGGCATCTCGTTCGAAACCATCGTGGCCGCCGGCGCGAATTCCGCTGTCCCGCATCACCGGCCGACCGACGCCGTGCTGGCGACCGGGGATTTCGTCAAGATCGACTTCGGTGCGCTGGTCGGCGGGTATCACTCCGACATGACGCGCACGTTCGTCCTGGGCCGCGCCGCCGACTGGCAGCTGGACCTCTACGAGCTCGTCGCAAATGCTCAACGCGAGGGCCGGGAAGCGCTGGTGCCCGGAATGGCGTGCAACAAGGTCGATGCGGCGGCCCGGCAGGTGATCGCCGACGCCGGGTACGGCGACTGTTTCACCCACGGACTCGGCCACGGCGTGGGGCTGCAGATCCACGAAGCGCCGGGGATCGGCGCGTCGTCCGCCGGTACACTGCTTGCTGGCTCCGCAGTCACTGTGGAGCCCGGTGTCTACCTGCCCGACCGCGGCGGTGTCCGGATCGAGGACACGCTGGTCGTAGGCAGCGACCCTTCGAAGGCGCCGGAACTGCTTACCCGGTTCCCGAAGGAACTGGCGATCCTGCAATAGGCAACGCTGTGCGTGACCTGCGAAAACCAGGTCAACGGCGAGCGCTGTGGCCCCGATTATCTTAGGGACTGGCTAACCCTGGCCGCCCTACCGCCACAACTGTGTTGACCCGTAGTGTCAGTGGCCGGACCTCCGGTTGAACAGCCCTCCCGAGGGCGACCGTCGCGGCAACGCATGGCATGGGCGCACCACATGTGCGCAAGGCCCCCTCTGATCTATTGATCCGCGGCATACCCGGCTTTGCCCGGATCTCCCCCGAAAGCTGCATCCACAGTTACGGCTAACTACTACGATGATCCTAGACAGCGGTCTGGGTTGATCTCGTCGCCACCCAGCGGTCCACGGTGCATTTGGTTGGAAGGTGTTACGAAAATGGTCAAGCTCTCGTCGACAAGACTGGTTGTCGCGGTTGGCGGTCTGGCATTGTCCTTGACCACTGGGGTCGGGGTTGCGTCCGCAGACCCCGGTCTGAGCTCGGCCATCAACACAACGTGCAGCTATTCGCAGGCGATGGCGGCGCTGAACGCGCAAGCACCCGAAGCTGCCAACGACCTCTCCGCGTCCCCGCTGGCGCAGACATGGTTGAGGACATTCCTCGCTTCACCGGCGGGTCAGCGCCAGCAGATGGTCCAGCAGGCAAACAGCATTCCAGCGGTTCAGCAGTACGTTGGACTGGCCGTGCAAATCGCCAACACCTGCCACGACTACTGAGCGGCTGGGAAATTTCAGCCTCTCGTGCAAAGCGGCAAAGCCTGAGATGCCGCGCTTGGGCCGCGGCAGATGTCGCCGTCGGCTGAGCGTTTGAGCTGTTGGCCGCGGTGCTGGTGCCCGAATCGCCATGTGGCTCTCAGGGCTACGCTGTCACTTGAGAAGAACTGGCGATTCTCTAGGAGTACGACCGACCGTGGCAACGACCGCCGACTTCAAGAATGGGCTCGTCCTGCAGATCGACGGCCAGCTGTGGCAGATCGCCGAGTTTCAGCACGTCAAGCCCGGCAAGGGCCCGGCGTTCGTGCGGACCAAGCTGAAGAATGTGTTGTCGGGCAAGGTGGTCGACAAGACGTTCAATGCCGGCGTGAAAGTGGATACCGCCACCGTGGACCGCCGTGACACCACCTACCTGTACCGGGACGGATCCGACTTCGTGTTCATGGACAGCGAGGATTACGAGCAGCACCCGCTGCCCGAGTCCCTGGTCGGCGACGCGTCGCGGTTCCTGCTCGAGGGCATGCCGGTGCAGGTCGCCTTCCACGACGGCGCGCCGCTGTACATCGAGCTGCCGGTCACCGTCGAGCTGGAGGTCACCCACACCGAACCCGGTCTGCAGGGTGACCGTTCCAGCGCGGGCACCAAACCCGCGACGCTGGAAACCGGCGCCCAGATCAATGTGCCGTTGTTCATCAACACCGGCGACAAGCTGAAGGTCGACTCCCGCGACGGCAGCTACTTAGGGCGGGTGAATGCCTGATCGCGGCAGGCATCAGGCGCGAAAGCGCGCGGTGGACCTGCTCTTCGAAGCAGAGGCGCGCGGGCTGACACCGGCGGAGGTCGCCGACGGGCGCGCCGCGCTCGCCGAATCCCAGCCGGACGTGTCGCGGCTGAACCCATACACCGTCGCGGTGGCGCGCGGGGTGACCGAGCACGCCGCCCACATCGACGACCTGATCACCACTCATCTTCAGGGCTGGACGCTGGAACGGCTACCCGCAGTCGACCGCGCGATACTCAGGGTTGCGGTGTGGGAACTGTTGCACGCCAACGACGTTCCGGAGCCGGTCGCCGTCGATGAGGCGGTGGAGCTGGCCAAGCAGCTGTCCACCGACGAGTCGCCGGGCTTCGTCAACGGCGTGCTGGGGCAGGTCATGCTGGTGACGCCGCAGATCCGGGCCGCGGCCGCGGCCGTCCGCGGGCAGGACCCGACATCGTGAACCGGCACAAGGTCCGGATCCTCGTCGCGAGCATTCTCGCCGCGAGCGTCGTGCTGGGCGCAGTGTTCTGTGCCGCGTTCGGGTGGGCGGTGATCGCCGCCGCGCTGGCCATCTACGCGCTGGGGGCGTGGCTGTACCACTCGATCGAGCGGTACGTCGTCGCCAAACGGGTCAACACGGTGATCGTCGCCAACCGCCTCAACCCGGTCCGGTCGGCGGCGCGGCCGCTGCTCCCGGTGATGGCGGCGATCATGGGCCTCACTCAGGGAGTGGTCAACGCGCTCAGCGACACGTCCGAACTGGACGACGAACGTCGCGAGCTGCCCGTGTGGCGGCTGACTCAGATCACGCGCGGACCTCGCGGCACTCGCAGCAGGAGGGGCCGCGCCCAGTAGCGCTCAGGCTCCGGTCGTCGGAGCCCGCGGCTCCGGAGGCGCGGGGAATTGCGCCGGACGACGTCGAACCCGGTCTGCGCGCAGATGCGCACCGGTCGTTGGCGACGGCCGGCTAGCACATACCACCGACACATTCCCCCGATCGAATGGTGTTTACTGACAACCTATTCGGTTGTGCACAAGGGCTGAGGTTTTCGGCGGGCAGCCCCGAAATTGTCAGGGGGAGCCGCTAGCCTGGAGGCATGTTCGAACACATGAGCGACTCGGGTGTGTGGTCGAAGCGATGGCCGCGTCGGCGCGGGCGGAAAACGCGGCCGGGGCACGGCGGTTGGCCGCGATCGCCGAGCTGTACCACCGGCGTGCGGCCATCGCATCCACCGATCGGGAGCGGTGGTGGCTCGACACCTGGGACGCGGTGGTCGCCGAAGTGTCGGCCGCGTTGTGCACGACCGCCAAGGCGGCCTCGGCGCAGCTGCACTACGGGTACGCGCTGCGCCATCGGCTGCCGGCTGTGGCGGCGGCCTTCGCCGCCGGGGCGGTGAGCTTGCGGCTGGTCGCGACCATCATCGCGCGCACCGAGTTGATCGAGGATCCCGCGGCGCTGGCAGCCGTTGACGGCGCGCTGGCCAAGCGGATCGTGCGGTGGAAGCCGATGTCGGAGCGGCGCACGATCGACGCCATCGACTACTGGATACAGCAGCACGACGCGGCCGCGCTGCGGCGCACCACCGCGGCGGCCCGCGAGCGCGAGATACGCATCCGCCCAGCCGATGAAGCCGGGTTCGCGTTGGTGTGGGGTCGGCTGTATGCCGCCGATGCGGTGGCGTTGGAGCGGCGGCTGACCGAGATGGCCAAGGCGGTGTGCGGTGCAGATCCCCGCACCATGGGCCAACGCCGCGCGGACGCGCTGGCCGCGCTGGCCGCGGGCCGGGAATTGACGTGTCAGTGCGGCAGCCCGGACTGCCCCGCCGAGCCCGCATCGCAGCCCGGCGGTGTGGTGATCCATGTGCTCGCCGAGCCCGCCGCCCTGACCGCGCACGCCCAAACATGCGGGGTCACCAGCGACGACGTGGTGGCCCTCACCGGCGACAAAGTCGGCAGCTCGGTGCGCCTGGAGAAGGACGACGGGCTGGTAACGATGCAACCGGCGCAATCACCGGCTCTGACCGCCGGCCCTGGATTTGTCCTCGGCGGCGGGATCACCCCGGCGCCGCTGATCGCCGAGTTGGCCCGCTACGCCACCGTCATACCGTTGCCGCTGCCCGGGGTCGCCCCCGAGCCGCGCTACCGGCCCTCAGAGAAGCTGGAGTGGCTCGTCAAGTGCCGCGACCTGACTTGTCGCTTTCCCGGCTGCGACCAACCCGCCGACCTGTGCGACCTCGACCACACAGTGGCCTACCCCGTCGGGCCCACCCACCCGTCGAACCTGAAGTGTCTGTGTTGCCGGGCATCGTCCGATCGCCACGCCGGTGAGCACGTCGAGCGCGGCGAACAGGGTGGTGGTGGTGGTGTCTCGGGCTACCACCACCTCTCCGGGCCGAGTCGGAGGCACTTCTGTAGGTCGGCGTCGGCGGCGCGCACCGCGGCTTCCTTGACGCGGTAGGCGGCAGCGATGTCAGCGAAGCGGCCGGTTGTCAGGTTCGCTCGTTGGCACACCATTCGTTCGATTCCGGCCGCGACCGCCGCGGGGCCGTGCGAATCGAGGAAGACGTCCTCGTCGGGCAGCCGCCACAGCGCGGCGAGGCAGCGCAGCACGCCCGGCAGGCCAAATATGGGAATCACGCGCCGCCACAGCAGTTCGCCGACAGGGCCGAGCGGGATCCGGGGTTGCGGCGGCGCGTGCACACCCGTCCGGCCGGGTCCCAGCACCCATCGGCTCAGGTGCGCCGGCTCGAACGGCCGGTCGTAGGGCAGGATCTCGTCGATCTGTCCTGTGCCCCCCGGCGTCTGCCACCGGAGCAGGAACGGGAAGCGATGTCCCGCCGCGGTATCCACGTAGCCGTTGGACGCATGGCGTACGCCCGACGACGCCGTTGTCGTGCGGGCGGCGACGGCGACCAGGTCCTCGGTCGGCGAGATCCCGACCGCCCAGGCGGCGCCCGACGGACCGTACAGCCGGATCGCCGCGGCCGCGGGCGAATCCGGCGCACAGATACGTGCCAGCCGCCGGTCGTTGCGGGCCACCGCGTCCCACACCTTTCCGATCAGCTTGTCGCCGAGTTTCCCGAACTTGGCCGGCGTCGGGCTGGGATCGGTGCGCACCGGCGACGGGCGCTTCTTCGGTGTCGGCGGTTGCGCGACAACCTGTTTCGCCTTCGCGGCTGGCTTCGCCGGCGGTCTCGTGGGCTCGGGCGCGAGCCGGGCGGTCTGTCGGGGAACGCAGCCGGCACACCCGAGCCGTATCTTCGTCGCGACCAGTCGCTCATCGGCACCGCAGTGTGGGCAGGCGATGTCGGTGAAACGGGTCAGCGGGATGAGCCAATCGAGCGTCAGCGGGTAACGCCGGTCGCCGCGGCGGACGTCGACCGGCAAGCGCCATACCGGCACCTCGTAGATGTGCAGCCGATAGGGCCGGACCTCGTGGCTCGCCTGGTACTTCTCCCGAGTCTCGCCGATCCGCCGGGCGCGCTCGTTCCGTACGCTGTTGGCGCGTGCGTCCAGCAGCTCCCGGCGATCGGCAGGTGCTTGCGCGCGCCGACGCTCGATCGTCGCGAGCGCATCACGGTAGTAGGCCTCGACGCGTTCCAGCTCCGCGTCGCGCGCCTTGTCGATGTCATCACCGAGTTCGGATCGCCGCCGCTCGGCGCACTGCTCGATAACCCGGTCCGCAAATCCGATCGCCGCGGTCAGGCCGGTCAGCGACGGCGAACCATCTTTCGGCACTGTCGGCAAGGCCGCGAGCTTCATACTGACGTGGGTTGGGAGCTGGCGTTGCGACTGCACATCCACCCAGCACTCGGCGCATTCCTGGTAGTGGTCGTCGCTGGACAGCGTGTAGTCGACCAGCGCCCCGACACGCAGAATCGCGCGAACCGACCGGGTCGGTGCGCCCGTGGCGTCAATCCGTCCGTGATCGACGATGAGCTGGTTGCGCGCCATCGCCTGCAGGTGCTCGGCCGGGGGTGGCGGCGTGGCGGCCACCGGAACGGCCATCGCGGCAACGTCGCCCACCGCCAGCACCTCGTCGGCGGAGCGACCCAGCGCGGGATGCCCGGCCGAGAGGAAGGTCGCACCGTCCTCGCGAGCGACATCGGGATCGGCGGTGACCTGCAGCACCTCCGGCAGCTCCAGCATCGTCTGCAGGGCCGGTGGGAGCATCACCAGCGTCGTATCGCCGCCGAATTCGGTGAGCCCGCCGCTCGCCTCGATATACCGCAGCCAGAAGTCCAGCCCCACATCGGTGCTCATCACGACGGCTCACCCACTAGGAGGTCGACACCTTCCCTGCTTCGAACATAGCTGCGTCTCGCCTCGGCGAGCGCGTTGCCGAGAGCGTCGAGCCGTCGCTCGAACTCGTCGTCGTCGATGGCATCGACGAACGCATCGAAAACCTCGTTCTCGAAATCGAAGTCGTCATCGACCCGGCCGAGGATCATGTCAAGTTCACCGATGACGAGTTCGAACAGGTTGATCTTTGCCTCGAGCACGTGCATGACCTGTTGTTCGATGCTGCCCCGGCAGACCAGGTTGGTCAGCGTCACGTCGTGTTCCTGCCCGACCCGGTGCAGCCGGCCGAGCCGCTGCTCGATCTGCATCGGGTTCCACGGCAGATCGAAGTTCACCATCACATGACAGAACTGGAGGTTGCGACCCTCACCCGCCGACTCGGTCGACAGCAGGATCGGCGTTTCGGCGCGGAACTCCGCGATCGCCGACTCCTTCTCCGTTCGCGTGAGGCTGCCGTGATACAACGCCGACGACAGCCCGGCACGCTCGACCGCAGCGACGAGCGCATCCAGTGTCTGCCGAAACCCGGTGAACACCAATACCTTCTCGTCCCTGTTGACGTGGCGTCGAAGCAGTTCGACGAGCACACCCACCTTGTCCGGTTCCCGGATGGCTCGGGCCCGTTCCGCGAGGTCGTTCCAGCCGAGCTTCGCCAGCGTCGGTGCGGCGGCCGCGGGGCTGGAGCCGGCCAGCCGGGTCAGGCCGCGCAGGGCCAACCGGGTGCGTCCCGACCCAGTTGCCGCTGCCCTGACTCGCCGGACGATGTCGGCGTACAGGGCGGCCTCGTCGATGCCGGGCGTCACCAAGATCGTCTCGGCGAGGCGCGGCGGCAGCATCACGGCAACCTCGCTGCGGCGATGTCTGACCATCACGTCTCGGGTCCGTACGCGCAGCTCCTCGACGTTGTGCGGCCTCGACTCGAGAGACGCCGCGCCATGTTTGGCGCGGAACTGGGCGGGTGTGCCGAGCAGTCCGGGCGCGACGAGGCTGACTAGCTGGTACAGGTCCGACAGCTTGTTCTCCACCGGCGTTGCGGTCAGCATCAACAGATAACGGGCGCGGAGCCTGCGCGCGAGCTTGCCCGACGCGCTTCGGGGGTTGCGGAGCCGGTGCGCCTCATCGAAGATCACCAGGTCCCAGTTGGTGTCGGTCAGCCTGCCCAGCAGCGGATCGCGGCGAGCGGCGGCGAGCGACGCGATAGTGACCGGCCGGTCCATCCCAGTCTCGCGGGCAAGTGTCGACCCGGATCGGGCGATCGTGGTCGGCAACCCGAACTTCCGCTCGAGTTCGTCGCGCCATTGGTCGACAAGTCCCGCCGGAACGATCACCAGCACGTGGTCGGCGAGCCCGCGCATGCGTAGCTCGGACAGCACCAACCCGGCCTCGATCGTCTTGCCGAGCCCGACCTCGTCGGCCAAGATGCCCCGACCGCGCATCCGCCGCAGCACGGTCCGCGCGGCCCGCAGCTGATAGTCGAACGGCTCGAACCGCAACTGCGGTATCGCAAGGAAGGTGTCGAACCCCGGCCGTGCCCAGACCTGGACGGCGTCATCGACGATCGCGGACCAATCCGGCTGCGGCCGTGCGCCATTGCGCAGCCGCGCCAGCAACGGTAGGTAGGCGGACAGGTCTGCTGTCGACGTCTCGCTGGCGGCGATCGTCACGGTCATGCAGCCTCCCAACGACCTAGTGCGCGCCTGCTTGCGCTGGACGGTACCGGCGACCACCGACATGACCGACGACCCACGCCGATGTGTTACGAATGAGGCGGATGCGATTCGCGGAATGCCCGACCTGACGAAATCAGATCAGCGTCAGGTTACGCGCGCTTGCGCGGCGGACAGCGTTAACGGGAATCGACTGATCGAGAGTCGCGAACCGGCCGCCATTGGCGGTCGCGAGCGCGAGTAGATATGCGTCGGTTACCTGGCGATGCCCGTGCAACCGCGAGTAGTCGATAAGCTCGTCGTCGAGCAGGCTGACCGAACATAGCCAGTACTCGTGATATTCGGTGGCCGCGGCGCGTGCCAACCTGCCGATCGCCTGTGCAGGTGGCACCGGGCTTGGATATCGAGGCTGGCTGATGATTCGAACAAAGCCGTTTTGAGTTATTGCACACGACGCCCAGCCGTGGACGATCTCGGCGTCGACCCACCGGCGAACACGCTCGTGGTCGACGTGATCGCTGTCGAGCAGTGCGATAAGGACATTGACGTCCAGCAGGGCGCGCGTCACACCGCTTCCTCGTCACGCAGCCGGTCGACGAGAGCGTTGGACACGGCGGGCCCCCGATGCTCGAAGGGTTCGAAACCATAGAAGCTTTCCGGCCCTATACGCGGATCGGCGTTTTGCTGTTGCGTCAGCGCCTGCCGAGCAAGATCGGACAGGACCTCGCCTGCGGTGCGGTTCTCGCGGCGCGCGCGTTCCTTCACCGCGAGCAGTACGTCATCGTCCAATGACAGCGTGGTGCGCATGCATCTGATGCTAGCGCATCAATTCGATGGACGGCGGTCGAGCCAGAGCCACCTGCGTGCTGCAGGACCTTCTCCACGTTTCGGTCGCCGCTCTTGCTGAAGTGAAGCGGTCGGGGGTCGCGGGTCCACGGTAGGTAGCTCCGCCAGCGCCTGAGGGCTATCGACTTCGACCCGCAGCTCCTCGTCCACATTCGCGACGCCTAACGCTCACCAACCCGTGGGCACCACACCAAGCTGACCGGACACATTAACAACTTGTCAGCAACCGCAAATGCCTGTGCCGAAAGCACCACCTGCTCAAAACCTTTTTTTCCGGCTGGACCGACCGCCAACTGGCCGACGGCACGGGCAGTCTTGGAAGACACAACCCTAGATTGCCGGTTTAAGCTGCGGCTATTGCGGCGCTAGTGATCGCCGCCGTCGGACTGTACTGCCCGGAATACGGCCAAGAACCGTACTGAGGAGGAGAATCATGAAAGTGAAACTAGACACGATGTCGCTGATCTCCGCGGCCATCGCGGTTGCGATTTGGGTTCTGGTCATCTGGACGGCCATCGCGGCGATCGTCGCACACATTTAGTCCCTTCAACACAGGACGCCTCGGCCATCGCGGGAGGGGTCACCCGCTTAGCGCCGTGCAGGCCGTCGCGGGCACCGTGATCTGGACTTCGCCGAGCGGGCAGCGGTTCACCACCGTGCCCGGCAGCCGCTTGCTGGTTCCCCAGCTCAGCCGGCCGACCGACGAGCCGGCGCCGATGCAGCCCATGTGCGACCCCTGCGCCAACCGCGGCGTGATGATGCCCACCCGTCAACGCACCCGGACCGCTGACCGTGCACTTCGGCGCCGACACGAGCGCGCCCTGAACGAAATCGACATCGCCAAACGCGACGCGATAGCCGCCGAACCACCGCCCTTCTGAGCTGACGGCATACGCATCAGGCGTCGAGAGCCTTGTAGGTCCGCCGCACGAACCTCGGCAACGCCGTCATCAGCTTCGCCTGCGACGCGTTGCCCGCCACCGCGACCGCCGCATCCGCGGACAGCGTCGGATGGTTCTGCACCAAGTAGATCAGGATCAGGTCGCGCGTCGGATCTGCCTGCCACCACGTCCCGTAGGCGCCGGGCCAACTGAACGTTCCCAGACCGCCCGGCCCGAACAACGGCGTCGATTTTGCCGGGTCGGTCACCACCGACAGGCCCAGCCCGAACCCGCGGCCGACCCAGTAGGGCGAGCCGAGGAACGGTATCCGCTTCTGCTCGGCGGTCAGCCGGTCGGTGCGCATCAGGCGCACCGAGTCGGGTGACAGCACGGGCGATCCGCCGCCCAGCAGCATCGTCACGAAACGCAGATAGTCCTCGGCCGTCGACCAGAGCCCTCCGCCGCCCTGGCAGAACTCGGGCGGCGAGATCCGGGGCGGCCCCATTACGTCGTGCCGCAGCCGGCTGTCCTCGTCGAGCGTGTACATCGTCGCGGCCCGGCCCCGAGCGTCGGGGGAGACGAAGAAACCGGTGTCCGTCATGCCCAGCGGCTCGAAGATCCGCTCGGACAGCACCTCGTACAGCGCTTTGCCCTCGATCCGCGACAGGATGATGCCCAGCACCTCGGTGGCGTGGCTGTAAGTCAGCCGGTCACCAGGCTGGTGCAGCAGGGGCAGTTCCGCCAGTCCCGCCAGCCAGGTGTCCGCGTTCTGGCGCACCGGCAGGCGCAGATACGCCCGGGAGATCGGCCCCGTCACCGAGAACGCGTAGGCCAGGCCGCTGCGGTGCGTCATCAGGTCCTCGATCGTGATGGGACGCTGCGCGGGAACGGTTCGGTCCAGCGGGCCCTCGGGGTCGTCGAGCACCCGCATGTCGGCGAGCTCGGGCAGCCAGCGGGTGACCGGATCACCCAGTGCCAACTTGCCTTCTTCGAGCAGGGTGAGTGCCGCGGCGGTGGTGATCGGCTTGCTCATCGACGCGATCCGGAAGATGGTGTCGCGCCGCATCGGCAGCCGCGCCTGGACGTCTCGATATCCGATTGCGTTGTGCTGGCTCACCTCTCCGTTCTGCCAGACGAGCGTCACCGCGCCGGAGAGCAGACCGGCCTCGACTGCCTCCCGGATCGACGCCTGGTTACCGTCGAGGTTCCTCAACGGCGCCGGGCTTCAACGAGGAAGAACGCCATCGTGGGCCCGTCGGGCCGCTGCACCGTGGTCGGCTCGATCGAGGTGATGTCCCAACCGGCCGCGCCGAACACGTCACGCAGCGTCTGTTCGGACACCACCGGCCGTGGCCACTCCGCGTCGTCGGCGTCCGCGTCGGAGAAGCAACTCAGCAGCAGCCGGGCGCCGGGGCGGGTAGCCCGGTGCAGCGCGGCGGCGTAACCGCGCTTGCCGTCGTCGTCGAGGCAGTGGAACATGCCGCTGTCGACCACGGTGTCGAACGCGTCGGAGTAGCCCTCCAACTTCGTCGCGTCGGCGACCGCGAACCGCACGTCCACCCCGGCGTGCGCCGCCCGTCTTTCGGCGGTGATCAGCGCGGTCGGGGAGATGTCCAGGCCGGTCACCGAATGGCCCTGCTGCGCCAGGTAGATCGCGTTGTCGCCGAGCCCGCAACCGATGTCGAGCACGGCGCCGTGAACCAGGTCAGCGGTTTGCCAGCCGACCACGGACTCCTTGGGTGCCTTGGTATCCCACGGCGGTGACGGCATCGCCGGCACACCCTCGGCCGGGCTCTCGCCACGGTAAAGCGCGTCGAAGTCGAAGTGCGTGGTCATGCAGGCCACGGTAGCGCGCAATGGTAAGCTCGCCGGAGTTCGACATCCTTTAACGATCCGTCCGGCGAGGCGGAGAAGGAGGTCTGGTTGACCCGTGGGCAGCACGACTGACCGGGAATTGATGTCCGCGGCGGACGTGGGCCGCACCATTTCCCGCATCGCCCATCAGATCATCGAGAAGACCGCCCTCGACGGGCCCGACGCGCCGCGCGTGGTGTTGCTGGGCATCCCGACCCGCGGCGTCACGCTGGCCACCCGGCTCGCGGCCAAGATCCATGACTTCGCCGCCGTCACCGTCCCGCACGGCGCGCTCGACATCACGCTCTACCGGGACGATCTGAACTTCAAGCCACCGCGACCGCTGGAAGACACGTCGATCCCCGAGGGCGGCGTCGACGACGCGCTGGTCATTCTCGTCGACGACGTGCTGTACTCCGGCCGCTCGGTGCGCTCGGCGCTCGACGCGCTGCGCGACGTCGGCCGGCCGCGGGCGGTGCAGTTGGCGGTGCTGGTCGACCGCGGCCACCGGGAGCTGCCGCTGCGGGCCGACTACGTCGGCAAGAACGTTCCCACGTCGCGTATCGAGAGCGTGCACGTGCTGCTGACCGAGGACGACGGGCGGGATGGGGTGGTGATTTCCCGATGACGAGGCACCTGCTGGCCGCCGCCGACCTGAGCCGCGACGACGCGACCGCGATCCTCGACGACGCCGACCGGTTCGCGCAGGCGCTGCTGGGGCGCGAGGTCAAGAAGCTGCCCACGCTGCGCGGTCGCACGATCATCACGATGTTCTACGAGAACTCGACCCGCACCCGGGTGTCGTTCGAGGTGGCGGGCAAGTGGATGAGCGGGGACGTGATCAACGTCAGCGCGACGGGATCGTCGGTCGGCAAGGGCGAGTCGCTGCGCGACACCGCCCTCACCCTGCGCGCCGCGGGCGCCGACGCGCTGATCATCCGCCACTCGGCGTCCGGCGCGGCGCAGCAGCTGGCCGAATGGACCGCCACCGAGGACGGCGGCCCATCGGTGATCAACGCCGGCGACGGCACCCACGAACACCCGACGCAGGCCCTGCTCGACGCGCTGACGCTGCGGCAGCGCCTCGGCGAGATCGAGGGTAAGCGGGTGGTGATCGTCGGCGACATCCTGCACAGCCGGGTCGCCCGGTCCAACGTCGTGCTGCTGAACACCCTCGGCGCCGAAGTGGTGCTCGTCGCGCCGCCCACGCTGCTGCCGGTCGGCGCGGCGGGCTGGCCGGTGACGATCTCCCACGACCTCGACGCCGAGCTGCCCGTCGCCGACGCGGTGCTGATGCTGCGGGTGCAGGCCGAACGCATGACCGGCGCGTTCTTCCCGTCGGCGCGCGAGTACTCGGTGCTGTACGGCCTGTCCGATCGACGGCAGGCGATGTTGCCCGGGCACGCGGTGGTGCTGCACCCCGGCCCGATGCTGCGCGGCATGGAGATCTCGTCTTCGGTCGCTGATTCAACGCAATCTGCTGTGCTGCAACAGGTTTCCAACGGCGTGCACGTTCGGATGGCGGTGCTGTTCCACCTGCTCGTTGGCGCCGAACAGGGGGCGGTGAGCGCATGAGTAGCGTCCTGATCCGCGGGGTGCGGCTCTACGGCGAGGGCGAGCGCGTCGACGTGCTGGTCGACGAGGGCCAAATCGCCGGCATCGGCCCCACATTGGACATCCCCGACGACGCCGACGTCATCGAGGCGATCGGCCAGGTGCTGCTGCCAGGGTTGGTCGACTTGCACACTCACCTGCGCGAGCCGGGCCGGGAGTACGCCGAAGACATCGAAACCGGTTCGGCGGCAGCGGCTCTGGGTGGCTACACGGCGGTGTTCGCGATGGCGAACACCAACCCCGTCGCAGACAGCCCGGTGGTCACCGACCACGTCTGGCACCGCGGTCAGCAGGTCGGCCTGGTCGACGTGCACCCGGTCGGCGCGGTGACGGTCGGCCTGGCCGGTGAGCAGCTGACTGAGATGGGGCTGATGAACGCCGGTACCGCGCAGGTACGCATGTTCTCCGACGACGGCGTCTGCGTGCACGACCCGCTGGTGATGCGCCGCGCGCTGGAGTACGCGACCGGTCTCGGGGTGCTGATCGCCCAGCACGCCGAGGAACCGCGGCTCACCCGCGGGGCGGTCGCCCACGAAGGCCCCACGGCGGCCCGGCTCGGGCTGTCCGGCTGGCCACGGGCGGCCGAGGAGTCGATCGTCGCTCGCGATGCGCTGCTGGCCCGCGAGGCCGGCGCCAGGGTGCAC
>NZ_DATFYW010000202.1:0-2984 GCF_035314905.1 Mycobacterium sp.
AACCGTCGGCCGGTGGAGCGGGCGAACAGCCACGCGAGCACCGCTGTGCGCAGGTTGCCGATGTGCAGGTCTGCCGACGGGCTGGGGGCGAATCTGCCGCCACTATCCAGGATGGACGTTGTGGACCTCCCCGTGATGCCCCGGTCGAACACCCCAAAGCGGCTGTTTGCTACGCGGTGCCGTCGTCGTTGGGGGGATCGTAGATCACGAGGAAGATGAGGTCTTCGGTCCCGGTGTTGGTGGCGCTGTGCTGCTTGTGCGCGGGGATCTTCGCCAGGGTGCCTGGCTTCGTGGGCCAGGTCTGCTCACCGATCGTCACGCTGCCGGTGCCGCTGAGGTAGAAATCCGGTCCTGGTTCCGTCCTGTGCCAGACAATGTCCTCTGGCGCGTACACGTAGGTGGTCGCGCTTATTGGTTCATCCCTCGCTCGCTGGAGTAGTGATCATTGCACGTGTGGATGAGTCAATTTTCGCCTACGCCGATCGCTATCGAGTCAGCCGTTGCCTGGGCCAAGGCCGGCCACGATGTCGCCAAGGCTGAAGGTGAGCGGGTGCTCGAGTTGCGCATAGGTGCATGAGCGCGGGTCGCGGTCGGGGCGCCAGCGGTTGAACTGGGCGGTGTGGCGGAATCGTTCACCTTCCATGTGGTCGTAGCGGACCTCGACCACCCGCTCGGGCCGCAGCGGCACGAACGACAGGTCCTTGCCGGCGTTCCAGCGGGAGGTTTCATTTCTGCGTGGGGTGCGTTCTCCCGCTTCGTGGGCAGCCCAGTCCCACGGGTGGCCATCGAAGCTGGTGACGAGCGGCTGCAGCTCAGTGAACAGTCGCCGCCGCTCAGCCATCGGGAAGGCGCCGATGACACCGACCGATGCGAGTGTGCCGTCGTCCTTGTAGAGCCCGAGCAGTAGCGAGCCGATCGCCTCGTCGCCGGACTTGTGCGCTCGGTAGCCGGCGACGACGCAGTCGGCGGTCCGCGCGTGCTTGATCTTGAACATGACGCGCTTGTCCGGCTGATAGGTGATCGTCAGCGGCTTGGCGACGACCCCATCGAGGCCGGCTCCCTCGAACTCCTCGAACCATCGCTGTGCGGTCACCAGATCGGTGGTGGCGGGCGTGACATGAATCGACGGGCCCGAGCCGGCCAACGCGTCCACGAGGGCGGCGCGGCGCTCGCTGAACGGTCGCCGGGTGTAGTCGTGATCGCCGAGGGCGAGCAAGTCGAACGCGATGAAGGAAGCCGGCGTCTGTTCGGCGAGCATCCGCACCCGTGAGTCGGCCGGGTGGATGCGCTGTTGGAGGGCCTCGAAGTCCAAGCCGCGGTCGGTGGCGATGACGATCTCGCCGTCAATCACGCAGCGCTCCGGCAGCTCGGCCGTGGCCGCCGCGACCAGTTCGGGGAAGTAACGGGTCATCGGCCGCTCGTTGCGGCTGCCCAGCTCGACCTGATCGCCATCGCGGAAGCAGATGGACCTGAATCCGTCCCATTTGGGCTCATAGGACGCGCCGGGCGGGATCGACGGCACCGATTTGGCCAGCATCGGCGAGACCGGCGGCATGACGGGCAGCTTCATCGCCTCATTCTTGCGTCTGGTCGGCGAACGGGTTCACGCCCTCCGGTCACCCTCGTTTTTCGCCTCGAGGCAGATCGAACGCGTAGCTTCGAATCGTGAGCGGACTGCAATCCGAAGCCGCCCGTTCCCGGCTTCGGTTCGAGGTGCCGCTGCGAAACGATCTCTACGACGTTCTGGAGTCCTGAATTGGCAACCCCCGCAGAAGAAATCGACGTCGACGGGATCGCCGTCCGAATCACCAACCCCGACAAGGTCTTCTACCCGAAGCTCGGTCCCAGCGGCACGAAACGCAAGCTGATCGAGTACTACCTCGCCGTGGCCGGCGGCCCGATGCTGACGTCGCTGCGCGACCGGCCAACCCACCTTCAGCGGTTTCCCGACGGCATCGACGGCGAAGAGATCTACCAGAAGCGGGTCCCGCAGCATCATCCCGACTACATCGAGACATGCCGCGTGACGTTCCCGTCCGGCCGGACCGCCGACGCGCTGAAGGTCACCCACCCGTCTGCGATCATCTGGGCCGCGCAGATGGGAGCGATCACGCTGCACCCGTGGCCGGTACGTTGCCCCGACACCGATCATCCCGACGAGCTGCGCATCGACCTTGACCCGCAGCCGGGCACCGCGTTCGAAGAGGCCCGCGCGGTCGCCGTCGACGTGCTCAAGCCGGTGCTCGACGAGCTGGGGCTCGTCGGATACGCGAAGACGTCCGGGGGGCGCGGCGTGCATGTGTTCCTGCGGATCGAGACGAAGTGGGATTTCGTCGAGGTGCGCCGCGCCGGGATCGCGCTCGCCCGCGAGGTCGAGCGGCGCAGCCCGGACACCGTCACGACGTCATGGTGGAAGGAGGAGCGGGGCAAGCGCATCTTCATCGACTTCAACCAGAACGCACGCGACCGGACGATGGCGTCGGCGTACTCGGCGCGGCGTACCCCGATCGCGACGGTCTCGACGCCGCTGACGTGGGACGAGCTCGCCGGTGCCGACCCCGACGACTACACGATCGTGACCGTGCCGCAGCTGGTGGGCAGCCGTGACGACCCGTGGGCGGACATCGACTCGAATGCCCAGTCCATCGAGCGGCTGCTGGAGATGGCCGCCGCCGACGCCGAACGCGGCCTCGGCGACATGCCGTACCCCCCGAACTACCCGAAGATGCCGGGCGAACCGAAGCGGGTGCAGCCGTCGCGGGACACAGACCTCACCAGGAGAACCAAGCGGCCTTGAGTTGTAGCCGCCGCATCCGCGACACTCAACCAGCCGCGGCGACACGCCGATCGGAGCCGCACTCTCTTCAGTTTCGCGACAGGACCTGCGAAAATCCGCGTCGGAAGTCCGCCGCTCTACGCGTTTCGGCTGATGTCTTAGGGCTCGTGGTGGCTTCATGCTGGCCAGCATGAGCCAGATCGATCCA
>NZ_DATFYW010000203.1:0-11085 GCF_035314905.1 Mycobacterium sp.
GTGTCCGAGCCGTCGGGGTTGTGCACCAACCGCGGCGCCTCGTCGAGGTAGCGCGTCGGCAGATGGTTCTTGAACATGTCGGGCGGCTCGACGATGTGGTCGTCGACGCTGATCAGGATCATGTCGTCTTTGTTCAAGGCCCGTTCCTTTCATCGACGCGGCGTCACCGGCGATCCTCGGTAGTGCCGCGGTCCCCCGCCGGGGGGCGCCTCTAACGATGTTCTCTCCGATAGGAAACTATCTTCTCAGGTTGGGAGAATCAACATACATAGCATACCCCCTACGGCTCTGACCTCGTCAGAAAGCTCCTGATCAGGGCAGTTCGCAGCAGCGCGGACACCGTCGCCCGGGGGGCCGCCGTTGACCAACACGCCAAAACATGGAAACCTGTTAGTCAGAAATGAGAACCTGATTCTCGTCAGTGCGATGAGCGCTTGCGCGAAGAGCCAAAGGAACGGCGACGAGCGCTTGCGCGAAGAGCCGACGAACGAGGAGGCCTGATGCGCCTGGCCCCGCTGCCGGCCGGAGAGTGGGATGACGCCGTCGACCACGCGCTCGCCCAAACGCTGCCGCCGGAGCGGCGCAACCCCGCCGGCGCGGGCAACGCGCTCGCCACCCTGGTGCGGCATCCGAAGCTGACGCGCGCGTTCCTGCGTTTCAACAGCCACCTGTTGTACGGCTCGACGTTGCCGCCCCGGCTGCGCGAGCTGGCCATTCTGCGCATGGCGCACCGCCGCGGCTGCCGGTACGAATGGGTCCACCACGTCGAACTCGCCAAGCGCGCGGGCGTGACCGACGACGAGATCGCCGCCGTCCGGCGGGGCGAGGGGGCCGACGAATTCGACCGCGCCGTGCTCAGCGCGGTCGACGAGCTCGACGAGACGTCGCAGTTGTCGGATGCGACCTGGGCGGCGCTTTCCGAGCGGCTCGACGAACGTCAGCGCATGGACCTCGTCTTCACCGTCGGCTGCTATGGCCTGCTGGCCATGGCCTTCAACACTTTCGGCGTAGAACCGGAACACGAAAGGTAAACACATGGCGCATTTCACCAAGCCGGCCGCCGGGAGCTGGACGGAGAACTATCCCGAGCTGGGCACCGCCCCGGTCGACTACACCGATTCGGTCGACCCGGCAGTCTTCGAGGCCGAACGCGAGGCCATCTTCAAGCGGACCTGGCTCAACGTCGGGCGGGTGGAGCGGCTCCCCCGGGTGGGCAGCTATTTCACCAAGGAGCTGCCCTCCGCCGGCCCGGGCTTCTCGGTGATCGTGGTGAAGACCAAGGACGGGTCGATCAAGGCGTTCCACAACATGTGCCGCCACCGCGGCAACAAGCTGGTGTGGAACGACTACCCCCATGAGGAGACCTCGGGGACGTGCCGGCAGTTCACCTGCAAGTACCACGCCTGGCGCTACAGCCTCGACGGTGACCTGACCTTCGTTCAGCAAGAAGACGAGTTCTTCGACCTCGACAAGGGCCAGTTCGGCCTGAAGCCGGTGCGCTGCGAGGTGTGGGAGGGGTTCATCTTCGTGAACCTGGACCGGAACGCGCAGCCGTTGGCCGAGTATCTCGGCCCGCTGGCCAAGGGCCTGGAGGGTTATCCGTTCCACGAGATGACCGAGGTCTACAGCTACCGGGCCGAGGTCGGCAGCAACTGGAAGCTGTTCGTCGACGCGTTCGCCGAGTTCTACCACGCCCCGGTGCTGCACCAGAAGCAGGCGGTCAAGGAGGAGGCCGACAAGCTGACGGGCTTCGGCTACGAGGCACTGCACTACGACCTGCAGAGCCCCCACTCGATGATCTCGTCCTGGGGCGGGATGTCGCCGCCCAAGGACGAAAGCATGGTCAAACCCATCGAGCGGGTCTTGCGCAGCGGCCTTTTCGGCCCGTGGGACCGGCCCGACATCGAGGGCCTCGACGCGCTGCCGCCCGGGGTCAACCCCGCCAAGGCCAAGCAGTGGGGCATGGATTCGTTCCATTTCTTCCCGAACTGGATGCTGCTGATCTGGGGGCCCGGCTGGTACCTCACCTACCACTACTGGCCCACCGCGGTGGACAAGCACATCTTCGAGGGCACCATGTACTTCGTCCCCCCGAGGAACGCACGAGAACGCCTGGGCCAGGAACTGGCCGCGGTCACGTTCAAGGAGTACGCACTGCAGGACTCCAACACCCTGGAGGCAACCCAGACCATGATCGGCACCAAGGTGGTGCGCGACTTCCCGCTCTGCGATCAGGAGATCCTGCTCCGCCACCTGCACAAGGTGGCCGGAGATTTCGTCAAGGCGCACGGCAATGGCACGAAGGAGTCCCGCAATGGCGCTGCCATCTGAATTCGCCGACCTGGAGCGGTTTTCCGACTGGATCCTGCCGACCGAGCCGGAGCGCTACGCCAAGCGGCTGGCCTCTTCGATGGCGGAGATGGGCGACCTCTACGACACCGCGTTCCCGCGGCTGGGAGACGCGATCACCTACCTCGACAGGTTCCCGTTGGACGACCTGCCCGACGACGCCCGCGCGCTGATGCACCTGATGCAGTCGCTGGTCGTGGTGTCGTTCCCGGTCGAGGTGTGGAAGCAGCCGCGGGTCCCCGACAGCGGGGCCGCGTACCTGAACTGCATCCAGGAGCCGGTGGTCTGAGCGTGCTCACGCTGCTGGCGGCCGGGCTGCTCGACGTCGACGCGGGCGAGATCGTCCGGCCGGGCGTGTTGCGCATCGAAGGCGATCGGATCGCCGGCATCGGCGGCACACCCGAGGGCGAGATCGTCGACCTCGGCCAACAGATCCTGCTTCCCGGCCTGATGGACATGGAGGTCAACCTCCTGATGGGCGGGCGCGGCGAAACCCCCGCGCTTTCCCAGGTGCAGGACGACCCGCCCACCCGGGTGCTGCGCGCCGTCGGCAACGCCCGCCGGACGCTGCGTGCCGGCTTCACCACCGTGCGCAACCTCGGGTTGTTCGTCAAGACGGGTGGCTACCTGCTCGACGTGGCGCTGGGCAAGGCGATCGACGCCGGATGGATCGAGGGCCCCCGGGTGGTGCCGGCCGGGCACGCCATCACCCCCACCGGCGGGCACCTCGACCCGACGATGTTCGCGGCGTTCGCGCCGGGCGTGCTGGAGCTGACCGTGGAGGAAGGCATCGCCAACGGCGTCGACGAGGTGCGCAAGGCGGTGCGGTACCAGATCAAGCACGGCGCACAGCTAATCAAGGTCTGCTGCTCGGGCGGAGTCATGTCACTGACCGGATCCGCCGGGGCGCAGCATTATTCGGATGAGGAGCTGCGCGCGATCGTCGACGAGGCACACCGCCGGGGGCTGCGCGTCGCGGCACACACGCACGGCGCCGACGCGGTCCGGCACGCCGTCGCGGCCGGCATCGACTGCATCGAGCACGGCTTCCTGATGGACGACGACGCGATCGCGACGCTCGTCGAGCACGGCACCTTCCTCGTGCCGACCACGCGCCTCGCCGACGCGATGGACGTCTCCAAAGCCCCACCCGAGTTGCAGGCGAAGGCCGCCGAGATGTTTCCCAAGGCGCGCACGTCGGTCAAGGCGGCATACGACGCCGGGGTGAAGATCGCGGTCGGCACCGATGCGCCGGCGATTCCGCACGGCAAGAACGCCGACGAGCTGGTGGCCCTCGTCGATCGCGGCATGCCACCGCTGGCGGCGTTGCGGGCGGCGACCGTCACGGCCGCGGAGTTGATCAACGTCACCGATCGCGGACGGCTGGCGCAGGGTCTGCTCGCCGACGTCATCGCGGTGCCCGGAGACCCGTTGCAGGACATCGGGTTGACCCAAAAGGTGAGCTTCGTGATGAAAGGGGGCAAGGTCTTTGTCCAACGCTGAACCGACACGAACCGACGACCTGGTGGAGATCGAGCAGCTACTGGCCCGCTACGCCGTCACCATCACCCAGCAAGACATCGCCGGCCTGGTCGCCGCCTTCACCCCCGACGGAACCTACAGCGCCTTCGGTGACACGTATTCGCTCGACCGGTTTCCCGCCCTGGTCGATGCCGCGCCGAAGGGTCTGTTCCTGACCGGCACGCCGGCCGTCGAGCTCGACGGGGACGTCGCCACCGGCACCCAGCCGCTGTGCTTCATCGACCACGCCACCCATGACATGCGGATCGGCTACTACCGGGACACGTATGCCCGCACGGCCGATGGATGGCGGCTGCGTACCCGCGCGATGACGTTCATCCGGCGAAGTGGCGCACACGATTCCGGCCGACCGCACGCGATCGGCCGGCCGAGTGCATGAAGGCCGGCATGGACGTCGCGGAGTTCCGGTCGGGTCTTCGCGCGTGGCTGGACGAGAACGACCTCACCCCCGGGCCCGACCAATCGCTGGAAGGCCAGATCGCGCAGCTGGCACGCGTCCACGGGGCGCTGTTCGACGCCGGCTGGATGCGCTATGGCTGGCCCGTTGAGGTCGGCGGGCTGGGCGGCCCCGCGATCCTTCGCGCGATCGTCGGGGAAGAGGTCGTAGGCCGCAACCTCGCCGAACCGGGCCCGTATTCGATGGTCGAGGTCCTCGCACCGACGATGATCGACTACGCGCCAAGGGAACTCGCCGCACAGATGGTGCCGCGGCTGCTCAGCGGCCGCGAGCTGTGGTGCCAGGGCTTTTCCGAGCCGGGGTCCGGCAGCGACCTGGCGTCGCTGACCACCCGCGCCGCCCCCCGCGGCGATGACTGGGTCGTCAACGGGCAGAAGGTCTGGACCAGCTTCGCGCAGTACTCGGCCCGCTGCGTGCTGCTCACCCGCACATCACCCGGCCACACCGGAATAACCGCGTTCTTCGTCGACATTGACTCGCCCGGCATCACCGTGCGGCCGCTGCGCACGATGCACGGCGTCGACGAGTTCTGCGAGGTGTACTTCGACGACGTGGTCGTCCCCGCCGGCCGGATGCTCGGCAAGCCGGGTGACGGCTGGCGACTGGCGATGGACCTGCTGCCCTACGAGCGCTCCACGTGCTTCTGGCAGCGGATCGCCTACCTCTACACACGATTCGATCGACTGATCGCCGAGGCGAGCGACCCGGACGAGTCCGACCTCGGGGCCGCCTACCTGGCGCTGCACACCTTGCGATGCCGCTCGCGGGCGACGCAGCACCGACTCGCCGAAGGAGCCCGCCTCGGCCCCGAGACCTCGATCGACAAGGTGCTGCTTGCCACCGCTGAGCAACGACTGTACGACACCGTGCGCGACCTGCTGCCCGGGGCGGTCGAACTCGACGAATCCGGATGGCGGACGGAGTACCTGTATTCGCGCGCGGCCACGATCTACGGCGGCACCGCCGAGATCCAGCGCAACATCATCGCACGCAGGCTGCTCGGCCTGGGGACGGAGTGACGGTGGAGTCAGGAATGGACGCCGAAGCGCTCGAGCTGCTGACGGAGGCGCTGCGCAAGACCATGGGCACGGCGTCGGGGTCCGAACTCGATGCAGCGCTCGCCGAGCTGGGCTGGTGGGAGATGCTCGACGAAATGCCTGACATCGCAATACCTTTGGTGTTCCGCCTGCTCGGCGAAACCGGCGCGCACGCGCCGGTGCTCAACGACGTCGTGCTGCGCGCCACCGGGCGCCCGGCCGGAGGCACGGTGCCGTTGCCGTTCGCGGGCGGAGCGTGGGTGCGCTGGGAACGCATCGACGAGGCAGCCGAGACTCTCGACCCCGAACTTCCCCTGCACCGCGTGGCAGCCGGCGCCCCGGTGCCGCTGGACACCGGGCGCGTCGCGGTCGGATGGTGGCTGGCGGGCACCGCCCGGGCCATGTTGGCGCTGGCCCGCCAGCACGCACTGGACCGTGTGCAGTTCGGCCGAAAGCTGTCGACGTTTCAGGCGATTCGGCACCGGCTGGCCGAATCCCTCGTCGCGATCGAAGGCGCGGAAGCCACGCTGGCGGCCGCCACCCCAGGCCTGGGCTGCCTGCTGGCGAAGGCGGCGGCCGGGCAGGCAGCGCTGACCGCCGCCCGCCACTGCCAGCAGGTGCTCGGGGGCATCGGTTTCACGGCCGAACACGACCTGCCCCGCCATGTCCGCCGCACCCTCGTACTGGACGGCCTTCTCGGCAGCTCCCGAGAGCTCACCCGGCAGGCCGGCGCGGCGCTCCGGGAGAAGGGATCAGCTCCCCGGCTGGTTTCCCTGTGACGAGTCACCTCCGCCGGCCTCGCACCACATCACCACGACACGGCGCACCGCCAGGGTTCTGCGGTGCAGCAGGTCGCGGCGACGCGGCCAGCTGCCAATCCAATTGTGCGGGATCGACACGGGTCTATGCATGGGGGGCGGCCTCATTCGATCTTTGCCTTCATGTCGTCGAGGTTCACCAGCACGGGGTACCCGCCGACGCTCAATGCGTTCCCGTGCCCGGTCTGGTGCACGTCGAAAACCGTCTGGACCGCGGCGTAGAAGCCCTGCACGTCGAGGGTCTGGTTGACCGCCCGCTTGGCCTGGCGCAGGCCGAATGACGGCATCCCGGCGATCTGTTGCGCCAGCGCCAGCGTTTCGGCGTCGAGCCGCTCGCGCGGCACGACGCGGTTGACCATGCCGGTCCGCTCGGCTTCCCGGGCGGTCAGCGGACGTCCGGTGAACAGGATCTCCTTGGCTTTGCGGGCGCCCAGCTCCCAGGTGTGCCCGTGGTATTCGACGCCGCCGATGCCCATGAGAACGACCGGATCAGAGAACAACGCATCGTCGGCGGCCACGATCAAGTCGCACGGCCAGCACAGCATCAGCCCGCCCGCGATGCACCGGCCCTGGACCGCGGCGATCGACGGCTTCGGCACGTTGCGCCAGCGCAGGGTGTACTCCAGATAGCGGCGGCTCTCGTGGCGGTAGATCAACTCCAGCGTGATCTTGTCGGGGACGGGTTCACCGCTGGTGAGGTCGTGGCCCGCGGAGAAGTGTTTCCCCGCCGCCCGCAGCAGGATCACCTTGACGTCGCCATCGTCGGCGGCGCGGGTCCAGGCCGCATCGAGTTCGTCGAGCAGCGCCGTGTTCTGGGCGTTTGCCGCCTCGGGCCGGTTGAGGGTGATGGTCGCGATCCGGTCGGCGACCTCGTAGTCGATGTACATCTCGGGTCCTCTGGTTGCGGGGCGAGCCTGGCAGGTCGGCGACAATTTTGGAAACTCGGCCGGTCGACCTTGCGCGTAAGGCTTCCTCAGACGACTTCAAGAGAATACTATTCTCATCGTGCGGAAGTTACAATCTCGGACACGTTGTTCGGCGGACGGCTCGCGACGGCGGTCGGACGGCATGCTCCGGTACAGTTCAGTCATGTTTTCTCGTCACGGCTCGAGCGCCAAGTGACCAGCCCGAGCGAAGAGCCTGCCTGGAAGCAGCGCGCGGTCGAGCGTTCGATCAAGACCGCGAAACTCCGTGCTGCACAACGTGTTCAGCGTTTTCTCGATGCGGCCCAAGCGATCATCATCGAAAAAGGCAGCACCGACTTCACCGTCCAAGAGGTCGTCGACCGGTCCCGGCAGTCACTGCGGAGCTTCTATCTCCAGTTCGACGGCAAACACGAACTTCTGCTCGCCCTCTTCGAGGATGCGCTGAGCCGGTCGGCCGACCAGATCCGCGCCGCCACCGACGGTCATTCCGATCCGCTCGAGCGGTTGAAAGTCGCGGTCAAGCTGCTATTCGAGACCTCGCGGCCCGACCCGACCGCCAAGCGACCGCTGTTCACCGACTTCGCCCCCCGGTTGTTGGTCTCGCACCCGTCCGAGGTGAAGGTGGCGCACGCGCCGTTACTTGCCCTGCTCACCGAGTTGATGGAAGAGGCAAGTGCCGCTGGGGAATTGCGCCCGGACGTCAATGTCAGGCGGATGGCCGCCATGACGATGCAGACCGTCATGTTCGTTGCCCAGTCCAGTGGCGAGTCGGAGGAGGGGGCAGCAAATCCCATCACCGCCGACGAAGTGTGGGACTTCTGCGCACACGGTTTCGCCAAGCCGTAGCGAACACGGAGAACTTGATTCTCATAGGTAAAGAACATCACTGACACCGACCGGGTGCCCGAGCTCTGGACCGATCTGCTCTTCGAGGGCCCGCGCTGCGCCCGTTCGACGGCCTCACCGAGCGGCTGCTGCCTCGGCACCTGACCCTGGCGGGCGTCTACGTGCACGCGAAGGACAAGGTGGCCCGCGACGCGGGCGAATTGAGCGGGATCGGTTCCGGCGGGCTCGCCGCCACCGGGGTCACCGCCACCGCCAGCCTGGACGAGATCGTGGACCTGAGACCCGACTGTGTGCTCTACATGGCCGGCTATCCCGACCTCGACGAGTTGTGCCGGCTGCTGGGCGCCGGCATCAATGTCGTGACCACCTGCGGCTTGTTCGGCCACCCGCCGACGATGGATCCAGGGGTACGGGACCAGGTCCGGGCGGCATGTGAGGCCGGCGGCGCCTCCATTCACAGCACCGGCAGCAGCCCCGGTTTCATCACCGAGGCGGTGCCGCTCGTCATGACGTCGATTCAGCGGCGCCTGGAGCGCCTCACGATCGACGAGTACGCCGACCTCTCGCGACGCAACTCGCCCGAACTGCTGTTCGACCTGATGGGGTTCGGACGCGCTCCAGCCCCTTTCGAGGAGTACCGGGCGGCCTACCTGCGGTCCAGTTTCGGGTCTTCGCTCCAGTTGGTCGCCGACGCGATCGGGCTGCCGCTCGACGGGCTTGCGGCCGGCGGGGAACTCGCCACCGCCGCGCGCACCACCGAAATCGCGGCCGGCACGCTTCGGGCGGGAACGGTCGCCGCCCAACGGATCACGGTTTCGGGGTTGCGCGACGGGCAGCCGCTGCTGCGTTTCCGCGCTACCTGGTACTGCGACACCGACCTCGAGCCGGCCTGGGAGGTGCTGGCCACCGGCTGGCACATGTCGGTCGAGGGTGACGCACCGCTGGAGATCGACCTGCGGATGCCGGTGCCCCTGGAGCGGATGGCAGAGGTGTCACCGGCATACACGGCAAACCGCGCGGTCAACGCGGTCCCGTACGTCTGCGCGGCGCCGCCCGGCAGCCAATCGACACTCGAGCTTCCCCAGGTCATCGCCTCGCTGGGATAGCGCTCGAGGAATCGACAAAACCGGGGACATGATTGACACCCTCGCGGTGCCGGTGACAGAGTGCTGAGCGAGTGCCCAACATTGCGTGTCTGGCGAGAGGCCCCATCCCCGTGACACTGAGTGCCACCAGCGACGTGTACTACGACCCGTACAACGTCGAACTCAACGCGAATCCCTATCCGATGTTCCGGCGGCTGCGCGAGGAAGCGCCGCTGTATCACAACGACCAACACGGCTTCTACGCGCTGACCCGCTTCGACGACGTCAACGCGGCCGTCGTGACCACGAGACCTTCAGCTCGGCGCGGGGGGCGATCGTGGAGATCATCAAATCCGGCATGCCGATCCCGCCGGGCACCCTTATCTTCGAGGATCCGCCGGTCCACAACATCCACCGCAACCTGCTGGCCCGGTTGTTCACGCCCTGCAAGATCAGCGCGCTCGAACCCCGGATCCGCGAATTCACCGCGCGCTGCCTCGACCCGCTGGTGGGCACGGGCCGGTTCGACTTCGTCAACGACCTCGGCGCGCTGATGCCGATGCGGGTGATCGGCATGCTGCTCGGAATCCCCGAAGACCTCCAGAAGGAGGTCGTCGACCACGGCGACGCGACCCTGCGCACCGAACGCGGGCGCCCGATGACCGAGAACCCCGGCGGGCCCATGGCGACCGGTGAGGTGTTGACCGAATACCTCGACTGGCGCGCCCGAAATCCCTCCGACGACCTCACGACCGAGCTCATCGCGGCCGAGTTCGAGGACGAGACCGGAACCCGTCGCCCGCTCACCCGCGACGAGTTGCTTCTGTATCTGACCGTGGTCGCCACGGCAGGCAGCGAAACCACCACGAGGCTCATCGGATGGGCCGGCAAGGTGCTGGCCGATCATCCCGGGCAACGGCGGGAACTGGTCGCCGACCGGTCGCTGCTGCCGGCCGCCGTGGAAGAACTGGTCCGCTACGAGCCCCCGGCCCCCCACGTAGCCCGATACGTCACCCGGGACGTCGAGTATTACGGCCGCACGGTGCCCGAGGGCAGCGTCATGATGATGTTGACCGGCGCGGCCAACCGGGACCACCGCCCACCCGACGGCGACGTCTTCGACATCCACCGCGAGGCACGTCAGCACCTCGGCTTCGGCGTGGGTACCCACTACTGCCTGCGCAACGCACTCGCCCGGCTCGAAGGGCGAATAGCCCTCGAGGAGATCTTGAGCCGGTTCCCCGAATGGCAGGTCGATCTCACCAACGCCGAGCTCTCCCCCACCTCCACCGTGCGGGGCTGGGAGTCGATGCCGGCTCTCATCTGTTGAATTCCGTTCCACCACCGACGAATCGAGGTATCCATGGCAGGGCGAGTAGAAGGCAAGGTCGCGTTCATCACCGGTGCGGCGCGCGGCCAGGGCCGCAGCCACGCGGTGCGACTGGCGCAGGAGGGCGCCGACATCATCGCGATCGACATCTGCAAGCCGATCGGGGGCGTGCCGATTCCGCCATCCACGCCTGAAGACCTGGCCGAGACCGCGGACCTGGTGAAGGGCCACAACCGCCGCATCGTCACGGCCGAAGTCGACGTGCGCGACTACGACGCGCTGAAAGCCGCCGTGGACAGCGGCGTCGAGGAGCTGGGCAGGCTGGACATCATCGTGGCCAATGCCGGCATCGGCAACGGCGGCGCAACGCTGGACAAGACCAGCGAACGAGACTGGACGGACATGATCGACGTCAACCTGGGCGGCGTGTGGAAGACCGTGAAAGCCGGTGTCCCGCACCTGCTGTCGGGCGGCCGCGGCGGTTCCATCATCCTGACCAGCTCGGTCGGCGGGCTGAAGGCGTACCCCCACACGGGCCACTACGTGGCCGCCAAACACGGTGTCGTCGGCCTCATGCGCACCTTCGCCGTGGAACTGGGCCAGCACATGATCCGGGTCAACTCGGTTCATCCCACCAACGTGAACACCCCGCTGTTCATGAACGATGGCACGATGCGCCTGTTCCGCCCCGACCT
>NZ_DATFYW010000204.1:0-17271 GCF_035314905.1 Mycobacterium sp.
CGTCGCCGCGAACCTCGTCGCGGCCCGCTACGTTCAGCTCACCCCGGCCTACCGGTCGAGCGGCCCCACCATGGGCGACGGCGCCGTCATCCCGATCGAACGCACCGCCGTACCCGTTGAGTGGGACGAGGTGAAGGACCAACTGACGCGGCTGGCAACGGATTTAGGACCCAGCAGCCAGGTCTCGACCACCTCGGTGGCGCGGTTCATCGACAGCGCCGCCAACGCGCTCGACGGCAACGGCGACAAACTGCGCCAGACGCTGGCCCAGCTCTCCGGGGTCAGCCGGGTCCTGGCCAACGGCAGCGGCAACATCGTCGACATTATCAAGAACCTGCAGACCTTCGTCACCGCGCTTCGCGACAGCAACACCCAGATCGTGCAGTTCCAGGACCGTTTCGCGACCCTCACCAGCGTGCTGAACGACAACCGGTCCGACCTGGACGCCGCACTGGTGAACCTGTCGACAGCGGTCGGGGAGGTCCAGCGGTTCATCGCGGAGACCCGTGACAAGACCGGCGAGCAGATCCAGCGGTTGGCCGACGTCACCCAGAACCTCGCCGATCACCGGATGGATCTCGAAGAACTGCTGCACGTTGCGCCGAATGGGATCTCCAACGGTTACAACGACTACAACGCCGACACCGGTTCCGTCGTCGGATCGTTTGTCCTGAGCAACTTCGCGAATCCCGTGGGGTTCTTCTGCAGTGGGATCGGTGCGATCGAAAACACCACCGCGCCGGAGACCGCGAAGCTCTGTGCGCAGTACCTCGGTCCCGCGTTGCGGTTGCTCAACTTCAACGAGCTGCCATTCCCATTCAACCTGTATCTGATGCCGGCCCAACAGAATGTCCTCTACACCGACCCGAGCCTGGCACCCGGCGGTGCGGGCGCGCCGCCGGGGCCACCGGAGCAGCCGCCCACGGTGTCGGCGTACACGGGCTTGAACAACGATGTGCCGCCGCCTCCGGGGTGGGCAGGGGCGGGCCTGCCTCCCATGCCGCCCGGCATGTACACCCCCTTGCCGGCAAATCCGTCGCCCGCGGTCTATCCTCCCTCGCCCAATTCGACGCCGGTAACACCGCCCGGCGTGGAACACATGCTGCTGCCGGCCGAGGCGCCGCCGCCCGCCGCACCGACCCCGCCGCCGCCGCAATCTGCCGGAGGGACGCCACCATCATGATCGGGCGAAAAAGGCTGCGCGGGCTGGTGGCGATCGGCAGCGCCGCGATGCTCACCGTCACCGGATGCGCGTTCCAGGGCTTGAACTCGCTTCCGCTGCCCGGCGCGGTGGGACGCGGGCCGGGCGCCGACGTCTACCACGTCGAGATCGCCAATGTCGGCACGCTGGAATCCAATTCGCCGGTCATGATCAGTGACGTCGTGGTCGGCAGCGTCGGCAAGATGACGGTGCAGGGCTGGCACGCCAAGGTCGACGTCTCGGTGAAGCCCGGCACCGTCGTGCCCGCCAACGCGGTGGCCACTGTCGGGCAGACCAGCCTGCTGGGGTCGATGCACCTGGAGCTCAACCCGCCGCCCGGCCAGGCGCCGGCCGGACAGCTCCAACCCGGCGCCACGCTCCCGCTGAACAGTTCGTCGACCTATCCCTCGACCGAGCAGACCCTGTCGTCGCTGGCGGCCGTCGTCAACGGCGGTGGACTGGGCCAGATCGGCGACATCATCCACAACTTCAACTCCGCCTTGTCGGGTCGCCAGGACGCGGTTCGCGACCTGATCACCCGTCTCGACACCTTCGTCGGCATCCTGGACCAACAGCGCGACAACATCATCGCCTCCATCCAGGAACTGAACCGGTTCTCCAGCACGCTTGCCGGACAGCACGACGTGGTCACCCAGGCACTGCGAAAGGTGCCGCCCGCGCTGGACGTGCTGATCGCGGAGAAGCCGCGCATCATCACGGCGCTGGACAAGCTGCGGGTGTTCAGCGACACCGCCACCGGCCTTGTCAACGACACCCAGGCCGACCTGGTGAAAAACCTGCAGAACCTGGAACCGACGTTCCGCGCGCTCGCCGACGTCGGCCCGGGCCTCGACGACGCGCTTCAGTACGCGACGGTGTTCCCGTTCGGCCAGAATCTCGTCGACCGCGGCGTGCGCGGCGACTACATGAACCTGTTCGCGGTGTTCGATCTCACCGTTGCCCGGATCAGGAAAACGCTGTACCTGGGCACCCGGTGGGGTCTCGACGGGGCCGAGCAGATACCGGCACCGGGGGATCCGGGTTACGACTGGTATTACACGAAGAATCCCCTCGGCGCCGTCTTGTCGGTCCCGCCGGCAGGCAGTGACGTGCCGCCGCCGCCGCCGCCCGCGGGTCCGGCATCGATAACCGCCGCAGGTCCACTGCCGGTGCCCGGGACTGCGTCGCCGGAGGCGAATGTCCCGGTGCCGATGTCGTCGAGCTTGCCGATGCCGCCGGTCCCGGTGAATTATCCGGCCGAACTGCTGCCGCCGGTCAACCAGGCCCTCGTACCCACCGACTTCCCGGCCAAGGACGAGGGTGGCCGCTGATGCTGACGCGTTTCGTCCGAATCCAGCTGGTCATCTTCACGATCGCGTCGATCATCGGTGTGCTCGTGATGGTCTTCGCCTACATTCAGGCGCCGACCCTGCTGGGCATCGGCCACATCACCGTGACTGTGGAGTTGCCCGCAACCGGCGGGCTCTACCGCTTTTCCAACGTCACCTACCGCGGGGTGCAGGTCGGCAAGGTCACCGCGGTCGCGCTGACGCCCGCCGGCGCGAAAGCCACGCTCTCGCTTGACAGCTCGCCGAAGATCCCGGCGGACGTGCAAGCCGACGTGCGCAGCATCTCGGCGGTGGGCGAACAGTACGTCGACCTGCGGCCGCGCACCGACTCGCCGCCCTATCTGCACGACGGGTCGGTGATCGCCTTGGGAGACACCACGATCCCGAAGGACGTCGGGCCCCTGCTCGACCAGACCAGCGCGCTGATCAAGAGCATCCCCAAAGACAAGGTGCGCCAGCTGCTCGACGAGTCGTTCCAGGGATTCAACGGGGCTGGCTACGATTTCGGGTCGCTGTTCGACTCGTCGTCGAAACTGGCCGCCGATCTCAACGGCGTGTCGGACCGCAGCCGCACCCTGGTGGAAGACAGCGCACCGCTGCTGGATTCGCAGGCCGACACCACCGACGCGATCCGGACCTGGGCGCGCAGCCTCGCCGGGGTGACCGGTCAGGTGGTGACCGACGACCCACAGGTGCGTACGTTGCTGCGCAACGGGCCGGGCGCCGCCAACGAGGCCTCCCGGCTGCTCAACCAGGTCAAGCCCACGCTGCCGGTGCTGCTGGCCAATCTCACGACCATCGGCCAGGTCGCCGTGACATACCACCCCAGCATCGAGCAACTCCTGGTGCTGTTCCCGCCGTTCGTCTCCACCATTCAGTCGTTCGCACCCGACCACAACCCGACCGGCCTACCGATCGGTGATTTCACGCTCACCGTCAGCGATCCACCGGCGTGCACGGTCGGATTCCTGCCGCAGAGCCAATGGCGATCCCCGGCCGACACCAGCGAGATCGACACGCCGGACGGCCTGTACTGCAAGCTGCCGCAGGATTCGCCGATCGCGGTCCGCGGGGCCCGCAACTACCCCTGCATGGGCAAACCCGGAAAGCGTGCGCCGACCGCCGAAATCTGTGACAGCGACAAGCCGTACGAGCCGCTGGCCATGCGGCAACATGCGCTGGGGCCCTCCCCGCTGGACCCGAACCTGCTCGCCCAGGGCGTCCCGCCCGATGACCGGGTCACCTTCGGTGACCATGAATACGCTCCGGTCGAGGGAACGCCGCTGGGACCACCTCCCGGTCCGGCGCCGCTGGGACCGGCTCCCGGTCCGGCGCCGCAGGGACCACCTCCGGGACCGGCGGTGCCCGCAGCATCGCCGGGCAGCGCCGAGAGTCCCGCCCCCGCAGAACCTCCACCGCCGCCGGCGGAGGCGCCGCCCGACACGGGTGCCGCGCCGGCAGCACCAAGTGCGTTCAGCACCAACGGTTCCGCGCCGGGTCCGTCGGTGGCCGTCGCGCAGTACGACCCCCAGACCGGAAAGTATGTGACACCCGACGGCCAGACCTATCAGCAGTCGGACCTGGTCAACCCGGGAGCGCCAAAGTCCTGGAAAGACCTGATCTTGACGTCGCACACGTGAGGAGCGAACGATGCTGCGAGTTCCCGCCATCGCGGGCGCCACACTGGTGGCGGCCGCGACCGTCGTAAGTGTCGCCACCGCGTCCCCGGCCGGCGCGTCCATCTGCGATCCCCCGATCAACGGGACCTTCACCAGAGTTTCGGACGGGGTGTGGGCCAAGACCAACGACTCCTATCACAACGAGGAGACCGTCACGGACACCTGGACCGTCAGCGCCGCGTGCACCGACTACCTGGACTGCACCGGGCAGGTCGTCAGCAGCCAGGGCTGGACCGCGAGCGCCAAGTGTTATGACGGGCTGTGGTACGTGCGCCGCCAGCTCGAGCACTGGGAGCCGTGCCTGGACGGCACCGGCGCCCCCGCGCAGCAGACATTCATGTTCGCGCCGGACATGGCCAACCCCACCAACTTCGCCGGCTCGGACAAGACGGTCGGCGCCAGCGGCGGCTGCGGGTTCAACAAACCCCTCACGGTCGAAATGCCCCTCGAGCTGACCAGAGTCGGCTGAGCGCGGTCAGCGCATGAACTCGACCTTCGACATCTTGGGCTGCCCGCCGTCCCTGTCCAGGGTGATCGTCATGCGCCACGTCGCGGGTTGATCCGCGGCGTCCTGCGCGTTGTGCCGCTCGGTGGTCGCCGCGACGAGCACGACCGCCGAATCGCGGCTCATCGATTCGACCGCGACGCCGGTCACGGTGACCTTGGTGACGACTTTGCCGTCCTGCATGGCCTTGATCATCATTTGAGCGTTGTCTTGGTACTGCCGCTTGAACTGGCCGGTGGAGTCGTCGATCACGCGCTGCACGTCCTGCTGGGCATGGTTGAAATCGATCGACATCAGGTTGACCGCACCCTGGCGCGCCGCCGCAACGAATTCGGACATCCGGCGCTGGTCCGCGACGGCCGCGCGGTGCTGCCACACGATGTAACCGCTGGCCGCGAACAAGGCACAGGCCAGGACGATCGCGGCGCCGACCGCCACCGCTTTCCACCCCGGGAGACGCACCCACCCCGGGAGACGCAGCCACCCCGGGAGACGCAGCCGTCCCGGGTGACGCGGCCACCGCCGGCGCGAGGCCCCGGCCGCCGTGTCGCCGCCGGCTGCCTCCCCCCGCGCCTCCTGGGCCTCACGGCGCAGCCGCTCCGCGCGGGCCCGCGCGGCCTCCGCGGCGGCTTCCGCGCGCGCGACTTGGGCCTCGGCGTCTTCTAACGATTCGTGCACGTCATTACCGTGGACAGCGCCCTATTAGCTCTCTTCTCCGAAATGGAGAATTTCCTTCTCTGCTCTGCCAAATCTATGCCAAAGTATCAGGGTGCGATTCGCCACGGTAGCCGCCGCCGCGCTGCTGACCGCCGGGATGGTGGCCGCGCCCCCCGCCGCCGCCGGGCCGACCGTTTGCGACTACCCCAGTTGCACACCGGGGATCGTGCCGGGCGTCGTCCTGGGCGCGCCGTGCGACAACACCACCAACTACGTCTTCGGAGTCACCTCGTGGGGACGGCTCGTGTTCTGCGGCTCACCCAGAAGATATGACCCCCGATGGTTCCGGTCGCCCCCGATGGCCGGCATCAAGGACGAGAACGCGACCTGCGTGGGCTACGAGAACTACGTGGCCCAGTCGCCCGACGGCCTTTTCCTGAGCTGCCTCGCGACCAACGGCCAGACCCTCTGGGTACGCGGCGACACGTGACGCTCACCCGGCCGGGGTGAACTTGATGTGCAGGTCGGTCAGCCCCCGCAGGATGAAGGTCGGCTCGTAGGTGTAGCGGCGGTCGTCGGCAGGCCCGTGCTCGGCCTCGTCGATGGTGATGTCGTCCAGCCGGTCCAAGATCCGCTCCAGCGAAACCCGGCCCTCCACCCGCGCGAGCGGCGCGCCGGGACATGAGTGGATGCCCCGGCTGAACGCGATGTGCTCGCGCACGTTGCGGCGGTCGAGCCAGAACTCGTGCGGGTTTTCGAACCGGCACGGATCGCGGTTGACCGCACCGGGACTCACCATCACCGTGGTGCCGGCCGGCGCGTCGACGTCGCCGACTTTCGTGGTCTTGCGCGCCAGCCGGAAGACGCTCTTGACCGGACTCTCCATGCGCAGGCATTCCTCGATGAAGGTCGGGATCCGGCTGCGGTCTTCGCGCAGCTTCTGCTGCAGATCGGGGCGGTCGCCGAACACCCGAAGCGCCGCGCTCAGCAGCTTGGCCGTCGTTTCCTGTCCCGCGCCGAACAAGAAGGTGGCGGTCCGGACCACCTCGAACACCTCCGGGGTCGACCCGTCCGGGTACTTCGCCGTCGCCAGCGCGGTCAGCACATCGTCGCGCGGTTCGCGCCGCCGGTCTTCGATGTAGCAGCCGAACTTCTCGTCGGCCCACTCGAGCGGGTTGGTGGCGATCGGCTCGTGGTCGAGCGCCCCGATCCGTGAGCCCGGCCGCATGGCCCCGAAGGCCTCGCGGAACTCCTCGTGGTCCTCCTCGGGGACACCGAGCAGGTCGGCGACCACCAGCAGTGAAAAGGGCCGGGCGTATGCCGCCAGGAACTCGCATTTCCCGTCGGCGACGAACTCGTCGATGTGCCGATCGGCCAGCCGCCACATGAAGTCCTCGTTCTCCTTCAGCCGCTTTGGTGTCAGCAGCCGGGAAAGAAGCGACCGTGCCCGGGTGTGGCCGGGGGGATCCATGGTGACCATGTGCTCGTACATCGGGATCTCGGTGCGGTGCTCTTCGAGCTGCGCGCAGATGTCGTCGCCCTCGGGCACGAACGGCATCGGGGTGAACGGGCCGGCGACAGCGATGCAGGACGAGAACGACTCGGTGTCCTTGTAGACCGCGTTCGCCTCGTCCCAGCCGGTGACGGCCACCACACCGTGGTGCGGTTCCCGCACGACGGGACACTGGTTACGCAGGTGGTCGAAGTAGGGGTACGGGTCCGAAACGAGCGACTGATCGGTGAAGTAGTCGACCGAGTCGTAGTTGCTCATGGTGTGCTTGCCTCCGGAGCTGACGTCGAATCGCGAGTCAAATGCTGTGCACCTGCTTAGCATGGTGGTAGGTCGTGGTCAAGGACGCTGCGGCTACCATCGCGGGCGGACGAACATCGACAGTGCGGAGTGACGGCATGGCATCGGCGCGCAGGATCGGGGCGCCGGACGCGAAGAACCGCGGCGTCCTGCTCGACGCGGCCGAGCAACTGATGCTCGAAGAGGGCTATGCCGCGGTCACGTCCCGCCGGGTCGCGCACAAGGCAGGTCTGAAGCCCCAGCTGGTGCACTACTACTTCCGCACGATGGACGACCTGTTCCTGGCGGTGTTCCGCCGCCGTGCCGAGCTGGGGCTCAAATTCCAATCGGAGATCCTGAAGTCACCCCAACCGCTGTGGGCGCTGTGGAAGTTTCATACCGAGTCCCCTGACACCGCGCTGACGATGGAGTTCACCGCGCTGGCCAACCACCGCAAGGAACTGCGCGCGGAGATCGCCTATTACGCGGAACGGTTCCGCGACGAGCAGAGCAAGGCGGTGGAGAGCGCCCTGCGGCGCCACGGAACGAGCGTCGACGAGCTGCCGCCCCTCGTCGCGATGGTGCTCATGATGGGCGTTTCGCAGCTGCTGGTGATCGAACAGACACTGGGCATGTCGGCCGGCCACGCCGAAACGGTCGCGATCGTCGAGCGCTACCTCCGCCGGCTGGAAGGCGAGCCGGCGGCATCACCAGTGACGTAGCGAGCAGAGCACGCCCTTGGGGCCGTCCTTGGTCGCGACCACCACCCCGTCCACGGCGAGCTGGCAGTGGAAGTTCGGCGCGCCGGGTTCGGTTCCGGCGCTGGCCGTGACCAAGGCCCACTGGGAGGGGTCCGCCAGCATGAGGTCGTAGGTCCAGGGCTTGCCGGGGCCGATGTCGGCCTGGACGTTCGGCACGAACTGGTACGGGTTGTGGCTGTAGTCGGCGAAGTTCGCCGGCTCCTGGTCCAGGTAGTGGATGTCCGCGTAGATCGGATTGTCGGCGGTGACGGTGTAGCGGACGCTGTGCATGACGTCGTCCGCCCGTGCCGGCGCGGCCGCGACCAGACAACACCCGACGACCAACAGCACCGCCGGCCCGGCGCTGACCAACGCGTTCCTGGTGACGGTCATCTTCTGGGCCTCATCACTTTCTCCGCGGCTTGCCAGTGCGCGTCGGCGACCCACAGCCGGGCGAAGGCCGCGACCGCTTCGTCGGCGGAGACTCCGGAGATTACGCGCTTGATCTCGCCCGCGGGGCCGTTCGCGAGCGACCTGGCGATCGACCGCCACCCCGCGTCGAAGGATGATCGGGCAAACACCCGGTCCACCAGGCCGATGCGCTCCGCCTCGGCGGCGTCGAGCACGCTTCCCGAGCCCGCCAGAAGCAGCGCCTTGCCGGTGCCGACCAGCGCGGCGAGCCGCTCGGCGCCGCCCCAGGCCGGCATGATCTCCAGGGCGACCTGATTGAAGGCGATCTTGATGTCGTCGGCGGCCACCCGGATGTCCGCGGCCACCGCCACCTCGGCACCACCGCCGAACGTGTGTCCGTTCAGCGCGGCGACGACCGGGGCGGGAAAGTCGGCGAGCCGGTCGCAGATCGACCGCATCCGCCAGGCCATCGCAGCGGCTTCCTCCTCGGTCCTGATCGCGCTGAGTTCCTTGAGGTCGCCGCCGGAGACGAACGCGCGGTCGCCGCCGCCTGTGATGACCAGAGCGCGGGCGCCCTCCGCCGCGTCGAGCGCCTTCTCCATTTGCTCCATGGTCTCGAGCCCGATGGCGTTCCGGGCATGCGGGCGGTCGATGGTGAGCACCGCCAGACCCTGCTCGAGCTCGAGGTCGACCATGCAGCGTTCTCCAGGAAGCGGTATTGGCATTCTCGTATGCGGAGAATAACATCACCGACGTCATGAGCCGTCGGAGCCTTCCCCTGCGACCCGTTCCCGTCGAGCTGGCCAAGCGCTACGAGGACGAAGGCCACTGGACCCGCGACACCATCGGCGAGCTGCTGGCCCGCGGTCTTGCGAGTGCCCCGGACGTGACCTTCCGGGTGCACTCGAGGCTGCGGCCGTGGTCGGGCACGTTCGGCGAGGTCGACCGCGTGGCGCGCAGGCTCGCGGCGGGGTTGCGGGCCCGCGGCGTCGGACCCGGTGACGTGGTGGCCATCCAGTTGCCCAACTGGATGGAAGCCGCCGCCGCGTTCTGGGCGTCGGCGTTCCTCGGGGCGGTGATCGTGCCGATCGTCCACTTCTACGGCCGCAGGGAACTCGGCCACATCATGGCGGCCGCGCGGCCGCGCGTGCTCATCACCGCCGAGCGGTTCGGGCGCATGTCCTACCACGAGGATCTCTGCGCCGACGTGCCCGTCGTCGGCCTCGTCGGCCGGGATTTCGACGACCTGCTCGCCGCGGAGCCGATGTCGGGCACGATCGCCACCGACCCGCGCAATCCGGCGTTGATCGCGTTCACGTCGGGCACGACCAGCGACCCCAAGGGCGTCATCCACAGTCATCAAACGCTCTGCTGCGAGTCGCGGCAGTTGCTCGCCGGATATCCGCCCGATCGCGGCAGGCAGCTGACCGCGGCCCCGGTCGGGCACTTCATCGGCATGTTGGGCGCCTTTCTGATCCCGGTGCTCGAGGGCGCGTCGATCGACCTGTGCGACACCTGGGACCCGGCAGACGTGCTGGCCCTGATGAAAACCGACGGGCTCGCCATCGGCGGCGGCCCGCCGTACTTCTTCACCAGCCTGCTCGACCACCCCGACTGCACCGACGAGCATCGCGGCCACATCAAGACCGCGGGCCTGGGCGGATCGACGGTGCCCGCCGCGGTCACCCGGCGGCTCGACGACCTCGGCGTCCACGTCTTCCGGTCCTACGGCAGCACCGAGCACCCGTCGATCACGGCAACGCCGCACGACGGACCCGCCGAAAAGCGGCTGTTCACGGACGGGATTCCCCGGCCCGGGGTCGAGATCCGGCTGTCCGACGACGGCGAGATCCTCAGCCGCGGCCCGGACCTGTGCCTGGGTTACACCGACGAGGCGTTGACCAGGCGCGCGTTCGACGACGACGGCTGGTATCGCACGGGCGACGTCGGGGTGATCGACGACGACGGCTATCTGACCATCACCGACCGCAAGGCCGACATCATCATCCGCGGCGGCGAGAACATCAGCGCCCTCGAGGTGGAAGAGGTCCTGTTGGCGATGCCTGCGGTCGCCGAGGCGGTGGTGGTGGCTGCTCCCGACCCGCGGTTCACCGAGCACGCCGCGGCCGTGCTGCGCATCCGGGCCGGTCACCCGATGCCGACGCTGGAGGAGATCCGCAACCATTTCGAGCGGGCGGGCGTGGCCAGGCAGAAATGGCCCGAGGAGTGCTACGAGGTCGACGACTATCCGCGAACCGCGAGCGGCAAGGTGCAGAAACAGCTGGTACGCAGGGATATTGCAATATGTCGTGGGGGAGAATATCGTTCTCATAAATAGCAAATGGAGGGATCCCATGCCAGCCGAGAAGCTGCCCTATCCGCTGTTCGACGCGGACAACCACCTGTACGAGACGCAGGATTCGCTGACCCGATTCCTGCCCAAGGCTTACCGGAACGTCATCCAGTACGTGCAGGTCAACGGTAGGACGAAGATCGCGATCCGGGGGCACATCAGCGACTACATCCCCAACCCCACCTTCGACGTGGTGGCCCGGCCGGGGGCGATGGAGGAGTACTTCAAGAACGGCAACCCCGAGGGCAAGAGTCGCCGCGAGATCTTCGGCGAGCCGATGCGGGCGATCCCGGCGTTCCGCGAACCCGGGCCGCGGCTGGAGCTGATGAACGACATGGGCGTTGACCGTTCGCTGATGTTTCCGACGCTGGCCAGCCTCGTCGAGGAGCGCATGCGCGACGACCCGGCGCTGATCCACGTGGTGGTGCACGCGCTGAACCAGTGGCTGGACGAGGCCTGGGGCTTCAACTATCAGGACCGCATCTTCACGGTCCCGGTGGTCAGCCTGCCGATTGTTGAGAAGGCGATCGAGGAGCTGGACTGGGTGGTGTCGCGCGGCGCGCGGGCGATTCTGGTCCGGCCCGCCCCGGTGCCCGGATACCGCGGCCCGCGGTCGTTCGCGCTGCCGGAGTTCGACCCGTTCTGGCAGCGCGTGGTCGAGCACGACGTGCTGGTGGCGATGCACTCCAGCGACAGCGGCTACGCCCGGTACACGGCGGAATGGGACGGCGGGGATCAGGAGATGCTGCCGTTCCAGACGAACGCGTTCGCGATGCTCAACGAGTGGCGGCCGGTGCAGGACGCGGTGGCGTCGTGGGTCATCCACGGTGCGCTGTTCCGGTTCCCCGAGTTGAAGGTCGCGGTCATCGAAAGCGGCTCGAAGTGGTTGTTCCCGCTGCTCGATCAGCTCGCCGACGTCTACAAGAAGACGCCCGAAAGCTTCCCGGGCGACCCGGTGGAGGAGATCAAGAACCGCATCCACGTCAGCCCGTTCTACGAGGACGGCATCGGCGACCTGATCGACCTGATCGGCGTCGACCGGGTGCTGTACGGCTCGGATTACCCGCACCCCGAGGGTCTGGCGCAGCCCACCCACTACGCCGACGCGCTGGGCCACCTCACTCAGGACGATCAGGCGAAGGTGATGGGCGGCAACCTGTCGAGGCTAGTGTCGGTATGAATTGGCGGACCATCCCGGAGATGGTCCGCAGCGCCGGCGACCGCTTCGGCGACGCGGAGGCGGTCGTCGACGGCGCGCGGCGGCTCACCTTCGCCGAGCTGGCCGATCGCGTCCGCCGTGCCGCTGGCGCGTTCGCGGGCGCGGGGATCGGCAAGGGTGACCGGGTCGCCGTCTGGGCGCCCAACTCGGCCGACTGGATCATCGCCGCGTTCGGCCTGCTGACCGCCGGCGGCGTGCTGGTTCCGGTGAACACCCGCTTCAAGACCGCGGAGGCCGCCGACATCATCGCGCGCAGCGGCGCCCGGGCCGTGCTGGTCGAAAAGGGTTTCCTGGGAAGGGAATTCGCCGTCCCCGCCGGCGTCCCCGCGATCGATCTGAAGTCCGGCTTCCTCGACAGCGGCAAGCCGTTCGAGCGCGAGGTCAGCGGCACCGACGTCGCCGACATCGTCTACACCTCCGGCACCACCGGCCGCCCCAAAGGCGTGATGATGGATCACCTGCAGACGTTGCGGCTGTACGCGGAGTGGTGCGACCTGGCCGACCTGCGGGAAGGGGACCGCTATCTCATCGTCAACCCGTTCTTCCATACGTTCGGGTACAAGGCGGGCTGCATCACGTCGCTGATGCGTGGCGCGACCATGCTTCCGGTGCCGGTGTTCGACGTGGACCGTGTCGTCGAACTCATTGAGCGCGAGCGCGTCACGATGCTTCCGGGACCGCCGACGCTGTATCACTCGCTGCTGTCGGTGCGCGACAAAGCGAAGCTGGCGACGTTGCGTGCCGGGGTCACCGGGGCCGCCGACATCCCCGTCGAACTCATCCGCCGCGCGCACAGTGAGCTCCCGTTCCGGACCATCATGACCGGATACGGGCTCACCGAGGCGGGCACGGTCACCTTGTCCAGACCCGGCGACTCCTTTGAGGACATCGCGACGACGGCCGGGATGCCCTGTAACGGGATCGAGGTGCGCATCGCGGAGGACGGCGAGGTGCTGGTGCGCGGTTACAGCGTGATGAAGGGATATCTCGACGATCCGGTTGCCACCGCCGCGGCGATCGATGAGCAGGGCTGGCTGCATACCGGAGACCTCGGAAACCTCGACCGGGCGGGCCGGCTGCGGATCGTCGGACGCAAGAAGGACATGTTCATCGTCGGCGGCTTCAATGCCTACCCGGCCGAGATCGAGGATTTCCTGCTCGAGCATCCGGCCGTCGCGCAGGCCGCGGTGATCGGGGTTCCCGACGACCGGCTCGGGCAGGTGGGCAAGGCATTTGTGGTGCCCAACAGCCCGATCACCGCGCAGGAGCTGATCGCCTGGAGCCGAAATCGCATGGCCGGCTTCAAAGTTCCGCGATTCGTCGAGTTCTGTGAAGCGCTGCCGCTCAACGCCACCGGTAAGGTGATGAAGGATCGGCTGAGCTAGGCGATCTCCCCGCCGACGATCGTCGCGCCCACCATGCCGGAGTCGAGCTCGCCGAGCACCTCCCGCGGCGGTGCGCCCAGAAGGCACAAGTCGCCCGGCTGCCCGGGCTCCACCGTCCGTGACCGCGCGGGTCGGTCCGCGCGTCCGAGAAACATCGTCAACGCGGTGACCGGCGAGACACGTTCGGCGGCAACGAGCGTGGCCCCGCTCGGGGTTCTCCGGTGCACGGCGGCACGCATCGCCGCCCACGGGTCACCGTCTCCGAACGGCATGTCGGTGGACAGCGCCACGTTGATCCCGCGGCGCAGCAGCGAGCCCAGCCGCCACAGCTGGCCGTGGACTTCGCCGGGAACCTCCGACAGATACGCGTCGCCGCGCTCGGCGACGAAGTTCGGCTGCGTCACCACCGTGACGCCCAGACCGGCGAGGTCGTCGAGGCAGTCGTCGGGAACCACCGCGGCGTGTTCGACGCGGTCCCCGGGGTGTGCGCCCACCGCTTGAAGCGCCGCGATGGTGACGACGAGCTGACTGTCGGTCACGCAGTGCACCGCCACCCCGCGGCCGAGCGAATGGCATCGCCGTGCCGTGCTTTCCAGAAGGTCGAAGTCCAGCGAAGCGTCGTCCAGGATGATCTTCACCGGCCCGATCGCGACGCCGGCCACGTCGCGGGCCTCGGGGGAGGCCAGGCAGTGCAGCCGCTGGCGCAGTTCACCGGATCGGCAAGCCGCCGCGAGGGATTCGACGTCGCGGGTGCCCTGGTCGGGGGTGGCGTCGGTGACACCGGTGACTCCGAACCCGACCAGCCTCTGCGATACCCGCCGCAGCGACGGTTCACGCCGCGGTGGTGCCCAGTCTCCGTCCGTGCGGAACAGCCGGCCGTCGGGGTGGTCGGCCATGCCGATCGCCGCGAGGCCGGTGGAGTTGAGAACCCACAGCGCTCCGCTGCGGTGTTGCACCCGGACGGGTGTCCGGGGTGCGAGGGCGTCCAGCGCCGCCCGATCGAGAGATCCTGCAACGGACTCGTGGTAGCCGACCGCGCGGATCCAGCCGTCGTTGCCGGGTTCGGTTTCCGACAGTGCACGGGCGAGGTCGTCGCGGCAGCGCACGTGTGGCGGCCCGGCGTGCACGGACTCCAGTGCGGCCGCGGCGGAGCGCAGATGCACGTGATGGTCGTGCAGGCCGGGGATCACGGTGCCGTGTGCGGCGTCGAGAACGTCCTCGCCCCGGTGCGCGGGAAGCCGGTCGGCGACCTCGGCGATGAACCGGCCCAACCTGATGTCCACCACCGTGCCGTCGAGCAGCGTTGCCCGTTGAATCAGCATCGGGCGCCCAGCCGTTCGGCGACGATGCGCATCACGACCGCATTGTCTGCTCCCAGTTCCGGCCCGGCGGCCCCGGGCGCCGGGCGGCGCGGCGGCACCGCGTCACAGCGTGACCGCGGCGCGCTCCTCGGCAGCGCGGCGTAGGTGGCCGCCACCGCGGCCATCGAGAACTCGATCAGCTCACCGCCGCCGCGCGCCAGGCAATCCGCGACCGCGGCGGCTGCCTCCAGGCCGGTCAGGGGATCGGCGATCGCGTCGCCGCAGAACACCGGGTCGTCGGGTTCACCACCGACCAGTCCGCCCGATACCGCGGCGTCGTCGCCGAACGCCACCAGGTTCGCGTGCCCCGCGTCGCCGCCGTGGCCGGTGATGCGCAGCCATACCCGTCCCGGCCGGGCGGGGATCTGGTCGGGCCCGAGGCCGCGGCGGGTCAGTGCCGCCGGCCGTGAACCCTCGATCACCACGTCGGCCACCGCGAGCAGGCGGCGAATCGCGTCGGCGTCGTGGAAGTCCGCCGAGTATGAGAGCTTTCCCGCGTTCACCCGGTCGAAGAACGGTTTCGGCCCGAGCCGGGTGCCGTCCGGGCGCCGGTCGCCTTCCACCTTGACGACCACCGCACCTGCCCGCGCCAGCAGCCGCCCGCACAGCGGGCCGGCCCACATCGAGCTCAGGTCGGCGACGATCGCGCCCGACACGGTGCGGGGATCCGTGCGGCGCCCGCAGGCCCGGATGCGCGGCGGCGCGGCGACCGTTTCGCCCAGGGTCGCCGCGGGGATGTCGAGCAGCCGGGCGCGGGCGGTCACCTCGGCGGCGGATCGCCGCGCCGCCCATTCCGTCACCGCGGACCACGGGTCGCCGGTCACCGCGTCGGTTTCCAGCAACGCCGGAACGGCGTCGACGTCGTCGCGGCGCGACAACGTGAGCGCGCACCATCCCTCGGCGCTGGCCAGCAGCCGCGATGCCCCGCCTGCGGAGACCCGTCCGCCGCGGGTCAGGCCCAGGAGGGCGGCCCGCCCGCCGAGCAACGTGTCGACGTCGACGGTGACGCCCGTCGCTGCCCGCAGCCGGTCGGCACCGGATTGGGCCCGGGTCAGGACGGCGGCGCGGCTGAAGTCGGGCGCACCGTCGGGCCGGCCGGTCAGCCAGGCCAGCCCGCTCTCGCCCCACCTCGACGCGGTCGACACTAGGCCCCGACCTCGTCCACCAGGCCCCAGCCCAGCGCGGTTGCCGCGTCGATGTACCGTCCCGACATCACCAGGTACGCGGTGCGCCACCTGCCGATGCGGCGGGTGATGCTGACGGTGCCGCCCGCGCCGGGCAGCAGGCCGATGTTCAACTCCGGCAGGCCCAGCACGGTGTCCGGATGGGCGCGCACCCAACCGCAGTAGGCCGCCATCTCCAGGCCGCTGCCGAGCACCCGGCCATGTACCTCCGCGCGACAGCGCCGGCCGAGCCGCCGGGCCAGCTCGTCGATGGCCAGCGCGGGGCTGTGCCGCGTCCTCGCCAGGTGTGCCGACGGCGGGTCGGCGAACGTCCCGAACTCGGCGAGATCCCCGCCGCTGCTGAAGGACGGACCGTTACCGCTCAACACCACCTCGTCGATGGACGGATCCAGCCGCGCGACGGTGAGCGCTTCCAGAAGCGCTGCCCGCATCTCGGTGCTGAACGCGTTGTGGCGCCCCGGCCGGTCGAACCGGATGCGCAGGGTGCCGTCGTCGCGCTCCGATTCCACCGGAGCCCCGCTGCCGGGCACTGCGGCCGGTCCGCGCTCGGCCAGCCAACGCCGGAATTCGGGCCCGGACTGCAGCGTGGAGTAGGCCAGCGATTCGGTGATCAGACCGTTCAGTGCCGGGGCGTTCGGATCGACCGACCGCAACACGTCGTCGCAGACGGCGGCCGCCTGCGGCCGGCGCGCAAGTCGTTGGTCGAGGTCGGCGACGGCGGCAGCCACCGATTCGACCGTAACGACGCGGCGATCGTCGGTGTCGAGCTCGGTGAGCGTGAACGTGGCCCGCTCCAGCCAGTATTCGGCCCGCGGTGCCCTCAGTTCCGAACCGGCGGCGACGACGACGCCGGCAGGTGCCGGTATGTCGGTGCCAACCTCCGGCGGATCGGTCAGCTTCACGACGCGCATGGTCGCTGCGGGCTCAGCTTCCGGAAACGTCATTTCCGCACGCCAATGGGCATTTCGATGGCCGCAAGCCCGCGCCGCCTAGGAGGTCCATTACTCGGAGATGATAACGTCATTCTCGTCAGCCAAGAGCCTCAGTGTAAGGGGTAGGCTGCGTCGGTACTCTGCAGCGCTCGAGGTGGTGGTCACGTTGGTTCCATCCGGTACCGGATGTGGAGGCCCTGATGCCTGACAACAAGACTAACGGGACTTCCCAGGTGAACAGCGCGGCCAGTACGGACGGCGAGAAACGGCCTCCCTCCGACGGGGCCGCGGTGGAAGCCCTCGCGATGGCGGAGGAAGCCGAGGCCGAGGCGGCCGAGGCGGAAGCTCTCGCTGCGGCCGCACGCGCCCGGGCAAAGGCGATCCGCCTGCGCAGGCAAGCCGAGGCCGCGGCATCCGCGCCTGCGGAACCCGATAGCGAGGTGACCGCGTCCGAGGTGCTGCCCGCCGCCGGGGCCGAGGACAGCGACGAGGCGCCGGGTACGCGG
>NZ_DATFYW010000205.1:0-105182 GCF_035314905.1 Mycobacterium sp.
CAGCCAGATCGTCGCCTCACGGCCGACGGCGCCGGCGGCCGGCACCTCGTCGGGATCCGCCCCGCCCAGAGCCGCCGCCACCGCTTCGGCCTTGTTCTCTCCGGAGACGATCAGCCATACCTCCCGCGACCGTTGAATCGCGGGCAGTGTCAACGTGATCCGCCGCGGCGGTGGCTTGGGGGAGTTTTCGACGCCCACCACCGGTCGGCTGGTCTCCCGCACGGCGGCGCTGTGCGGGAAAAGGGAGTTGATGTGACCCTCGGGACCCATCCCGAGCAGGTGAACGTCGAAATCAGGTGCGGGCTCACCGGGCCCGGCGTTGGCCGCCAGGACATGGCCGTATGCGAGGGCGGCGGCGTCGATGTCGTCGCCGAACTCGCCGTCGCTGGCCGGCATGGGATGCACGTTGCCCGGCGGGATGTCGATCCGCTCGATCAGCGCTTCGGTTGCCTGCTTTTCGTTGCGTTCGTCATCGTCGGTGGGCACGTAGCGTTCGTCGCCCCAGAACAGGTGAACCCTGGACCAGTCGATCCGATCGGCATGCCTGCCGACGCGCCTGAGCATCGCGATGCCGGTGCCGCCACCGGTCAGCACGATCATCGCTTTGCCGCGGGCGGCAATGGCGCCGATCATCGCGTCGACCAGGCGGTCGCCGGCCGCGGCCACCAACGCCTCGGCGTCCGGATAGGTTTGGATGGTTGCGCTCACACGTAGGCCACCTTGTCGATGCCCTCGAGGGCTTCGGAGTAGATCTCGTCGGGATCCAGCCGGCGGAGATCCTCGGCGAGGCATTCGCGAGTTTCCCTGCGCGGCAACGGCAGCAGCGCGTTCGGCCGGCCAGTGCGGGTGAGCGTGGCCGTCGTTCCCGTCTGCGGGCGGCTCAGCGTTATCGTCTCGCTGGTGCGGACCAGTTCCACCTTCAGCTCACCGACCGCGCGCTGCACCGGTCCGTCGATGCGGCTGGCCAGCCAACCGGCCAAGATGTCGAGCGCGGGTTCGGTCTTCAGCCCGGACACCAAAGCGGATCTGATCGGCTCGAACGGCGGCTGATCCACTGCCGCGGCGAGCAGCGCGCGCCAGTACGTGATGCGACTCCACGCGAGGTCGGTATCGCCGGGAGTGTAGCCGGCCAGCCTGCTCTTGATGCACGCCAGCGGGTCGGGAGCGTCAGTGGCGTCGGTGAGGCGCCGATTGGCCAACTGTCCCAGCTGGTCTCGCGCCGGCACGGCGGGCGCACTGCCGGGCCACCACGTGACCACGGGGGTGTCCGGCAGCAGAAACGGCAGCACGACACTGCTGCAGTGCTGGGCCAGCGGCCCCGAAACGCGCAGCACGACAACCTCGCCCGCCCCGGCATCGCCGCCAACGCGCAGCTGCGCGTCCAGCCGGGGGTCGTCGACCAGTCGATCGCCGGGCACGACCACGATGATGCGGCACGGGTGCTCGCGGCTGGCCCACGCGGCCGCGCCGATCGAATCCTCGATCTGGTCGTCGCCGTCGGGTGCGATGACCAGGGTCAACACCCGGCCCAGCGTGATGGCGCCGCCCTCCTCGCGGAGCGTCGTGATGCGCTTGTTGATCTCGTTGGTCGTCGTGTTCGGAAGATCGACAATCATCAGGGCCGCCTCCATTCCCGGCCCATACGGTGCAGCATCTCGAAGGCCGACGGCGGGCCCCAGGTGCCGGCTTCGTACGGCTCGGGCCGACCGTGCGTCGCCCAGTAATCGAGTACCGGATCGAGGATCTCCCAGGACAATTCGACCTCTTCGTTGACCGGGAACAGCGACGGCTCGCCGAGCAGCACGTCCAGGATCAACCGCTCGTAAGCTTCGGGCGAGTCCTCGGCGAAGGCCGAGCCGTAGGAGAAGTCCATGTTGACATCGCGGACCTCCATCGCGGTGCCGGGGACCTTGGAGCCGAACCGCAACGTGATGCCCTCGTCCGGCTGGATGCGGATCACCAACGCGTTGTGGCTGAGTTCCTCGGTCATCGTCTGGTCGAACGGAAGGTGCGGTGCGCGTTTGAAGATCAGCGCGATCTCGGTCACCCTGCGGGGCAGGCGCTTTCCGGTTCGCAGGAAGAACGGCACGCCCGCCCACCGACGGGTGTCGATCTCCAGCGTGATCGCGGCGAAGGTCTCGGTCTTGGAGTCCTCCGAGAACCCCTCCTCGTCCAGGAGTCCGACAACCTTCTGGCCGCCCTGCCAGCCGGCGGTGTACTGGCCCCGGGCCGTCGTCTGATCCAGCGGCTCGGCCAGCCGGACAGCCGACAGGATCTTGACCTTCTCCTCTTTCAGCTCACGCGCATTGAACGTGATCGGCTCTTCCATCGTCGTCAGCGCCAGCAACTGCAGCAAGTGGTTCTGGATCACGTCGCGGGCCGCACCGATGCCATCGTAGTAGCCCGCGCGGCCGCCCAGGCCGATGTCCTCGGCCATCGTGATCTGCACGCTGTCAACGTAGAAGGCGTTCCAGATCGGCTCGTAGAGCTCATTGGCGAACCGCAGCGCCAGGATGTTCTGGACGGTCTCCTTGCCGAGGTAGTGGTCGATGCGAAACACCGACTCCTCCGGGAAGACGCTGTTGACAACCGCGTTGAGCTCGCGGGCGCTTTCAAGGTCGTGGCCGAACGGCTTCTCGATCACCACGCGGCTCCACCTGCCCTCCTGCTGGCGTGCGAGGCCCGACTTCTTCAGCTGCTCGCACACCTGGGGAAAGGCCTTCGGCGGGATCGCCAGATAGAACGCGTGGTTGCCGGCCGTGCCGCGCTCAACGTCCAGCTTGTCCAGTGTCTCGGCCAGCCGCACGAACGCCGCATCTTCGTCGAATGACCCGTGCACAAACCGCAGCCCCTCGGCCAGCCGGTCCCAGACCTCCTGGCGGAACGGTGTGCGAGCGTATTGCTTGACCGCGTCGTAGACGACCTCGCCGAAGTCCTCGTCCGCCCAGTCGCGGCGGGCGAACCCGACAAGAGCGAACGACGGCGAGAGCAGGCCGCGATTCGCCAGGTCGTAGATAGCGGGCATCAGCTTCTTTCGCGCCAAGTCTCCGGTGACGCCGAAGATCACCATCCCGCACGGCCCGGCGATCCGGGGAAGGCGTTTATCTCGCTTGTCGCGCAGTGGATTTCGCCACTTCCACGAGGACAGCGCGTGGGTGTCGGTCATTTCGCCGCGGCGTCGAGCTCGGCCTTGGTGGCTTCCAGCAGCTCGTGCCAAGAGGCCTCGAACTTCTCGACGCCTTCGTTCTCCAGCACCAGGAACACGTCGCGCAGGTCGACGCCGACCGCCTCCAGCTCGTCGAAGAGCTGCTGCGCCTCCGCGGCCCTGCCGGACACGGTGTCCCCGGTGACGACGCCGTGATCCGCGACGGCGCGAAGGGTTTTCTCCGGCATCGTGTTCACCGTGTTGGGCGCGACCAACTCGGTGACGTACATCGTGTCGGGGTAGTCGGGGTTCTTCACGCCGGTCGAGGCCCACAGCGGGCGCTGCACCCGCGCACCGTCGGACTTCAGTGCCTGATACCGCTCGCCGCCGACGAACACCTCCTGGTAGGCCGCGTACGCCAGGCGCGCGTTGGCGATACCCGCCTGGCCGCGTAGCGCGAGCGCCTCGTCGGTGCCGATCTTCTCCAGCCGCTTGTCAATCTCGGTGTCGACACGGGACACGAAGAACGACGCGACCGAGTGGATCTTCGAGATGTCGTGGCCGCCGGCCTTGGCGGCTTCCAGCCCCGCCAGGTAGGCATCCATCACTGCGCGGTGCCGCTCGACGGAGAAGATCAGCGTGACGTTCACCGAGATGCCTTCTGCCAGCGTCGAGGTGATGGCGGGCAGGCCGGCCTGCGTGGCCGGGATCTTGATCAGCAGGTTCGGGCGGTCGACGATCTTCCACAACTCGATGGCCTGCAGGGCCGTCTTGTCGGCGTCGTGCGCGAGCCGCGGGTCGACCTCGATCGACACCCGGCCGTCGACGCCGTCCGAAGCCTCCCACTGCGGACGCAGCACGTCGCAGGCCTCACGGACGTCGTCGGTGGTGACGGTGCGGATGGCCGCCTCGACGTCCGCGCCGCGCTCGGCGAGTTCGCCGATCTGCTCGTCGTAGGCATGTCCCTTGGACAGCGCCTGCTGGAAGATCGTCGGATTCGTGGTAACCCCGACGACGCACATGGTGTCGATCAGCTCCTGCAGGTTGCCAGTCCGGAGCCGGTCGCGGGACAGGTCGTCGAGCCATACAGCCACACCGGCCGCGGACAACGCGGCGAGATTCGGGTTCCGGGTCATCGGTTCTGGTCCTTTTCTGCTAGTTGTCCAATGATCGTTCCGCCGCGGCCACAACGGCTTCGGGGGTAAACCCGAACTCGCGGAACAGTGTCTTCGCATCGGCTGACTCGCCGTAGTGCTCGATCGAGACGATTTCGCCGGTGTCGCCGACCAGCTTGTACCAACTCTGCGCGACCGCGGCCTCGACCGCAACCCGCGCCGACACTGCCGGCGGCAGCACCTGATTGCGGTATTCCTCCGGCTGTGATTCGAACCATTCCACACATGGCATCGAAATCACGCTGGCCGCGATGTCCTTGCCCGCCAGGATCTTTTGCGCCTCGACGGCCAACTGCAGCTCCGATCCGGTGGCCATGATCAGCACGTCGGGCGTCTCGTCGGGGATACCACCCAGCACGTACCCGCCCTTGGCCACGCCTTCACGGCTGGTGCCCTGAAGCACCGGAATGCCTTGACGGGTAAGGATCAGGCCGACCGGACCGCTGCTGGCTCCGCGCTGCAGGATGGTGTGCCACACGTAGGCGGTCTCGTTCGGGTCACCCGGCCGCACCACCGACAGATTCGGGATCGCCCGCAACGCCGCCAGGTGCTCGATGGGCTGATGGGTCGGGCCGTCCTCGCCCAGCCCGATCGAATCATGCGTCCAGACATAGATCGTGTCGATGTCCATCAGTGAGGCCAGCCGCACCGCCGGACGCATGTAATCGGAGAACTGCAGGAACGTGCCGCCGAAGGCCCGGGTGGGCCCGTGCAGAACGATGCCCGACAGGATCGCACCCATCGCATGCTCCCGCACACCGAAATGCAACACCCGGCCGTACCAGTCCGCCTGGTACTCCTTCGTCGAAATCGACGGCGGTCCGAAGGACAGCACCCCCTTGATCGTGGTGTCATTGCTGCCCGCCAGGTCCGCCGACCCGCCCCACAGCTCGGGAAGCTTCGGCGCCACCGCGTTGATCACGGCGCCCGACGCGGCGCGGGTCGCCAGGGGCTTCGAGCCCGGCTCCCAGTACGGCAGGTCGGCATCCCAGCCGTCGGGCAACCTGTGGGCGAGCAACCGGTCGAGCAGCGCCTTGCGCTCGGGCTCGCGCTCGGCCCACGCGTCGAACTCGCTCTGCCACTTCGCATGAGCCTCCCTTCCCCGCTCCACGAGCTTGCGGGTGTGGGCCAGGACGTCGTCGCGCACCTGGAAGCTCTTGTCCGGGTCAAAGCCGAGGACCCGTTTGACCGCGGCGACTTCCTCGTCGCCGAGCGCGGCCCCGTGGGCCTTGCCGGTGTTCATCAGATTCGGTGCGGGATAGCCGATCACCGTTCGCAGCGCGATGAACGACGGCCTGTCGGTGACCGACTTGGCCTCGGCGATGGCCCGTTGGATGCCGACCACGTTCTCGCCGCCCTCGACCTCCTGCACGTGCCAGCCGTAGGCCCGGTAGCGGGCTGGGGTGTCCTCGCTCAGCGCGATGTTCGTGTCGTCCTCGATCGAAATCTGGTTGCGGTCGTAGAAGACGACCAGATTGCCCAGCTGCTGGGTGCCGGCCAGCGACGACGCCTCGCTGGTGATGCCCTCCTCGATGTCGCCGTCGCTGGCGATCACGTAAATGTGGTGATCGAAGGGGCTGGTCCCGGCTGCCGCGTCCGGGTCGAACAGCCCCCGCTCGTAGCGCGACGCCATCGCCATCCCGACCGCCGATGCGAGGCCCTGGCCGAGCGGTCCGGTGGTGATCTCCACACCTTCGGTGTGACGGAACTCCGGGTGTCCGGGCGTCTTCGACCCCCACGTGCGCAGCGACTCGATGTCTGAGAGCTCCAGGCCGAAGCCGCCGAGGTAGAGCTGCAGGTAAAGGGTCAGGCTGCTATGCCCGGCCGACAGCACGAACCGGTCCCGGCCCAGCCAGTGGGTATCGCCGGGGTCATGGCGCATCGTCCGCTGGAACAATGTGTAGGCCAGCGGCGCCAGGCTCATCGCGGTGCCCGGATGGCCGTTGCCCACCTTCTGTACCGCGTCGGCCGCCAGCACGCGGATGGTGTCGACCGCGGCGGAATCCAGGTCGGTCCAGTCATCCGGGTGGTTCGGGCGGGTAAGGGCGGAGATCTCCTCTAGCGTGGTCACGTAAGTGCTCCTCACGTCGGCAGGCAGGCCCAGAGTCAACCCTAGTGCCGGTGGCCGGGATGGTCGATCGGTGCAGATTCGATTTCACTATCGCTATACCCGGCGGAATTGCTGTGAATCCACCCTGAGGTAACGGGCCGCGCCCGCCGAGGTCTACCATCGCCTGTAGTAGAAGCGGCGGCCCCGCGTTGAGCGCTCGCGCAGCGAGCCCGCGAAGAGCCGACGCCCATAGCCCAAGGAGTCACCTGCGTGAGCATTCGCGAGGGCGTAGCGCCCGGCCGGATCCGCACCACGCTGCTGGGTTATCTGGCGCTGACCAAACCTCGCGTGATCGAGTTGCTTCTTGTCACCGCCATACCCGCCATGCTGCTCGCCCACCGCGGCAGCGTCGCACCGCTGCTGATCGCCAACACGCTGATCGGCGGAATGCTGGCCGCCGCGGGCGCCAACACGCTGAATTGCGTGGCCGACGCCGACATCGACAAGGTCATGAGCCGCACCGCTCGCCGGCCGCTGCCGCGGGCCGCGGTGCCAAGGCGCAACGCACTGGTCTTCGGGGTCGTGCTGTCGGTCGGGTCGTTCTTCTGGCTGTGGTGGACGACCAACCTGTTGTCGGGCCTGCTGGCGGTCGCGACGATCGCGTTCTACGTGTTCGTCTACACGCTGCTGCTCAAGCGCCGCACCTGGCAGAACGTGGTGTGGGGCGGGGCCGCGGGCTGCATGCCCGTGATGATCGGCTGGTCCGCAGTCACGGGCACCATCGGCTGGCCGGCGCTGGTGATGTTCGCGGTCATCTTCTTCTGGACACCGCCACATACCTGGGCCCTTGCGATGCGGTACAAGGAGGACTACCGGGCCGCCGGGGTGCCGATGCTGCCGACGATAGCCACCGAGCGGCAGGTGACCAAGCAGATACTGGCCTACACGTGGCTGACGGTGCTTTCCACGCTGGTGCTGACGCTCGCCGCGGGCTGGCTGTACGCGGCGGCCGCGCTGGTGGCCGGCGGCTGGTTTCTGGTGATGGCCCATCAGCTCTACGCCGGCGTGCGGCGCGGTGAGCCGGTCAAGCCGCTGCGGCTGTTCCTGCAGTCCAACAATTATCTGGCCGTGGTGTTCTGCGCGCTCGCCGTGGATTCGGCGCTCGCGCTGCCCACGCTGCTAGGGAAGTAGCACGATCGCGCCGGTCGTCCTGCGGCTCTGCAGGTCGGTGTGCGCGCGGGCCGCCTCGGCCAGGCGATAGGTGCCCCCGATGCTGATCCGGAGCACTCCCTTTTCGATGACGTCGAGCAGTTCGCCTGCCCGCCATGCAAATTCGTCTCGCGTGCGGGTGAAGTGCACCAGCGATGGCCGGGTCAGATAAACGGAGCCCGCGGCGTTGAGCCGCTGCGGGTCCACCGGCGGGACCGGGCCGCTGGACGCTCCGAACAGCGCCAGCGTGCCGCGCACGGCCAGGCTGGCCAAGCTCGCGTCGAAGGTCGTCCTGCCGACCCCGTCGTACACCACCGCGGCCCCGCCGTGGGTGAGCTCCTTGATCTTCGAACCGAACTGCCCGGGGTCGTCGGGATAGTCGAGCACGTCAGAGGCACCGGCCGTGCGGGACACCTCCGCCTTCGCCGGCGTGGACACGGTCGTGATCACCCGCGCGCCGAAATGGGTGGCCCATTGCGTCAAGAGCAGCCCGACGCCGCCCGCGCCCGCGTGCACCAACAGCGCGTCGCCGCCCTCGACCGGATACACCGACTTCAGCAGGTAGTGCGCGGTCATGCCCTTGAGCAACGACGCCGCCGCGACCTCGGGGCTGACGTGCTCAGGCACCTTGGCGGTCCTGTCGGCGGGTGCCGTCGAGAACTCGGCATACGCGCCATCAGCGTTAGCGGTGACGACGCGCTCGCCGACGCTGAACCCCTCGACGCCATCGCCAAGGGCAGCCAGTGTGCCGCACACCTCGGTGCCGGAAATGAACGGCGTCTCGCGGGGATAGGCCCCGGTCCGGAAATAGGTGTCGATGTAGTTGACCCCGATCGCCTCGGCCTTGATCAGCAGCTCACCCGGTCCGGGGGAGGGCTCCGGCCGTTCGACGTAGCGCAGAACCTCCGGGCCGCCGTGCTCGGCGATTTCGATTGCGTGCATATGGCTATCATGCCGGGGCATGAAGCTCGCGCGGCCGGATGTGTTCCATCCCCGCGTCGTGCTGGCCGGCTGCCCGCAACTGGTTGCCGGTGACGGCGACGACGACGGCCTGGTGGGCGCGCTGCGCCGCCGCGGACTTTTCGCCCGCTGGCTGTCGTGGGATGACCCCGAGACCGTCCGCGCCGACGTGGTGATCCTGCGGGCGACGTGGGACTACGCCGAGCGGCTCGACGAGTTCCTGGCCTGGACGACGACCGTGCGCCACCTGCTCAACCCGGCCGCGGTGGTCGCGTGGAACACCGACAAGCGCTACCTGCTCGACCTGGCCCGCCGCGGTGTGCCGATCGTGCCCACCGCGGTGTTCGCGCCGGGCGAGGAGGTGCAGCTGCCTCCGGGGGGTGAGGTGGTCGTCAAGCCCAGCGTCGGGGTTGGGTCGATCGGCTCTGAGCGCTTCACCGATCCCGCTGCGGCGCTGCGCCACGCGGCGACCCTGCACCGGCAGGGCCGGTCGGTGCTGGTGCAACCGTATGACGCCCGGGTCGAACGCGACGGCGAAACGGCGCTGGTGTTTCTGGGCGGTAAGGCATCTCACGCGTTCACCAAGGCGGCGATCCTGCCGCCGGCGGGTCGCCCGCCCGAACTGGACGCGACGGGCAGCTATGCGGCGGAGACGCTCACAGCAGCCGAGCCGGATTTCGAGCTGTGGGACGTGGGATTCGACGCGCTGCACGCGGCCGCGGCGCAGCTCGGCATCCACCCGGGCGAGCTGCTCTACGCCAGGGCGGATGTGATCGGAGGCATCGATGACCCCCGGCTGATCGAGTTGGAGCTGATCGAGCCGTCGCTGGGCTGGCGTCGATTGGACGCCGACACCCGCGAGCGTCAGCTGCGCGAGTTCGCGTTGTCGGTCGAGTCAGCGCTGGAGCGGCTCGGGCTCGGCCCGCTCTCGCATCGACGCCCATAGCGCCGCGGTGGCCGCCGTGCACGCGGCCGCACCGGCGACGTGCACCGCGACCAAGGCCGCCGGCACACCGGTGTAGTACTGCACGACACCCACGAGCGCCTGGGCGCACACCAATACCAGCAGCACCGCCAGCCGGAGCCGCACCCGCCGCGGCGCGTGTACGGCGAGCAGCCCGAAGCCCAGGCCGACGAGCAACGCGAGATAGGCGATCAGCAACGACGAGTGAACGTGCACCAGGGCGGTGATCTCGACCTGCAGCCGCGGCACCGTGCGGGTGGGGCTCCTGTCGCCAGCGTGCGGACCCGCTGCGGTGACCAGGGTGCCGGCCACCAGGACCGCGGCCAGTATGACCGCGCTGAGAAATGTCAACCAGCGCAACGGCTTTGGTACCACCAGGCGTGGAACGCCAGTGTCTGGTTCGCCGATCTTGACGTACAGCAGCACGGCGAGCCAAACCATCGTCATCGAGGCCAGAAGGTGCGTCGCGACGGTCCACCAGAGCAGGCCGGTGAGCACCGTGATACCGCCCAGCACGGCCTGCACCACGGTCGATGCCGGTATCAGCCACGCGTAGACCAGCACCTCGCGGCGACGTCGCGCCCGTGTCACGGCCAGGACGGCGAGCACGGCGGTCAGCACCACACCCAGCGTGATCATGCGGTTGCCGAACTCGACAGCCTGGTGGATGCGCGGCACTTCGGACACCGCGACCGGGGTGAAGCTGCCGGGGAAACACTGGGGCCACGTCGGGCAGCCCAGTCCGGAGGCGGTGACGCGGACGATCGCTCCGGTGACTGCGATGCCGCCCTGGGTGAGGATCACCAACGCGGCGATCGCGCGCTGGGCGCGCAGGCCGGGCACGGGCAGCAGGTCCACAAGCCGCAGCAAAAACCGTCCGACGGGCACGGCCCGATGGTAGAGGACAGCCCACTACGCCTCGTAGTAGGTCGTCGGTCGGCCGTCAGGTGAACCGGAACCAGCGCAGCGCGGCCGATGCCGCCAAGGCGCCCCAGACGACGAGCACACCCACACCGAACCAGTCCACCGACAGCCTCATCGCCTGCGACAGCGCCTCGGTCAGCGCGCCCGACGGGGTGAGCCGGGCTGCCCACTTCACACCGCCAGCCACGACGGCGCCGCCCAGGGTCAGCGCACCGAAGCCGGCGAACACGAACCACAGCAGGTTCGCAATGGCCAGCACCACCTCGGCCTTCAGCGTTCCGCCGAGCAGCAGGCCCAGCGCCGCGAACCCGGCGGTGCCAAGGGCTATGATCACCGCGCCGAGCGCCAAACCCACGGCATCCGGCCGCCATCCGAGCGCAAAGCCTATGGCGCCCAGGATGATTGCCTGCAGGAACACGACGGTCACCACGGCCAGCGACTTGCCCACGATGATGCCCCAGACGGGCAACGCCGTCGCGCCGAGTCGCTTCAACGCGCCGTAGCGGCGGTCGAACGCGACCGCGATCGCCTGCCCGGTGAACGCGGTGGAGATGACCGCCAGCGCCATGATCGCGGGCACGAACGTCGCAGCACGGTTCGCGCCGAACGAGCCGAGCGGCAGCAGCGTCAAGCCGACCAACAGCGTGACCGGAATGAACAGCGTCAGCAGCAGCTGCTCGCCGTTGCGCAGCAGCAGCTTCAGCTCGAGGCCGTACTGCGCAGACAGCATCCGCACCACGGAATTCGGTCGCGGGTCCGGAGTGAACGTCCCGGGCGCGAAGTGAGGGGTCACGGCCGCACGTCCCGTCCGGTCAGGTCCAGGAACACGTCCTCGAGGCTGCGCTGCTCCACCCGCATGTCGGTGGCCAGCACGTCGAGCCGCGCACACCAGGCGGTCACCGTGGCCAGCACCTGCGGATCGATCCGGCCTTCCACCAGGTATTGGCCCGCCGACACCTCGCTGACGCGATACCCCTCCGGCAGCGCAGACTCGAGCAGCGTCAGGTCGAGCATCCGGGCCGCGGTGAACCGCAGCTGATTCTCGGCGCCGGTGCGCATCAGCTCGGCCGGAGTTCCCGACGCGACCGCCACGCCTTCGTCGATAATCACGATGCGGTCAGCCAGCTCCTCGGCCTCGGTCAGCTGGTGGGTGGTCAGCACGACGGTCACCCCGTCGCGACGCAGTCCGTCGATCAGCTCCCACACGAGGATCCGCGCGTGCGCGTCCATGCCCGCGGTCGGCTCGTCGAGGAACACCAGCTCGGGGCGCCCGACCAGCGCGCATGCCAACGCGAGCCGCTGCTGCTGACCGCCGGAGAGCCGGCGGTAGGTGGTGCGGACCGCCTCGGTCAGGCCGAGTGTCTCCAAAAGCCATTGTGGATCGAGAGGATTGGCGGAATAGGCCGCGACGAGGTTCAGCATCTCGCCGGCCCGTGCAGCGGGATAGCCGCCGCCGCCCTGCAGCATCACACCGATGCGCGGCCGAAGGCGCGCGTTGTCGGCGATCGGATCCAGGCCGAGTACCTCGATGGTGCCGGAGTCGGGCCGGACGAAGCCCTCGCACATCTCGACCGTCGTCGTTTTGCCTGCGCCGTTGGGTCCCAGTAACGCGAGCACCTCAGCGGTCTGAACGTCGAGGTCGAGCCCCGACACCGCTGTCGTGGAGCCGTAGCGCCTGGACACCCCGCGCAGCCGAACGGGGGTTGTCTTACCTGCGCTCACGGAGATTCAGCGTAAGCGCCGGGCAGCTGGGCCGGCGGCGGCCCCGGTAGCGGCCGGCTCACCGGCACGCGAGCCGGCGTCCGCTCGGGAATGTCGTCGGCGATCGCGGACACCGGGTGAGGCACGCTGCGCCACGGCAGTCGGGTGTAGGTCAGCGCGATCAGCAGCAGCACGACGATGGTGCTGGCCACCGTCGCGTCGATGATCTGGAACAGCGCGAACCGGTCGCCGTTGGCTGTCGGACCGAAGATTCCCACAACAAGCGTGACGATGATCGTCGCTGTGCGGAAGCCCGGCCGCGTCGCCCAGGCCGCGAGCGGGATTATCGCCCACAGCAGGTACCACGGCTGCACCACCGGGAACAGCAACACGGTCGCGCCGAGCGCAACGCCCAGGCCGCCGACCGGGTGCAGGCGCCCGCGCAGCACTGCCAGCAGCAGCCACGTGACCGTCACCGCGATGATCACCACACCGATCGCGCGGGTCAGCGACAGCACCGCGGTCGTGTGGTCGCCGAGACCGAGCAATATCCCAACCTGACCGGTGCCGAGCGCGAGCAGCGTCGGCGGCGACATCCAACTCCGCACGACGTTCGCGGTGCCGAGCGTGTAGATCCAGCCGAAGCCCAGGCCACTGGCCCATCCGATGATCGCCATCACGGCCAGCGACAACGTCATCAGCAACCCGCTGGCGGCGAGGAATCCCCTTACGTTGCCGCCCCAACGCCGCCCCAGCGCCACGGCAACGAACCCGAGCGCCAGCAGCGACGGCAACTTCACCTGCGACGACATGGTGATCAGCGCTGTCCCGGCCATCAGCATGGCCAGCGGTGTCCATTGCGACCACTCGGCGCGCCCGCGCGGCCGGAGCAACGGGCGTGGCACCAACGGCCGGTCCGAATCGGTGCCGCGCAGCGCGAACTCGGTGCCGGTCAGCATCAGGCCCAGCATCAGCGCCTCGTTGTGGATGCCGGCCACCAGGTGCATCAGCAGCAGGGGATTGGCCGCGCCCAGCCACAGCGCACTCACCTCGGCCACCCCGCAGCGGCGGGCCAGCCGCGGCGTCGCCCAGACGATCAGCCCGACGCCGACCAGCACCACCACGCGGTGACACAGCACGGCGGCCACGATGTTCTCGCCGGTCAGCTCCGAAATGCCGCGCCCGATCCACAAGAACAGCGGACCGTACGGCGCCGGGGTCTCGCGCCACAGGCTGGGAACCGAGAGCGTGAACACGTGATCCAGGCCCAGCCCCGGGGCCGGGCCGACCCGATACGGGTCGAGCCCGATCCGCGCGATCTGGCTTTGCGCCAGGTACGAGTAGACGTCCTTGCTGTACATCGGCGGTGCGATCAGCAGCGGCAGCATCCACAGAAGCAGGGTGCGGTCAAGCTGGCTGCGCGACATGCGCCTGTCGCCGAGCGCGAACCGGCCCAGCATCAGCCAGGCCAGCGCCATCATCACCGCGCCCGTGGTCGTCATGGTCAGGGAGACGGTCTGGATGCGCGACGGCAGGTTGAGCAGGCGGACCCCGAACGTCGGGTCCTGCACGACGGGCCGGGCACCCGCACCGAGCGCGCCGATGGCCATCAAGACCGTCCCGGTGGCGCCGAGAAGGCGGGTCCGACGCAGCGCGACGACCTCGGCATCGTTCAACGGGGAACCAACGGTCCGCTCGTCGCCGTGCCAGCGGGCGATCGACGTGCTCAGGGACCAATGGCCGGATGCCATCAGAGCAGAGTAACCGCGCAGCGAAGGGTGGCCTTGCTGGACCTGTTCGCCGAATTCCGTCACAATGGTGTTGTGAAAATACGTCCGGAAAGTGACCGCCGCACCCGTGGGGCGATCATCGAGCTACTGCTGGAGGCCGGACCCATCACAGCGGGCGAGATCGGAGAGCGGCTCGGCCTGTCCGCCGCCGGCGTGCGGCGGCACCTCGACGCGCTGATCGAGGCGGGCGAAGCGCAGGCCAACGCCGCCGCCGCATGGCAGCAGAGCGGCAGGGGCCGGCCCGCCAAACGCTACCGGCTGACGGCCGCCGGCCGTGCCAAGCTGGGCCACACCTACGACGATCTGGCCGCCGCCGCCATGCGCCAGCTGCGCGAGATCGGTGGCGACGCCGCGGTCCGCTCGTTCGCCCGGCAGCGCATCGACAAGATCCTGTGCGACGTCGACGACGGCGACACAAGCGGCGTGGAGGCCACCGCAGAGCGTGTTGCCGCCGCGTTGACCAGGGCCGGGTACGCGGCCACCACCAGCCACGTCGACAGCCCGATCCACGGCATCCAGATCTGCCAACACCACTGCCCGGTGTCGCACGTGGCCGAGGAATTTCCCGAGCTGTGCGAGACCGAGCGGGAGGCCATGGCCGAAGTCCTGGGGACCCACGTGCAGAGGCTCGCGACGATCGTCAACGGCGACTGCGCCTGTACCACACACGTTCCCCTTCGGCGCGCAGCCCGCGTCGAAGCCGATACCACCCTTGAAGGAGTGTCGCTATGACCCTCACGCCGGAAACCGCGGCCGCCAGGCCCGAGCCCCTGACCCAGGAAGAGGCGATCGCCTCGCTGGGCCGGTACGGCTACGGCTGGGCTGACTCCGATGTCGCGGGAGCCAGCGCAGCGCGCGGGCTGTCCGACGCCGTGGTGCGCGACATCTCGGCCAAGAAGAACGAGCCCGAGTGGATGCTGCAGAACCGGCTGAAGGCGCTGCGCATCTTCGAGCGCAAGCCGATGCCGAATTGGGGCTCCAACCTGGAAGGCATCGACTTCGACAACATCAAGTACTTCGTGCGCTCCACCGAGAAGCAGGCCGCGAGCTGGGATGAGCTGCCCGAGGACATCAAGAACACCTACGACAGGCTCGGCATCCCGGAGGCGGAGAAGCAGCGCCTGGTGTCGGGTGTCGCCGCCCAGTACGAGTCGGAGGTCGTCTACCACCAGATCCGCGAGGACCTGGAGGCCCAGGGTGTCATCTTCTTGGACACCGACACCGCGCTGCGCGAGCACCCGGACATCTTCAGGCGGTACTTCGGCACCGTGATCCCGGCCGGGGACAACAAGTTCTCGGCGCTGAACACCGCGGTGTGGTCGGGCGGCTCGTTCATCTACGTCCCGCCCGGTGTGCACGTCGACATCCCGCTGCAGGCCTACTTCCGGATCAACACCGAGAACATGGGCCAGTTCGAGCGGACCCTGATCATCGTCGACGAGGGTGCTTACGTGCACTACGTCGAGGGCTGCACGGCGCCGATCTACAAGTCGGACTCGCTGCACTCAGCCGTGGTGGAGATCATCGTCAAGCCGGGCGGGCGATGCCGCTACACGACGATCCAGAACTGGTCGAACAACGTCTACAACCTGGTGACCAAGCGGGCCCGCGCGGAGGCCGGCGCCACCATGGAGTGGATCGACGGGAACATCGGCTCCAAGGTCACGATGAAGTACCCGGCCGTCTGGATGACCGGCGAGCACGCCAAGGGCGAGGTGCTGTCGGTCGCGTTCGCCGGCGAGGGCCAGCACCAGGACACCGGCGCCAAGATGCTGCACCTGGCGCCGAACACCTCGAGCAACATCGTCTCCAAGTCGGTGGCCCGAGGCGGCGGGCGCGCGTCCTACCGCGGCCTGGTCCAGGTCAACAAGGGCGCGCACGGATCGCGCTCGAGCGTGAAATGCGATGCGCTGCTGGTCGATACGATCAGTCGCAGCGACACCTATCCGTACGTCGACATCCGCGAGGACGATGTCACGATGGGCCACGAGGCCACCGTGTCCAAGGTCAGTGAGGACCAGCTCTTCTACCTGATGAGCCGCGGGATGACCGAGGACGAGGCGATGGCGATGGTGGTGCGCGGCTTCGTGGAGCCGATCGCCAAGGAGCTCCCGATGGAGTATGCGCTGGAGCTCAACCGCCTGATCGAGCTGCAGATGGAGGGCGCGGTCGGGTGACCGGGGCAACGCTGGCGACCGCCAACAAGGGTGAGATCTTCACGTCGTTCGACGTCAATGCATTCGAGGTACCCGGTGGCCGGGACGAAATCTGGCGGTTCACGCCGCTGCGTCGGCTGCGCGGCCTGCACAACGGGTCGGCCCCGGCCACTGGCTCTGCCCGAATCGAGGTCGGCGAACGCCCCGGTGTCACCGTCGAGACGGTGCGCCGCGGCGACGAGCGGCTGGGCCAGGCGGGCGTCCCCGCCGACCGGGTTGCGGCCCAGGCCTTTTCGTCGTTCAACCGGGCGACGATTGTGGGCGTCGACAAGGGTGCAACGCCGGACGGGCCGATCGACATCGCGATCACCGGCCCCGGCGAGGGCGCCACGGCCTACGGGCACCTGCAGGTCCGCGTCGGCGAGCTGGCCGAGGCGGTCGCCGTGATCGACCAGCGCGGCAGCGGAACCTACGCCGACAACGTCGAATTCGTCGTCGGCGACGCGGCCCGGCTGACCGTGGTGTCGATCGCCGACTGGGCCGACGATGCCGTGAATGTCAGCACCCACCACGCCGCGATGGGCAAGGACGCGGTGCTGCGTCACGTCGCGGTCATGCTCGGTGGCGACCTGGTCCGGACCACCGTCCGGGTGCGCTTTTGCGCGCCCGGCGGTGACGCCGAGCTGCTCGGCCTGTACTTCGCCGACGACGGTCAGCATCTGGAGTCGCGGCTGCTGATCGACCACGCCCAGCCCAACTGTCGCTCCCATGTGCTGTACAAGGGCGCATTGCAAGGCGATCCGGACTCGTCACGGCCCGACGCCCACACCGTATGGGTGGGCGACGCGCTGATCCGGGCGGAGGCCACCGGTACCAACACGTTCGAGACGAACCGCAACCTGGTGCTCACCGACGGCGCCCGCGCGGATTCGATGCCCAACCTCGAGATCGAGACCGGCGAAATCGTGGGCGCCGGACACGCCAGCGCCACCGGACGATTCGACGACGAGCAGCTGTTCTACCTGCGTGCCCGTGGCATCCCCGAAGACCAGGCCCGCCGGCTGATCGTGCGCGGCTTCTTCGGCGAGATCATCAACAAGATCGCCGTGCCCGCTGTCCGCGACCGGCTCACCGCAGCCATCGAACACGAGCTGGAACTCACCGAGAGCATCCAAGGAATCACACACTGATGACCACACTGGAAATCAAGGACCTGCATGTCAGCGTCGCGGCCACCGACGAGGCCGACGACATCCCGATCCTCAAGGGTGTCAATCTGACCGTGAAGTCAGGGGAGACCCATGCGCTGATGGGGCCCAACGGATCCGGCAAGTCGACGCTGTCCTACGCGATCGCCGGACACCCGAAATACAAGGTGACGTCCGGATCGATCACCCTCGACGGACAAGACGTGCTCGCGATGACGGTCGACGAGCGGGCCCGCGCCGGGCTGTTCCTGGCCATGCAGTACCCCGTCGAGGTGCCGGGCGTGTCGATGTCGAACTTCCTGCGGACCGCCGCCACCGCCGTGCGCGGCGAGGCGCCGAAGCTGCGGCACTGGATCAAGGAAGTCAAGGCCGCGATGGAGTCGCTCGACATCGACCCGCAGTTCGCCGAACGCAGCGTCAACGAAGGCTTTTCCGGCGGTGAGAAAAAGCGGCACGAAATCCTTCAGCTCGCCGTGCTCAAGCCGAAGATCGCGATCCTCGACGAGACCGACTCGGGGCTGGATGTCGACGCCCTGCGGGTGGTCAGCGAGGGCGTCAACCGTTACGCCGAGGAGGTCCATGGCGGCATCCTGCTGATCACCCACTACACCCGGATCCTGCGCTACATCCATCCCGACTTCGTCCATGTGTTCGTCGGCGGGCGCATCGTCGAATCCGGCGGCCCCGAGCTGGCCGACGAGCTCGACCAGAACGGCTACGAGCGCTTCACCCAGCAGGGCGCACCGACGGGAGGATAGCGATGACCATCTCGGTGAGCCGGCCGGCGGCGGTCGACCTGGACGCCATCAGGGCGGACTTTCCGATCCTGAGCCGGGTGATGCGCGGCGGAAAGCGGTTGGCCTATCTGGATTCCGGCGCGACGTCGCAGCGGCCGCTGCAGGTTCTCGACGCCGAGCGGGACTTCCTCACCACGTCGAACGGCGCGGTGCATCGCGGCGCACACCAGCTGATGGAGGAGTCCACCGACGCCTACGAGGAGGGCCGCGCCGACATCGCCGCGTTCGTCGGCGCCGATACCGACGAGCTGGTGTTCACCAAGAACGCCACGGAATCGCTGAATTTGGTGTCCTACGTGCTGGGGGACAACCGCTTCGGGCACCACGTCGGTGCCGGTGACGTCATCGTGACCACGGAGTTGGAACACCACGCGAACCTCGTACCGTGGCAGGAGCTGGCCCGGCGCACCGGCGCGACCCTGCGCTGGTACGGCGTCACCGATGACGGCCGCATAGACCTGGACTCATTGCGGCTCGACGAGCGGGTCAAGGTTCTCGCGTTCAGTCACCACTCCAATGTCACCGGCGCGATCGCCCCAGTCGACGAACTGGTGGTCCGGGCACACGCAGTGGGTGCGCTGACCGTGCTCGACGCCTGCCAGTCGGTGCCGCACCAACCGGTCGACCTGCACGCGCTCGGAGTCGACTACGCCGCATTCTCCGGCCATAAGATGCTGGGCCCCAACGGCATCGGCGTGCTGTACGGGCGACGGGAATTGCTGAACGCGATGCCACCGTTCATCACCGGGGGTTCGATGATCGAGACCGTGACGATGGAGGCCACCACATATGCGCCCGCGCCGCAGCGTTTCGAGGCCGGCACGCCGATGACATCACAGGTCGTCGGGCTCGCCGCGGCGGCGCGCTACCTCGGCCACATCGGCATGGACACGGCGGAAGCGCACGAGCGGGAGCTGGTCGCGGCCGCGCTGGACGGGCTTGCCGCCATCGACGGCGTCCATGTCATCGGGCCGACGACGCTCGACGGCCGCGGTTCGCCGGTCTCGTTCATCGTCGACGGCATTCACGCTCACGACGTCGGCCAGGTGCTCGACGACGAGGGCGTGGCGGTACGGGTGGGGCACCACTGCGCCTGGCCGCTGCACCGGCGCTTCGGCATCGCGGCCACCGCGCGCGCGTCGTTCGCGGTCTACAACACCTCCGACGAGGTCGACCGCCTCGTTGCGGGGGTGCGGCGGGCCGTCGATTTCTTCGGCAGGGCGTGAACAGGCCGTGCGGCTCGACCAGATCTATCAGGAAGTAATCCTCGATCACTACAAGCACCCGCACCACCGCGGGCTGCGCGCGCCCTTCGGCGCCGAGGTGCACCACGTCAATCCGACGTGCGGCGACGAGGTCACTCTGCGGGTGGCGCTGTCCGAAGACGGTGAGCGCGTCGCCGACGTCAGCTACGACGGTCAGGGCTGCTCGATCAGCCAGGCGTCGACGTCGGTGCTCACCGACCAAGTGATCGGCCAAAATGTGCAGCAGGCTCTCGACACCGTCGCGGCGTTCACCGAAATGGTGTCCTCGCGTGGAAGTGTCGAGGGGGACGAAAATGTGCTCGGTGACGGCATCGCATTCGCCGGTGTCGCGAAGTACCCGGCACGCGTGAAATGCGCTCTGCTGGGCTGGATGGCTTTCAAAGACGCTCTGGCACAAGCCAGCGACGACTTGGAGGTGGAGGATGAGCGAAACAGCCGTGCCGGATGACGAGCTACTCGCCGACCTCGAGGAGGCGATGCGTGACGTCGTCGACCCGGAGCTCGGCATCAACGTGGTAGACCTGGGGCTCGTCTACGACCTCAGCCTGCAACGCGGCGAGCAAGGCACCGTTGCGCTGATCGACATGACGCTCACATCGGCCGCATGCCCCCTTACCGACGTGATCGAGGACCAGTCCCGAACCGCCCTCGTCGGGGCCGGCCTTGTGAACGACCTGAGGATCAACTGGGTCTGGAACCCCCCGTGGGGGCCGGACAAGATCACCGAGGACGGCCGGGAGCAGCTGCGTGCCCTCGGCTTCACCGTCTGACCGGGCGGCCGACCTCCGGAAGGGCCTCGGCATCATCGCGATGGCTGTGCACCGAAGTCGCAAGGTAGTCTGTCGTCGTCATCTCACCTGTTGCGTCAGCGGGCTCCCCGTGAAAACCCATCTCGCCTGCTTGGACAACTCCACCTAAACAATTGCGCCACAATGTCTTTGGGTCGACCAAACATTGCGACAGCAGCCTTTTTGGTAAGGCAGTCCGCCACGATACCCGTCGGTGTGCGGGGAGTCGACCCGGTGGGAGCTGTGTGCAGGAAAGGGCGGGGGATTGAGCGCTTGTAGTGTCGTGGGTAACAATGAGTGGTGTGTCCCACAGGTTGAGCTCCGGGCGGCTGGTAACGGCCGCCGTCGCGATCGCCGCACTGGTCGCCGCCTGTGGCTCGAACTCGACGCAACCGTCGACGTCAACCAGCCCGGGCGCGGGGGCGCCGGTCAATGTCGCTCTCGCCTTCCAGCCGGCCGGCACGTCGACGCTCACCTGGGATCCACAGACCAAGAACGTCACCGCAAAGCTGCAAATGGCCGGCTTCACCCCGGGCAGCACCCACGCCATGCACATCCACCAGGGCAGCTGCGCCGCGACGGGGGATGTCATCGTGCCGTTCCCGGACGTGACCGCCGACGCGGGCGGGGCGATCAACACCACTGTCACCAGCTCCCAGCCGGCCCCCGGCGGGCTGGCCACCGGCACGGCGCTGAACATGCACCTGGCTTCGGGCGCGCAACTCGGCGGGCCGGGCGCACTGGGCTACACGCCCATCGCATGCGCGGACATTGTCGCTGCCCCAACCACGACCTTGACCATGGCGCCGGTCGGCGAGAAGCCGCAGGGTTCGGCCAGTTTGACCTATGACTCGGGGAAGAAGACGTTGACCGTCACGACGACGGCCAGCGGCCTCGCCCCGGGGAGCAGCCACGCCCAGCACATCCATCTGGGCACGTGCAACGCTCAGGGAGCGGTCAAGTACCCACTCAACGATCTGGTCGCCTCGCCCAGCGGCAGCGCGGAAACGACCACGGTCATTCAGAATGCCGAGGCGCCGCCGGCCTCCGGCTGGTATCTGAACATCCACCTCGGATCGTCGGGCCAGATCGAACAAAACGGTCAGCCGACCCTCTACTTCCAGCCGATCATCTGCGGCAACGTCGGCAAATAAGCGTCGATCTGCCGACGCGCCGCCCACCGGACCCATCGGCCAGGTCCTGCGTAGAGGGAACATCGGCGCGCCCGGGGTCGTTGACAAGGTCATGGCAACCCGCAACATCACCGCCGAATCGTTCAACGAGACCATCAACGACAACGAGATCGTGCTGGTGGACTTCTGGGCTTCGTGGTGCGGCCCGTGTCGGCAGTTCGCGCCGACCTTCGAGGCGTCCTCAGAGAAGCACCCCGATGTCGTGCACGCCAAGGTAGACACCGAGGCTGAACAGCAGCTGGCCGCGGCCGCCGACATCCGCTCCATCCCGACGCTGATGGCGTTCAAGAAGGGCAAACTGCTGTTCAACCAGGCCGGGGCGCTGCCGCCGGCCATGCTGGAGGACCTCATTGCCCAGGTCGAGGCGTACGACGTCGAGGCGGCGATCGCGGCGCAGTCCAACTCCGACCAGGCCTGACGGGCGGCACGCGATAGCGTGCAGGACCGTGAGCCGTGAAACTGAATTCGTCCTGGTCGACCGTCCCCGCGCCAACGTCGCCCTGATCACGCTGAACCGGCCCGAGCGGATGAACTCGATGGCCTTCGACGTGATGGTGCCGCTCAAGCGGGTCCTCGATGAGGTGAACCACGACAACGACGTCCGTGTCGTCGTGCTGACCGGGGCCGGCCGCGGTTTCTCGTCCGGCGCCGACCACAAATCCGCCGGCGCGGTACCCCACGTCGAGGGACTGACCCGGCCCAGCTATGCGCTGCGGTCGATGGAGGTTCTCGACGACGTGATACTGGGGCTGCGCCGCGTGCATCAGCCCGTGATCGCCGCCGTGAACGGCGCCGCCATCGGCGGCGGCTTGTGCCTGGCGCTGGCGTGCGACATCCGCGTGGCGTCGTCGGCGGCCTACTTCCGCGCGGCCGGCATCAACAACGGCCTCACCGCCAGCGAACTCGGGCTCAGCTACCTGCTGCCGCGCGCGATCGGCACATCACGAGCGTTCGAGCTGATGCTCACCGGCCGCGACGTCGACGCGGGAGAAGCCGAACGAATCGGCCTCGTGTCAGCGCAAGTGCCCGGCGAAGACCTGCTCGACACGTGCTATGCAATGGCCGAACGCATCGCGGCGTTCTCCCGTCCAGGGGTGGAGTTGACCAAGCGCACACTGTGGAGCGGCCTGGACGCCGGTACCCTCGAAGGGCACATGCAGGCCGAGGGTCTCGGGCAGCTCTTCGTTCGCCTGCTCACCCAGAACTTCGAAGAGGCCGTCGCCGCACGCGCCGACAAGCGTCCGCCGGTATTCACCGACGACCGCCAAACCTAAGGAGCCAGACCGTGATCACCGCCACGGACCTCGAGGTCCGCGCCGGCGCGCGCACCCTGCTGTCCGCGCCGGGGCCCGCGTTGCGGGTCCAGCCCGGTGACCGGATCGGCCTGGTCGGCCGTAACGGCGCAGGTAAAACCACCACGATGCGCATCCTCGCCGGCGAGGCTGAGCCCTACGCCGGCAGCGTGGTCCGCAGCGGTGAGATCGGCTACCTGCCACAGGATCCCAAAGAGGGTGATCTCGACGTGCCGGCGCGGGAACGGGTGCTGTCGGCGCGCGGCCTCGACACGTTGCTCTCCGACCTGGAGAAGCAGCAGGCGCGGATGGCCGAGGTCGTCGACGACACCGAGCGCGATCGCGCGGTGCGCCGCTACGGCCAGTTGGAGGAGCGGTTCGCCGCGCTCGGCGGCTACGTCGCCGAAAGCGAGGCGGCCCGCATCTGCGCCAGCCTGGGGCTGCCCGAGCGGGTACTGACGCAGCGGCTGCGGACGCTGTCCGGCGGCCAGCGGCGCCGAGTCGAGCTGGCCCGCATCCTGTTCGCCGCATCCGACACGGGCGCCGGCTCCGCGACAACGCTGCTCCTCGACGAACCGACCAACCACCTCGACGCCGATTCTCTGGGCTGGCTGCGCGATTTCCTGCACGCACACACCGGGGGACTCGTCGTGATCAGCCACAATGTCGACCTGCTCACGGACGTCGTCAACCGCGTGTGGTTCCTCGATGCGGTGCGCGGCGAGGTCGACGTCTACAACATGACCTGGCGAAAGTACCTCGACGCACGCGCCACCGACGAGCAGCGTCGCCGCCGGGAGCGTGCCAACGCCGAACGCAAGGCGGCGGCGTTGCGGTCGCAGGCCGCCAAGCTGGGCGCGAAGGCTACGAAAGCCGTTGCAGCGCAGAATATGTTGCGCCGAGCCGACCGGATGATGGCGGCCTTGGAAGAGGAACGCGTGGCCGACAAGGTGGCGCGGATCAAGTTCCCGACTCCGGCGCCGTGCGGACGCACGCCGCTTGTCGCCAAGGGGCTGACCAAGACCTACGGCTCACTGGAGGTCTTCACCGGCGTCGACTTGGCCATCGACCGCGGCTCGCGGGTGGTGGTGCTCGGCCTCAACGGCGCGGGCAAGACCACGCTGCTCAGGTTGCTGGCCGGGGTCGAAACGGCCGACGGCGGCGTGCTCGACCCCGGACACGGTTGCAAGATCGGCTACTTCGCCCAGGAGCACGACACACTCGACGACGCGGCGACGGTGTGGCAGAACATCCGCCACGCGGCGCCTGACAGCGGCGAGCAAGACCTGCGCGGGCTACTGGGCGCGTTCATGTTCAGCGGCCCGCAGCTCGATCAGCCCGCAGGAACGTTGTCGGGTGGCGAGAAGACCCGGCTTGCGCTGGCGGGGCTCGTCGCGTCGAGGGCCAACGTCCTGCTGCTGGATGAGCCGACCAACAACCTCGACCCCGCATCACGCGAGCAGGTGCTCGACGCGCTGCGCAGCTACGTCGGGGCCGTGGTGCTGGTCACCCACGACCCGGGCGCCGCCGAAGCGCTCAACCCCGAGCGGGTGGTGCTGCTGCCCGACGGCACCGAGGACTACTGGTCCGAGGAATACCGCGACCTGATCGAGCTCGCCTGATCGCTGTCCCAAGAGATTTCGGCCATTTCCCAGCGCAGACTCCGCGATTTTCTCTACCCTCGAATAGCGGGGGTCATCTACAGCGGGGAGATGTCGATGAGGAAGCCGGACAAGGCTCGCGACGAGTTGTTGCACGAGCTGCGAAGCGCTTACGAGTCGGGCGCCAGCATCAGGACGCTGGTCGCTTCCACGGGCCGTTCCTACGGATCGGTCCACAGCCTGCTGCGAGAGTCGGGCACGACGATGCGCAGCCGCGGCGGCCCGAACCATACCGGGCACCGACGCGTCGGCTAGCGCCGCTGGCGTACCGAGGCCTCGACCAGATCCAGTACCGCAGACAGGCGTGCCGGATCGTCGCCGGAGGCCAACCGCGCCACCAGGCCGTCGAGCACGAGATCGAGATAGGTCTGCAGCACGTCGGCCGGCACGTCGTCGCGCAACCGCCCCGCTTCCTTCTGCCTGCGCAGCCGATCGGCCGTCGCGTCCGACAGCTCGGCCGACCGCTCCGCCCAGCCGCGGTGAAACGCCGGGTCGTTGCGCAGCTTACGGGCGATCTCCAACCGGGTTGCCAGCCAGTCGAACTGATCCGGCGCCGCGAGCATGTCGCGCATCACCTGAATCAGGCCCTCGCGCGACGCGACGTCTGCCATCCGCTCGGCGTCTTCGTGCGCCAACTCGAAGAACAGCGTGTCCTTGTCGCGGAAGTGGTGAAAGATCGCACCCCGCGACAGCCCGATCGTCTGCTCCAGGCGGCGCACCGTCGCACGGTCGTAGCCGTACTCGGCGAAGCACCGCCTGGCGCCGTCGAGGATCTGGCGGCGACGAGCCGCCAGATGGTCCTCGCTGACTCGCGGCATGGTCGGTGTCCGGCCCGGTCAGGACATCAGCGTGTTGCGAAGCACGTACTGCAGGATCCCGCCGTTGCGGTAGTAGTCGGCCTCGCCGGGGGTGTCGATGCGCACCTTCGCGTCGAATTCCACCGCGCTGCCGTCTTCCTTCGTCGCCTTGACATGCACCGTCTTCGGCGTCCTGCCGTCATTGAGTTGCTCGATACCGGTGACGTCGTACACCTCGGTGCCGTCCAGTTTGAGCGTCGCCGCCGACTCGCCTTCGGGGAACTGCAGCGGGATCACGCCCATGCCGATCAGGTTGGACCGGTGGATGCGCTCGAACGACTCGGCGATCACAGCGCGCACGCCCAGCAACCGGGTGCCCTTCGCGGCCCAGTCCCTCGAGGACCCCGAACCGTATTCTTTTCCACCCAACACAACGAGTGGGATGTCCTGCGCGGCATAGTTTTGCGCAGCGTCGTAGATGAAGGCCTGCGGGCCGCCCTCCTGGGTGAAGTCGCGGGTGTAACCGCCAGCGACATCATCGAGCAGCAGATTGCGCAGCCGGATGTTGGCGAAGGTCCCGCGGATCATCACCTCGTGGTTGCCGCGGCGCGAACCGTAGGAGTTGTAGTCCTTGCGGTCCACGCCGTGCGCGTCGAGGTACCTCGCGGCCGGGGTGCCCGGCTTGATGCTGCCGGCCGGCGAAATATGGTCGGTGGTCACCGAATCGCCGAGCAGCGCCAGCACCCGCGCCCCGGTGATGTCGCGAACCGGCTCAGGCTCCGCGGGCATCCCGTCGAAGTAGGGTGGCTTGCGAACGTACGTCGAGGCCGGATCCCACTCGAACGTCTTGCCGCTCGGGGTCGGCAGGTTGCGCCAGCGGTCATCGCCCTTGAACACATCGGCGTAGTTATCGACGAACATCTCCTTGTTGATCGACGACGCGATGGTGTCGGCGATATCCCGCTGGGACGGCCAGATGTCGCGCAGGAAGACGTCGTTGCCATCCTTGTCGGTGCCGAGGGAGTCGAGCTCGAAATCGAAGTCCATCGTGCCGGCCAACGCGTAGGCGATCACCAGCGGCGGGGACGCGAGGTAGTTCATCTTCACGTCCGGGTTGATGCGGCCCTCGAAGTTACGGTTGCCGGACAGCACGGCGGTGACCGAAAGGTCGTTGTCGTTGACCGCCTCCGAGACCTCATCGGGCAGCGGACCGGAGTTGCCGATGCACGTCGTGCAGCCATAGCCCACGAGGTAGAAGCCGAGTTTCTCCAGATAGGGCCCCAGCCCCGCCTTGTCGTAGTAGTCGCTGACGACCTGAGATCCGGGCGCCATCGACGTCTTGACCCAGGGCTTGGAGCTCAGGCCCTTTTCGACCGCGTTCTTGGCCAGCAGCGCAGCACCAAGCATCACTTCCGGGTTGGAGGTGTTCGTGCACGACGTGACCGCCGCGATCACCACGGCGCCGTGGTCGAGCACGAACTCGCCACGGTCGTCGGACTTCACTGTGACCGGCTGGCTCGGCCGGCCCTCAGCGTGATTGGCCGCCGAGCGGACATCGACGGCATCGTCGTCCGCGAAAGACAGCGAAACCGCGTCGCTGGCCGGGAACGACTCGTCGACCGCTTCGTCGAGTTTGGTGCACTCCGCCGGCATGTGCTCCTCGACATAGTTGTGGATGTCCTTGCGGAAGGCTGGCTTTGCATCGCTGAGCGCGATCCGGTCTTGCGGGCGCTTCGGGCCGGCGATCGAGGGGACCACGTCGGACAGGTCGAGCTCGAGGTATTCGGAGAACTTGGGCTCGTGCTGCGGGTCGTGCCACATCCCCTGCGCCTTGGTGTAGGCCTCCACAAGGGCCACCTGCTCTTCGCTGCGGCCGGTCATCCGCAGGTAATCGAGGGTGACCTCGTCGACCGGGAAAATCGCCGCAGTGGAACCGAATTCGGGACTCATGTTGCCCAGCGTGGCGCGGTTGGCCAGCGGCACCTCGGCAACGCCTTCGCCGTAGAACTCCACGAACTTGCCGACCACACCGTGCTTGCGCAGCCTCTCGGTGACCGTGAGCACCACGTCTGTGGCGGTCACGCCGGGCCGGATCTCCCCGGTAAGCCTGAAGCCGACAACACGGGGGATCAGCATGGACACCGGCTGGCCGAGCATCGCGGCCTCGGCCTCGATGCCGCCGACGCCCCAACCCAGAACGCCCAGCCCGTTGACCATCGTGGTGTGCGAATCGGTGCCGACACAGGTGTCCGGGTAGGCAGTTCTCATTCCGGAGCCGCCACGGCCCATCACGACGCGGGCCAGGTACTCGATGTTGACCTGGTGGACGATGCCGGTGCCGGGCGGCACCACCTTGAAGTCGTCGAAGGCGCCCTGGCCCCAGCGCAGGAACTGATAGCGCTCGCCGTTGCGCTGGTACTCGAGCTCGACGTTGCGCTCAAACGCGTCGGCACGGCCGAAAATGTCGGCGATCACCGAGTGGTCGATCACCAGGTCGGCCGGTGCCAGTGGGTTCACCTTGTCGGGATCGCCGCCGAGGTCACCAACCGCCTCGCGCATCGTCGCCAGGTCGACGATGCACGGCACGCCGGTGAAGTCCTGCATGATCACCCGTGCGGGTGTGAACTGGATCTCGGTGCTCGGATCGGCCGACGGGTCCCACTTCGCGATGGCCTCGATGTGCTCCCGGGTGATGTTGGAGCCGTCCTCGTTGCGCAGCAGGTTTTCAGCCAGCACCTTGAGGCTGTAGGGGAGTTTCTCGGTTCCGGGGACCGCATCGAGGCGATAGATCTGATAGCTGTCGTCCCCGACTTGCAGGATGTCGCGGGCTCCGAACGAATTCACCGATTCCGTGCTGGTCACATCTGCTCCCCGTTAAGTTGTCCATCGGCGACAGGTGGTGCCGCCGGCCCTTCCATTCTAACAGTACGGTTGTCCTTTATCACGCGGGGTGCCGTTCCGAGGCTGAGTCCACGGGATCGCGTACCGTGCCCCTGACAGTGCCTCTAGAAGGCCTCGAGAAGCTTCAGACCGGAGGGCAGCAACATGCACGGGTTGGCCGGGCCGCAGACGATTCCTTTCCTGCCCGCCTACATTCCTCCCGACGTCGACATCAACAAGGTCAACGCCGATGTCGGTGAAGACGGTGTCAGCGCGCCCGCCGCAGAGGTGCCCGCGTTGCGCCAGGTGGTGGCCGACGCGAAGAAGAAGGGCATCAACCTCAAGATCGTCGTGATCGACGCGAACCCCCCGATCGACACCCCGCTGCGCGACATCGCCACCGAAGTCGGGCATGCCTACCCCGGCTCTACCGTGCTGGCGATCTCTCCGTCCTTCGCGGGCACCTACAGCCCGGTGTTCGACCGGGTCACCCTCGAAGCCGGCCAGGACATCGCGAAAACCGGCAATCCGGTGCAGTCGGCACAGAATTTCCTCGGCGAGTTGACGACGCCGCATTTCCCGTGGACCGCATTGACCATCGTGCTGGTCGTCGTTGTTGGCGCGGCGGCGGTCGCAATGCGTTTACTGCAGGTGCGTGGCAAACGCGCCAGCGCCTCAGAAGCGGGCGTTGGCGCCGACAGCTAAGTCTTTTTCCGGACCCCAAGCGCGCGTTAATACCGACCGGGTCACTATTCGGTCACGCTCTATTTAATTACAGCGCTGTAGTTTGTGACTAAAGTTTCTTTAGTGTCAGATGTGACGTACGGTGCCTATGGCGTCTTCTGTTGTAGAAGTGTCTCCAGTGACTGCTGGGTACGTTCGCATTTGAGCCGTAGGAGTCCTGAGTCGGATGAGACGCACCAGCGCGTCAGCGTGTGCGGTGGCGGTGGCTGTCGGGTTGCTGCTCGGTACGCCCGGCCTGGCCGCCGGTGAGCCCCAACCGGCCGACCCCAACTCGCTGGCCTCGCTCATCGCACAGGTCGCCGACGCGAATCAGAAACTGCAGGACATCGGCGCGGCGATACAGATGCGCCAGGAGAGCGTCAACAAGGCCATCGCCGACGTGCAGACCGCGCGGGATGCCGCGGATGCGGCCAGGCAAGACGTCGACTCCAGCCAGCGCGCCGTCGCGGACGCCGACGCCGCGATCGCCGGCGCCCAACAGCGGTTCAACACCTTCGCCGCCGCCACCTACGTCAACGGCCCGTCGGCCTCATATCTGACCGCCAAGAATCCCGATGACATGATCTCGACCGCGTCGACCGGTCAAGCCCTGGCCATCAGTTCCCAGCGGGTGATGACCGACCTCCTGCGGGCGCGCACCGAGCAGGCGAACAAGGAGTCGGCCGCGAGGGCCGCCCAGCAGAAGGCCGACAAGGCCGTCGCAGACGCACAGCACAGCCAGGACGACGCGGTGGCCGCGCTCGTCGACGCCCAGAAGCAGTTCGGCACTCAGCAGGCGGAGATCAACCGGTTGGCCGCCGAGCGCAACGCCGCGCAGTCCCGGCTCGCCGCCGCCAAGGCGGAGTGGGCCACGTCGGCCGCACACGTCCCGGGCAGCACGGACCGCTGGGGTAATCCGCAAGCCGCGCCGGGCGCGCCCGCACCGCCGCCGGCGGCCAACGCCTGGGACAGCCCGTGGGACCCCACGCTGCCCGCGGTGCCGAGCGCGAACGTCCCCGGTGACCCCATCGCAATCATCAACTCCGTGCTGGGCGTCTCGGCCACGTCGGCGCAGGTAACCGCCAACATGGGCCGCAATTTCCTGCGCATGGTCGGCATTCTGCCCACGCCGACCGGCTACACCAACAACGGGGCCATTCCGCGGGTCTACGGCAGGCAGGCCTCCGAATACGTCATCGGCCGGGCGATGTCCCAGATCGGCGTCCCGTACTCGTGGGGGGGCGGGAACGCGGCCGGCCCGAGCCGCGGAATCGACGACGGCGCGGGCACCGTCGGCTTCGACTGTTCCGGGCTGATCCTCTACGCGTTCGCAGGCGTCGGCATCCGGCTGCCGCACTACTCGGGGTCGCAGTACAACATGGGCCGCAAAATCCCGGCGGCCGAGATGCGCCGCGGCGACGTCATCTTCTACGGCCCCGGCGGCAGCCAACACGTGACCCTCTACCTCGGCGACGGCCAGATGCTGGAGGCCCCGTACACGGGCTCGACCGTGAAGATCTCGCCGGTCCGCACCAGCGGCATGACGCCGTACGTCGTCCGTTACATCGAGTACTGAGCAGGTGGTGAACTGTGCTGCGTAATAACAGAATTGCGACGGCCGTGCTGGTAGCCGTCGCACTGCTGTTCGGACTGGCCACACCGGCGATGGCCGACGACAACAGTCAGTGGGACCCGACGCTGCCGAAGACAGCCAGCGCCGGCGCGCCGGGTGATCCGGTCGCGATCGCCAACGCGTCACTGCAGGCCACCAACATCGCCACCCAGACCACGCTGGACCTCGGCCGCAAGTTCCTCGGCGGTCTGGGCCTCTTCGGCAACGAAAACAACAGCGTTGCGCCCGGGCGCATCAACCGGGTGTACGGCAGGCAGGCCATCGAATACGTGATCCGGCGGGGCGGCTCCCAGATGGGCGTCCCCTATTCCTGGGGCGGCGGCACCCTGACCGGCCCCAGCACGGGTATCGACGACGGGGCGAACACAGTGGGCTTCGACTGTTCGGGGCTGATGCGCTACATGTTCGCCGGCGTCGGAGTGCTGATCCCGCGGTTCTCCGGTGACCAGTACAACGCCGGGCGGCACATCCCGCCGTCGCAGGCCCAGCGGGGTGACCTGATCTTCTACGGGCCGGGCGGCAGCCAACACGTCACGATGTACCTGGGCAACGGCCAGATGCTGGAGGCGTCGTCGCTGGTCGGCAAAGTCACCGTCAGCCCGGTGCGGACCCCGGGAATGACGCCGTACCTGACCCGGATCATCGAAAGCTGACGCGCCGCGCCCAGCGGCTCGCTTAGCGAACCTACGTCGACGGATTCCGGAGTGCCTGGAATAGTTGACGACGGACATGTCGTAACGACTCCGTGGGAGGATCCTCGATGACGTCAGCAGGTGGGCCGCCGCAGGGCGCCGGAAACTTTTCGGGGCCAGGTGGGGGACCCGGTTACCCGGGTGCCCACGCCGCGCCGCCGCAGCCCCCGGGCAACAACGGCGGGCTGTCCGGCGAGGTGCACACACTCGAGCGCGCCATCTACGAGGTCAAGCGGATCATCGTGGGCCAGGACCAGCTCGTCGAGCGGATGCTCGTCGGCCTGCTGGCCAGGGGGCATGTGCTGCTCGAAGGGGTACCCGGCGTGGCCAAGACGTTGGCCGTCGAGACGTTCGCGCGGGTGGTCGGCGGCTCGTTCGCCCGCATCCAGTTCACGCCCGACCTGGTGCCCACCGACATCGTGGGCACCAGGATCTACCGGCAGGGCAAGGAGCAGTTCGACATCGAGCTCGGCCCGGTGGTGGCCAACTTCATCCTCGCCGACGAGATCAACCGCGCCCCGGCCAAGGTGCAGTCGGCGCTGCTCGAGGTGATGGCCGAACGCCACGTGTCGATCGGCGGCAAGACGTTCCCGATGCCGAAGCCGTTCCTGGTCATGGCGACACAGAACCCGATCGAGCAGGAGGGCGTCTACGCGCTGCCCGAGGCCCAGCGCGACCGCTTCCTGTTCAAGATCAACATCGACTACCCGACGCCCGAGGAAGAGCGCGAGATCATCTACCGGATGGGCGTCACGCCGCCGGAGCCCAAGCAGATCCTCGACCCGGGCGACCTGCTCCGGTTGCAGGACGTGGCCAGCAACAACTTCGTGCACCACGCGCTGGTCGACTACGTGGTGCGCGCCGTAACCGCCACCCGTCGCCCGGAGCAGTTCGGCATGCCCGACGTCCGCGCCTGGGTCGCCTACGGTGCGTCGCCGCGCGCCTCGCTGGGCATCATCGCCGCCGCCCGGGCGCTGGCCCTGGTCCGCGGTCGCGACTACGTGATCCCGCAGGACGTCATCGAGGTCGTTCCCGACGTGCTGCGCCACCGGCTGGTGCTCACCTACGACGCGCTGGCCGATGAGATCTCGCCGGAGACCGTGATCAACCGAATCCTGCAGACGGTTGCCTTGCCGCAGGTCAATGCCGCTCCGCAGCAAGGACATTCGGTGGCGCCGGTGGTGCCCGCCGCAGCGGCCGCGGCTAGCGGTCGGTGACCCGCTCCGAGGGGCGGACGGTCGACCTTCCGTCGCTGCAGCGCGGTCAGATCCGCGACCCGGAACTCTCGGCGGCGCTGCGCAAGCTGGAGCTGACGGTTCGGCGCAAGCTGGACGGCGTCCTGCACGGCGACCACCTCGGTCTGATCCCGGGACCCGGTTCGGAGCCGGGCGAGTCGCGGATCTACCAGCCCGGCGACGATGTGCGGCGCATGGATTGGTCGGTGACGGCGCGCACCGCCACCCCGCACGTGCGGCGGATGATCGCCGACCGGGAGCTGGAGACCTGGCTGGTGGTCGACATGTCCGCCAGTCTGGATTTCGGCACCAGCGGCTGCGAGAAGCGCGACCTAGCGGTGGCGGCCGCCGCGGCGATCGCATTTCTCAACAGCGGTGGCGGCAATCGCCTTGGCGCGCTGATTGCCAACGGGGAGAAGATCATCCGCGTTCCCGCGCGGTCAGGCCGGATGCACGAGAACACATTGCTGCGTGCGATCGCGACATCACCGAAGGCGCCGGTGGGTGTGCGCGGCGACCTGGCCACGGCGATCGACGCGCTGCGCCGCCCGGAGCGCCGGCGCGGCATGGCGGTGATCATCAGCGACTTCCTCGGGCCGATCAACTGGATGCGGCCACTGCGGGCCATTGCCGGGCGCCACGAGGTGCTGGGCATCGAGGTGATCGACCCGCGCGACGTCGAGCTGCCCGACGTCGGCGACGTGATCCTGCAGGACGCCGAATCGGGTGTGGTGCGGGAATTCACCATCGACACGCAGTTGCGTGACGACTTCGAAAAAGCCGCGGCTGCGCACCGTGCCGAGGTGGCACGCACCCTCCGGCGGTGCGACGCGCCGGTGCTGACGCTGCGAACGGACCGGGACTGGATCGCCGACGTCGTCCGCTTCGTCGCCAGCCGCCGCCGCGGAGCACTGGCGGGACGCCGATAGGCAAACCACATCGGTGAAATGACATGCCTGAAATGACATCAACGAATCACACGCGTGAAATGACACGCCTCGCAGACGCATGAGCCAGGCCCGATATCGCTGTCGGGTTCGCTCAGGCGTGGTACTTCGTCTTCTTGCTTGTCATCCCCGGCCTGATCGCTTCCTACATCGTCGTCCATTTGGCGCTATCGGCGAGTGTTGCGGTTCGCCAACATGGAGCTGCTGGAAAGCGTTGCGCCGCAGCGTCCCAGCAAGTGGGCGCACCCACCGGCGATCCTGTTGGCGCCGTCGCTGGTGCTTTTCACGATCTGCGATGGCCGGTCGCACCCACGACGTGCGAATCGCGCGCACCCGCGCGGTGGTGATGCGGGTGGTCGACGCGTCGCAGTCCTCGTTCGCTGGCCGATTCGGTCCCCGTGCAGGTGAGGCGTTAAGTTGGCGGGCATGACCGACACCGTTGCCGAGCCCATCGGCATTTCCGACCCGTCGAACGAAGGGGGCCGTCCGCCGTTTGTGTCCCGATCGGTCCTGGTCACCGGTGGTAACCGCGGCATCGGCCTCGCGGTCGCCCGCCGCCTGGCCGCCGATGGGCACAAGGTGGCGGTCACCCACCGCGGGTCCGGCGCGCCCGACGAGCTGTTCGGCGTCGAGTGCGACGTCACCGACAACGGCGCGGTCGACGCGGCGTTCACGGCCGTCGAGGAGCACCACGGCCCGGTCGAGGTGCTGGTGGCCAACGCCGGCATCAACGCGGACATGCTGATCATGCGGATGAGCGAGGAACAGTTCCTCCGGGTCCTCGACGCGAACCTCACGGGTGTGTTCCGGGTGGCCAAGCGGGCGTCGCGAAACATGATCAAGAAGCGGTTCGGCCGGTTCATCTTCATGGGTTCCGTCGCCGGTCTGTCGGGCATTCCCGGCCAGGCGAACTACTCCGCGTCCAAGGCCGGGCTGGTGGGCCTGGCGCGCTCGCTGACCCGCGAGCTCGGGTCGCGGTCGATCACGGCCAACGTCGTCGCGCCCGGCTTCATCGACACCGACATGACCCGCGCGCTGACCGACAAGCAGCAGGAAACCGCGCTGCAGGCGATCCCGCTGCAGCGGGTCGGCACCACCCTGGAAGTGGCCGGCGTGGTCAGCTTCCTCGCATCCGAGGACGCCGGATACATCTCCGGCGCGGTGATCCCGGTCGACGGCGGCCTGGGCATGGGCCACTGACGGGCCCCGACAGATCAAGGACGGACATGACAGGACTGCTCGAAGGCAAACGGATCCTGGTCACCGGGATCATCACCGACTCGTCGATCGCGTTCCACATCGCGCGGGTGGCGCACGAGGCCGGCGCCGAGCTGGTGCTCACCGGTTTCGACCGGATGCGGCTGATCCAGCGCATCGTCGACCGGCTGCCGGCCAAGGCGCCGCTGCTGGAGCTCGACGTGCAGAACGACGAGCACCTGAACACCCTGGCGGAGCGAGTGACGGAGGTGATCGGCGAGGGCAACAAGCTCGACGGCGTCGTGCACTCAATCGGTTTCATGCCGCGCAGCGGCATGGGCGAGTTCCCCTTCCTCGACGCGCCGTTCGAGGACGTGGCCAGGGGCATCCACATCTCCGCGTACTCCTACGCGTCACTGGCCAAGGCGCTGCTGCCGATCATGAGCCGTGGCGGTGCGTTCGTCGGGATGGACTTTGATCCCACACGTGCGATGCCGTTCTACAACTGGATGACCGTGGCCAAGAGCGCGCTCGAATCCGTCAACCGGTTCGTGGCACGCGAGGCCGGTCCACACGGAGTTCGGTCGAATCTCGTTGCGGCCGGGCCGATTCGAACGCTGGCGATGAGCGCGATCGTCGGCGCCGGGATCGCCGGCATCAGCGATCAGATGCAGCTGCTCGAACAGGGCTGGGACCAGCGCGCGCCGATCGGCTGGGACATGAAGGACGCCGAGCCGGTGGCCAAGACCGTGTGCGCCCTGCTGTCGGACTGGCTGCCGGCCACCACCGGGTCGATCATCTACGCCGATGGCGGCGCGCATACGCAGCTGCTCTAGTCTCGTCCAGCCTCGCATGGAATTCGACGCGGTCCTGCTGTTGTCCTTCGGCGGCCCCGAAGGTCCGGAGCAGGTGCTGCCGTTCCTGGAGAACGTCACCCGGGGCCGCGGAGTACCACGGGAGCGGCTCGCTGACGTCGCCGGGCATTACATGCATTTCGGCGGGGTGTCGCCGATCAACGGCATCAACCGGGCGCTGATCGACCAGATTCGCGTCGAGCTCGGTGCGCGCGGTGAAGAGCTGCCGGTGTATTTCGGTAACCGCAACTGGGAACCCTACGTGGAGGACGCCGTCGCGGCGATGCGTGACGACGGGGTGCGGCGGGCGGCGGTGTTCACCACCTCGGCGTGGGGCGGCTACTCGGGCTGCACACAGTATCTCGAAGACATCGCGCGGGCGCGGCAGGCCGCGGGCCAAGGCGCGCCGGAGCTGGTGAAGTTACGGCAGTTCTTCGACCATCCGCTGTTCATCGAGATCTTCGCCGACGCGATCGGCGCCGCGGCGGCGACGCTGCCGGAGCAATTGCGCGCGGACGCCCGGCTGGTTTTCACCGCGCATTCGATTCCGTTGGGCGCCTCGTCGCGCTGCGGGCGGGACCTGTACAGCCGCCAGGTGGGGTACGCGTCGCGGTTGGTGGCCGACGCGGCGGGCTATGCCGACTACGACCAGGTGTGGCAGTCACGATCGGGACCACCGCAGGTGCCGTGGCTGGAACCCGATGTCGTTGATCATCTGAGGAAGCTCAACGCGGAGGGCGTTCCCGCCGTCATCGTCTGCCCGATCGGCTTCGTCGCCGACCACATCGAGGTGGTGTGGGATCTCGACCTGGAGCTGCGCCAGCAGGCCCAGGCGGGCGGCATCGCGTTCGCGCGGGCTTCGACACCCAATGCCGACCCGAGGTTCGCCCGACTGGTCGTCGATCTGATCGACGAGCTGCGCCACGGCCGCGAACCCGCGAGAGTGGTTGGGCAGGAATCAGTTCCGGGTTACGGTTGCAGTGTCAACGCGCTGCCCTGCTCGCCGGACTGCAGCGTCGGCCCAGGGCGCTGACCCGTCCGGCAGGCTCGATTGTCGACGAGTCCGCCGAATCTGCAAGACTCGGATTCATGGGCACAGGCGTCGGGCTTCGCGCTTCGGTGCGGGCATGTTTGTTCGATCTCGACGGCGTGTTGACGGAGACGGCCAAGGTCCACGCGGCCGCGTGGAAGGAGATGTTCGACGACTTCCTCCGTCGATACGCGCAGAAGACCGGTACGGCGTTCGTGCCATTCGATCCGGTGACCGACTACGACACCTATGTCGACGGCAAGCCCCGCGCCGACGGCACGCGATCGTTTCTGGAGTCCCGCGGGATCTCGTTGCCCGAAGGCTCCCCGGACGACCCGCCCGAGGCGGACACCGTGCACGGTCTGGGGACGAGAAAGAACGACATCGTGTTGCGGACGATCCATCGCGACGGCGTCCAGGCGTTTCCGGGGTCTGTCAGCTACGTGCGCGCGGTCCGCGATGCGGGTCTGCCCCGCGCCGTGGTCTCGTCGAGTTCGAACTGCCGGGATGTGTTGGTGGCTGCGGGTATCGAGGACCTCTTCGACGCGCGCATCGACGGATTGACCGCCGAGGCTGAGCATCTGCGCGGCAAGCCCGCACCGGACACGTTTCTGGCGGGCGCCCGCGCGTTGGGTGTCGAGCCGTCGCAAGCCGCGGTGTTCGAGGACGCGCTGGCCGGCGTCGAGGCAGGGCGAGCCGGACAATTTGGCATGGTCGTCGGCGTGAACCGGGCCGATCAGGCCGACGCGCTGCGCCAGCACGGAGCCGACGTCGTGGTCAACGACCTTTCTGAACTGCTCGAGCCGCAATGATCCTGCACCCCTGTTTCGCCGTCGAACCCTGGTCTGTCCGGGTCACGAGCCTCGACCTCGATGTACTGGCTCAGATCGAATCGGTGTTGGCAGTGTCGAATGGTCACATCGGTTGGCGGGCCAACCTCGACGAGGGCGAACCCACCGGGCTGCCGGGTTGCTATCTCAACGGGGTGTGGGAGCAGCACCCGCTGCCCTACGGTGAGGCGGGCTACGGCTATCCCGAAGCCGGGCAGACGGTCATCAACGTCACCAACGGCAAGCTGATCCGGCTGCTCGTCGACGACGAACCGTTCGATGTCCGTTACGGAGAACTACACAGCCACGAGCAGGAGCTCGACCTACGCGCCGGGGTGCTGCGGCGCCGCGTCGAGTGGACCTCGCCCACCGGGCGTACTGTCCGGGTCACTTCGGTGCGGCTGGTATCGCTGGTCCAGCGGGCGGTGGCCGCTGTCGCCTACGACGTGGAGGCGCTCGACGGACCGGCGAGTGTGGTGGTGCAATCCGAGCTCGTCGCCAACGAGCCTCAGCCGGCGCCCAGCAACGATCCCCGGGACGCTGATTTCCTTCCCGCGGCACTGGTTTCGGAGGCGAACTCCTGTCACGACCTGTGGGCCGAGTTGCTGCATCGCACTGAGCGCAGCGGGCTGCGCACCGCATGCGCGATGGATCATGTGGTTTCGGGCCCGGCGGTGCAAAGCGCCTGCGAAAGCTATCCGGACCTGGCGCGGGTGACCTTCACCGCAGATCTGCAGCCGCGCCAGCGGCTATCGCTGGTCAAGTTCGTCGCCTACGGCTGGTCGGGGACGCGTTCAGTGCCCGGGCTGCGCGCCCAGGCGGCCGCGGCCCTGACAGCCGCCCGAGCGACCGGGTGGAAAGGAATGTTGCAGGAACAGGCCGACTTCCTCGACCGGTTCTGGGATCGCTCCGACGTCGAACTCGACGGCGACGCCGAGATCCAGCAGGCCGTACGGTTCGCCCTGTTTCAGGTACTCCAGGCCGGTGCCCGGGCAGAGGGCCGGGCAATACCCGCCAAGGGCCTCACCGGGCCCGGGTACGACGGGCACACCTTCTGGGACACCGAAACCTTTGTGCTGCCCGTGCTCACGTACACCCTCCCCGAAGCGGCCGCCCACGCACTGCGCTGGCGCCACTCCACGCTGCCGGCGGCTGTGCAGCGGGCCGCCCAACTCGGGTTCGAGGGCGCCGCGTTCCCATGGCGAACGATCGCCGGACAGGAATGCTCCGGGTACTGGCCGGCCAGCACGGCGGCGGTCCACATCAACGCCGACATCGCCGACGCGGTCATCCGCTATCTGCGGGTGACCGGAGACGACCAGTTCGAGCGGACGGTCGGCATGGACCTGCTGGTGCACACCGCCCGGCTGTGGCGCAGCCTCGGACATCACGACAGCGCCGGCCGGTTCCGCGTCGACGGCGTCACCGGTCCCGACGAGTACAGCGCGCTGGCAGACAACAACGTCTACACCAACCTGATGGCGCAACAGAACCTGAGCGCCGCCGCCCAGGTGGCCACCCGATTCCCCGACCGGGCCCGAGCGCTCGGTGTCGACGAGGAGGAAACCGCCGCATGGCGCGACGCGGCCGACGCGCTTTACCTGCCGTACGACGAAGCGCTGGGCGTGCATCCCCAGGCGGACAACTTCACCAAGCACCAGGAGTGGGACTTCGCGCACACCAGGGGAGACCAATATCCGCTGCTGCTGCATTTTCCCTACTTCAACCTGTATCGCCGCCAGGTCGTCAAACAGGCCGACCTGGTGCTGGCCATGCACCTGCGGGCCGACGCCTTCACCGACGATCAGAAGGCCCGCAACTTCGACTACTACGAACGGATTACCGTCCGCGACTCGTCGCTGTCGGCGTGCACCCAGTCGGTGATCGCCGCCGAGGTCGGCCATCTCGGCCTGGCATACGACTACCTCGGTGAAGCGGCGCTGATGGACCTCGACAACCTCGAGCACAACACCCGCGACGGTGTGCACATCGCCTCGCTGGCTGGCACCTGGATCGCGCTGATTGCCGGCCTCGGCGGGCTGCGCCACCACGACGACGGACGGCTTGCGTTCCGGCCACGGCTGCCCGAGGCGATCAGCCGCCTGGCGTTCAACCTTTTCCTTCGCAGGCAGCGGGTGTGCGTCGAGGTCAGCCACGACCGTGCGCGATACAGCGTGGCCGACGGGCCGCCGGTCGACATCATCCACCACGGGCAGCCGGCCCGGATCACTCCGGGCGAAACCGTGGAACTGCCGATACCGGGCATCACGGCGCCACCGACACCCTCGCAGCCGCCCGGACGGGCACCCGCGCATCGTCGCAAATCCGCGCAGCGTGAGGGTTGAGAACCCTTACCGCCGCCAGGCCGAGTGCAGGATTGTGCTGATCGCGGCCATTCGGGCCGACCGCACCACGGCGCTGAGCGGCCGCAGCGCTTCGCTGGCGATCTGCGCCTCCGAAGCCGACTGCGTGCCGATCGGCGTGAGGCCGAAGCCCACCGCGATGATCGCGTCGACATGCGCGGCTTTCTCCAGCACCCGCAGCGCCCGCGGCGGGGCGTCGTCGGGCGCCCGGTGGAGGCGGGTCGACTCGAGTACCTGTTCGACGAGACCGCGCGGGTCGGCGACGTCGGCGCCGCTGTAGCCGAACCGGATCGAGCCGAGCGCGTCGGCGGCCGATCGCACGGCCGAACGCAGCGTGTACTCGGCCTCGCCCAGGTCGACGTGAACGGATACCGGGACCGACGGCAGCGAGTGCACGGTCCACGCCAGCGCGCCCGGCTCAGCAGTCTCGTCGGCCTCCGATTCCGCTTCGTCGTAGTGGAATTCAGGCACCAGACCGATCGCGCTCCCGCGCTCACCGGACACGATGAGCGCCTCGCCCGCGCTCAGCGCGTCACGTTCGAACTGGCTTCCCGCGGCGAGCCCGCTTACGTCCCCGGGCACCGGCAGGACGATGCCGATGGCAGGTTCGGGCACACTCCGTCGTCCCGCCGCGGTGCGCAGGGTCTGCAGCAAAGTGACCGCCCCGGCGCCGTCGACATCCGGCCACGGCAGGCCGGTGCGACCGGCCGCGACCGCATCATAGGCAGTGACGGAATGTTTTGGCGCCCAGGCCGATAACGCGTCCAGCACATCGTCGGGAGCTGCCGTTCCGGCGAGCCAGGCGTTGGCCCACACCGACAGCGAGACGCTAGGGCACCACATGATGCCGCAGTGTAGTAGTTCACCGCTGCGCAGGCTGGCTACGCGATACTCTGGCAACATGCCCGTGGCGTTGATCTGGCTGATCGTCGCTTTGGTTCTGGCGGCCGCCGAAGTATTGACCGGCGACATGTTCCTGTTGATGCTCGGCGGCGGCGCACTGGCCGCCGGGGGGGCGCACTGGTTGTTCGACTGGCCGCTCTGGGCCGACGGCGCGGTGTTCCTGGTGGTGTCGGTGCTGCTGCTGGTGCTGGTGCGCCCGGCGCTGAAGAGGCGGCTGACGCCGCACACGCCGGAGACCACCGGAGTCAAGGCGCTCGAGGGCAAGAGCGCATTGGTTCTCGACCGCGTCGCCCGCCACGCGGGCCAGGTCAAGCTGGACGGTGAGGTGTGGACGGCGCGGCCGTTCAACGAGGACGATGTCTACGAACCGGGCGAGCAGGTAACCGTCATGCACATCGACGGAGCGACCGCGGTCGTCTGGAAGAACGTCTAGGGAAACCTGGGCGGATGAAAGGAAACCTTGTCATGAACGGTGCCCTCGCCAGCCTGATCCTGCTGGCCGTGCTGGTGGTGCTCGCGATCGTCGTCGTCGCCAAGTCGGTGGCGTTGATCCCCCAGGCGGAGGCCGCGGTGATCGAGCGCCTCGGCCGTTACAGCAAGACCGTGTCAGGGCAGCTGACGTTGCTGCTGCCGTTCATCGACCGGATCCGGGCCCGGGTGGACCTGCGTGAGCGAGTGGTGTCGTTCCCGCCGCAACCGGTGATCACGGAGGACAACCTGACCGTCAACATCGACACCGTCGTGTACTTCCAGGTGACCAACCCGCAGGCGGCGGTGTACCAGATCAGCAACTACATCGTCGGCGTGGAGCAGCTGACCACCACCACGCTCCGCAACGTGGTCGGGGGCATGACGCTGGAGCAAACGCTGACGTCGCGCGACCAGATCAACGCGCAGCTGCGCGGAGTGCTCGACGAGGCCACCGGCCGGTGGGGGCTGCGGGTGGCCCGCGTCGAGCTGCGCAGCATCGACCCGCCGCCGTCGATTCAGGACTCGATGGAAAAGCAGATGAGGGCCGACCGGGAGAAGCGGGCGATGATCCTCACCGCGGAGGGCACCCGTGAGGCGTCGATCAAGCAGGCCGAGGGGCAGAAGCAGGCGCAGATCCTTGCCGCCGAAGGCGCCAAGCAGGCGGCGATCCTGGCGGCTGAGGCCGATCGTCAGTCGCGCATCTTACGGGCGCAGGGCGACCGGGCGGCCCAATACCTGCAGGCGCAGGGGCAGGCCAAGGCGATCGAGAAGACGTTCGCGGCGATCAAGGCGGGCCGGCCAACACCAGAACTGCTGGCGTACCAGTACCTGCAGACGCTGCCGCAGATGGCCAAGGGCGAGGCGAACAAGGTATGGGTGGTGCCGAGTGACTTCGGCTCGGCGCTGCAGGGCTTCACGAAACTGCTCGGCGCGCCGGGGGACGACGGGGTGTTCCGGTATCAGCCGACGCCGGCAGATGACAACTTGCCGAAGCCGGAGGACGACACCGACGAGGTCGCGGATTGGTTCTCGACCCAGACCGATCCCGCGATCGCCCAGGCGGTGGCGAAGGCCGAAGCCGACGCGCGCAAGCCGGTTGAGGGCCCGATGGGGCCACGGTCGCTGACGACGTGATCCGATGAGTCGGCTGACATCTCCGCGGGTTTACTACGCACTGGCGGCGTTTCAGGCCGCCGACGCGGTGGCGTGCGCGATCCCGCTACCGCCCATCGCGAAAAACCTCGACGATCTTGGTGTGCCTCAAGGCATCCGGTGGGTCCTTCCGGTGGTGAAGGCCGCCGCCGCGGTGGGTCTGCTCTCGGTGAGCCGGTTTCCCCGGCTGGCGAGGATCACCACCGCGATGCTCACGCTGTATTTCGTGCTCGCCGTGGGCGCGCACATTCGCGCGCACGACCGGCCTGTCAACGCCGCTGCGGCCGCATCGTTTCTGGCGACGTTCGCCGTGATGACCGCGCAGGGGCCCGCGACGGCCGACCACGACTAGGCGGGGATCGGATCCGCTTCGGCGTCTTGGCCAACGGTGCGGTGCCGACGGGCGGCGCGGGCCTCGAGCACCAGCCCCGTGACGCCGACACCAGCGGTGACCAACGAGATCAAGACCAGAAGGGGGTCCACCCTGCCGGTCAGCGCATCGCCGAGGATCACCACGGCCAGCGTTCCCGGCAGCAGCCCAACAAACGTCGCGGCCATGTACGGCAGTACCCGCACCGCCGATGCACCCGCGGCGTAGTTGAGCACCGAGAACGGCACCGCCGGTATCAGCCGCAGCGAAACGATTGCGGGCCAGCCGCGCCGCCGCACCCGGGCGTCGAGGCTGTCGATGGTCGGGTGGCTGACCAGCCGGCTCAGTTGCCAGCCGACCGCCCTGACCATCAGCAGTGCGATCAACGCGCTGATCGTGCTGGCCAGCACCGCGAGGGTGGCACCCAGCAGCGGCCCGAACAACAGTCCGGCGGCCAGCGTGAACGCCGTCCGCGGGAACGGGAACACCGTCACGACCACATACGCGGCGAGGAACGCCAGCGGGAACCAGGACCCGACCGACGTCGCCCAGTCGCGCAACTGGACAGCGGTCGGCAGCGGCACCAACAGCACAATTGAGACAAGGATCACGGCTACCGCGCCGGTGATCACGACCCGTCGCCGCGGCACCTGGCGCGCGGTCGCTACCAGGGCGGACCGCAGGCCGCCCGATTCGGCGAGGACAGGCGGCTTCACGGCTACTGAGCGTACGGGCCGTGGATGAACAACGCTTTCCAGCATCATTTAGCCTGATGGCGTGTCGCTCGAAGGCTCCGTCGATCCCGCACAGGTAGAGCTAGCGCGCGAACGGTGGCGCAGGGCCGTCGCCGGTGTGCTCGCCAAGACGCTGGAGCCCGGCGCGGAGCTGCCCACCGAACCCGAACTGCTGCTCGACTCGCCGACATACGAAGGCTTCCCCATCCGCCCGCTGTACACCCCGCTGGACGCGCAATCCGAGCAACCGTTGCCGGGTCAGTGGCCATTCGTGCGGGGGGGCGACGCGCTGCGCGACGTCAACACCGGGTGGAAGGTCGCCGAGGCGTTCCCGCCGGCCGGCCAACTGACGGTCGCAGAAGGCAACGGCGCCGTCCTGCTTGCGCTGACCGAGGGGGTCAACGCGTTGGTTCTCCGGGCCGGCGACAACGGCATCGCGACAGGTCAGCTCGACCGCCTCCTCGAAGGCGTCTTCCTCGAACTGGTGCCTGTCGTGCTCGACGCGGGCGCCCGGTACGTGGCCGCCGCGGAGGCGGTGCTGGCGCTGGTGGCCGACTTCGACGACGACAAGCGCGCGATGCTTTCCATCGATCTGGGTGCCGATCCGCTGACCGCCGCACTGAGCGGCCGCGACGCGCCGAGCATTGACGATGTGGTAGCCATGGCATCACGCGCGACCGATTACAACGGCGGGGTGCGCGCGGTCACCGTCGACGGCCCGGCGCTGCACAACCTCGGCGCCAACGCGTCCTGGGAACTCGCGGGAGCCGTGGCCGCGGGTGTCGATTACCTGCGGTTCCTCTCGGAGATCGGTGTGCCGAAAGTGCTGCGGCAGATCAGCTTCCGCTACGCCGCTGACGACGATCAATTCATGACGATCGCGAAATTCCGTGCCGCACGCCAACTTTGGGCCCGCGTCTGCGAGGTCGTCGGTGAGCCGGGTGCCGGGGCCGCACCGCTGCACGCGGTCACATCGCTGCCGATGATGACGCAGCGCGATCCGTGGGTGAACATGCTGCGCACCACGCTCGCCGCGTTCAGCGCCGGGGTGGGTGGCGCCGACACGGTGCTGGTGGAACCCTTCGACGTCGCGATACCCGGCAATGCGCCCGGCGTACCCGCCGGCTTCTCGAGGCGCATCGCACGCAACACCCAGCTACTGCTCCTCGAGGAGTCCAACATCGGCCGGGTGGTGGACCCGGCCGCCGGTTCGTGGTACGTCGACGACCTCACCGAACGCCTTGCGCAGCAGGCATGGGAGAACTTCCAGCAGATCGAGGGCAACGGCGGATTCGCCGATGCCCGCGGCTTCGTCGCGCAGCAGCTCGCCAAGGTGGGTGCGCACCGCACCGACGACATCGACCACCGCCGCACCAAGATCACCGGCGTCAACGAATACCCGAACCTCGACGAGCCGCCGCTGCAACCCGGCACCGCACACGAAACGGTCCGCCGCTACGCCGCCGACTTCGAAACACTTCGCGACCGCTCCGATGAGTTCCTCGAACGCACCGGCGCCCGACCGCAAGTGCTGCTGCTGCCCCTAGGCCCGCTCGCGGAGCACAACGTCCGCGCCACCTTCGCGGCGAACCTGCTGGCGACCGGTGGGATCGAGGCCGTCAACCCCGGCCCGATTCAACCCGACGGGGTAGCCGGGGCCGCCGCCCGGGCAGGTTCCCCCGACACCGCGGTCATCTGCGGCACAAATGCCCGCTACTCCACCGAAGTGGCCTCGATCGTCGAGGCCGCACATGCCGCGGGCATCACCAAGCTCTATCTGGCCGGGCCGCAGAAGGCCGTTGCCGACCTCGACGAGTCGCACCTGCCCGACGACTACCTGACCGCCACGATCGACGCGGTCAAGGCCTTGGCGAACCTGCTCACCCGATTGGGGGCCTGACCGATGACCGCACCTGATGTCGCCGCCGTCGGCAGCTTCGCCGAGATCCCGCTTCACGGGGAGATAGTCCCGACCCCACCGACGGACGCCGAGGTCACCGCGCACGTCGCCGCCGCGGCGGCAGCGCACGGCTACACCGCCGAACAACTCGACTGGCACACGCCCGAAGGCATTGTCGTCAAACCGGTGTACACCGCCGCCGATCGTGCGTCGGCCGCGGTCGAGGGGTATCCGCTCAACAGTTTCCCCGGCGCGCCGCCCTACCTTCGTGGGCCCTACCCGACGATGTACGTGAATCAGCCCTGGACCATCCGGCAATACGCCGGGTTCTCCACGGCCGCGGAATCGAACGCGTTCTACCGACGGAACCTCGCCGCCGGGCAGAAGGGCCTGTCGGTGGCCTTCGATCTCGCCACCCACCGCGGCTACGACTCAGATCACCCACGGGTGCAGGGCGACGTCGGAATGGCCGGTGTCGCGATCGATTCCATCCTCGACATGCGCCAGCTGTTTGACGGGATCGACCTCTCGGCGGTCTCGGTGTCGATGACGATGAACGGCGCGGTGCTGCCCATTCTCGCGCTGTACGTGGTGGCGGCCGAGGAGCAGGGTGTGCCGCCGCAGAAGCTGGCCGGGACCATCCAGAACGACATCCTCAAGGAGTTCATGGTCCGCAACACCTACATCTACCCGCCCAAGCCGTCGATGCGGATCATCTCTGACATCTTCGCCTACACCAGTGCGAAGATGCCGAAGTTCAACTCGATCTCGATCTCCGGCTACCACATCCAGGAGGCCGGTGCGACAGCGGATTTGGAGTTGGCGTACACCCTTGCCGACGGGGTGGAGTACATCAGGGCCGGGCTGGACGCCGGGCTCGACATCGACCAGTTCGCGCCCAGGCTGTCGTTCTTCTGGGGCATCGGAATGAACTTCTTCATGGAGGTCGCCAAACTGCGGGCCGGCCGGCTGCTATGGAGCGAGCTGGTTGCGGACTTCGGGGCGAAGGACCCGAAATCGCTCTCGCTGCGCGCACATTCGCAGACATCCGGGTGGTCGCTGACCGCGCAGGACGCGTTCAACAACGTCGCCCGCACCTGCATCGAGGCGATGGCGGCCACGCAGGGCCACACCCAGTCGTTGCACACCAACGCACTCGACGAGGCGCTTGCGCTGCCTTCCGACTTCTCGGCCCGCATCGCGCGCAACACCCAGCTTGTCCTGCAGCAGGAATCCGGCACGACCCGCCCGATCGACCCCTGGGGGGGCTCGTATTACGTCGAGTGGCTAACCCACCGACTGGCCGGCGCGGCACGGGACCACATCCGCGAGGTGGCCGAGGCAGGCGGCATGGCCCAGGCCATCAGCCAGGGCATCCCGAAACTGCGGATCGAAGAGGCCGCTGCCCGCACCCAGGCCCGCATCGACTCCGGTCGCCAACCCGTGGTCGGCGTGAACAAGTATCAGGTCGACGAGGACCACCCAATCGAGGTGCTCAAAGTCGACAACAGCCGGGTGCGCGCCGAGCAGCTGGCCAAGCTGCAGCAGTTGCGCGCCGACCGGGACCCGGCCGCCGTCGACGCCGCGCTGGCCGAGTTGACCCGAGCCGCCGGCGGTGACGGTAACCTGCTGGAACTTGCCATCAACGCGGCACGGGCCAAGGCTACGGTCGGAGAGATCTCCGACGCGCTGGAAAGGGTCTACGGGCGCCACCAGGCCGAGATCCGCACCATCGCCGGGGTTTATCGCGACGAAGTCGGGAAGGTGACGAACATATCTTCCGCCACCGAGCTTGTCGAGAAGTTCGCCGAGGCCGACGGGCGTCGGCCCCGCATCCTGGTGGCCAAGATGGGCCAGGACGGCCACGACCGCGGCCAGAAGGTGATCGCAACCGCGTTCGCCGACATCGGGTTTGACGTCGACGTCGGTTCGCTCTTCTCGACCCCCGAGGAGGTGGCCCGCCAGGCTGCCGACAACGACGTGCACGTGGTCGGGGTCTCCTCCTTGGCCGCAGGGCATCTGACGCTGGTACCCGCGCTGCGGGACGCGCTCGCCGAAGTCGGCCGGCCCGACATCATGATCGTCGTCGGCGGGGTCATCCCACCCGACGACTACGACGCGCTGCACGAGGCCGGCGCGACCGCGATCTTCCCGCCCGGGACGGTGATCGCCGACGCCGCGATCGGTCTGCTGCGCAAGCTCGCCGAGCGGCTGGGTTATGACCTGAGCTGATGGCCGATTCCGTCGAGGCGCTCGCCGCGGCTGTGCGCGGAGGCGACCGCACCGAACTGTCGAAGGCGATCACACTGGTCGAGTCGACGCGGGCCGATCGCCGCGAGCAGGCCCAGCAGCTGCTGCTGCGGCTGCTGCCCGAGTCCGGACACGCTCTGCGCGTGGGCATTACCGGCGTGCCCGGGGTAGGCAAGTCGACCGCGATCGAGGCCATGGGCATGATGCTGATCGAGCATGGCCACCGGGTGGCCGTGCTCGCGGTGGACCCCTCGTCGACGCGCACCGGGGGATCGATCCTCGGCGACAAGACCCGGATGGCCCGGCTTGCGGTGCATCCCGAGGCCTACGTGCGGCCGTCGCCGACGTCGGGCACGCTCGGCGGGGTCGCCAAGGCCACCCGGGAAACGATCGTGCTCCTGGAGGCGGCGGGCTTCGACGTGATACTCGTCGAGACCGTCGGGGTCGGTCAGTCCGAGGTCGCGGTGGCCAACATGGTCGACACCTTCGTATTCCTGACACTGGCCCGGACGGGGGACCAGCTGCAGGGCATCAAGAAAGGCGTCCTCGAGCTTGCCGACATCGTCGTGGTGAACAAGGCCGACGGCGAGCACGCGGTCGAGGCGAGGGGCGCCGCCAGGGAGCTCGCGGCGGTGATCCGGCTGATCTATCCCCGGGACACGCTGTGGCGGCCACCCGTCCTGACGATGAGCGCGCTGGAAGGCACGGGCCTGCAGGAGCTCTGGGAGACGGTGCGACGGCATCGCGACGTCCTCATGGAGGCGGGCGAGTTCGACGCGAAACGCCGCCAGCAGCAGGTGGACTGGACCTGGTCGATGGTGCGCGATGCGGTTCTGGACCGGGTACTGACCAACCCCGCGGTGAAGAGGATCCGCGCCGAGGTGGAGCAGCAGGTCCGCGACGGCGGATTGACGGCGGCGCTGGCCGCGCAGCGCCTCTTATCCGCCGCCGGAGAGAATCAGTTAACAGAACGGTAACGATTGGTTTGTTTGGGGGATCTAAGCGGTCATCATGACAATGTGACGCACGCAACTGCCCATGAGATCGGCCTTCCGCGTGGAGTCCGGGGAGCCGCAGATCCGCATTTCGCGTGCGCGATCCGCAGCTTCGCGAACTTGTTCCCGGGCCGCCGTTTCGGTGGCGGGGCGCTGGCGGTGTACCTCGACGGCCGCCCGGTCGTCGACGTGTGGACGGGCTGGTCAGACCGCGACGGCGAGGTGCCCTGGGACGCCGACACCGGGGCGATGGTGTTTTCCGCGACGAAGGGGATGGCCTCCACCGTCATTCACCGGCTGGCCGACCGCGGGCTGCTCGATTATGACGCGCCCGTTGCAAAGTACTGGCCGGAGTTCGGGGTGAACGGCAAGGCCGGCATCACGGTTCGCGACGCGATGCGGCACCGGGCGGGCCTGTCGCATCTGAACGGCGTCAGGAAGGAAGAACTGCTCGACCACCGTCTGATGGAGGAACGCATAGCGACCGCGCCCGCAAGCCGGCTGGTCGGCATTCCGGCCTACCACGCGCTGACGTACGGCTGGTTGATGTCCGGCTTGGCACGCGCGGTGACGGGCAGGGGCATGCGCGACTTGATCCGCACGGAGGTGGCGCAGCCGCTCAACACAGATGGGCTGCATCTGGGCCGACCGCCCGCCCATACGTCGACCAAAGCGGCCCAGATCCTGGCGCCGCAAAGCACAAAGGCCAACGCGCTGTTCAACTTCGTCGCGCCCAAGATCGCCGCACTGTGGTTCTCCAGCGGATTCGGCGCGATGTACTTCCCCGGCATGAAGGCCGTTGTGCAAGGCGAGATCCCGTTCCTCGACAGCGAGGCGCCGGCAGCCAACGGCGTTGCGACCGCGCGCGGCCTGGCGAAGATGTACGGGGCGATCGCGAACGGCGGGCGCATCGACGGAATGCGGTTCCTGTCCACGGACTTGGTACGCAACATGACGGGCAAGCCCAGCTTCAGGCCCGACTTCAACATCATGGTGCCGCTGTCCTGGCACCTCGGCTATCACGCGGTGCCGTTCCCAGGTGTGATGCCAGGCTTCGGGCATGCCGGCCTGGGAGGCTCGATCGGGTGGGCGGACCCGGCGAGCGGTATGTCGTTCGGATTCGTGCACAACCGACTGCTCACGCCGATGCTCCTGGACCAGGTCAGCTTCGTCGGGGTCGCCGCGCTGCTGCGCCGCGGGGCCCAGGCGGCGCGCAGGCGCGGCCCACAGACCGTGCCCGAGTTCGGTGCCCCGTACCCGGAACCGCCCGGGGTGGCGGCGGGGTAGTCGCGTTACGCGAATACATGCTCGAGGCGACGTTCGCGATGGCCATGTCGTCGTCGAGCTGATTGTCGGCGAACTCGTGCAAGAACAACAAGTCCGAGCTAATGTCATGGCCGACAAAACCGGGAGCGCCCCCGCTCAGCGAACCCACCAAGGAGAGGTGACTCCCGTGATACCCCAGTCATCGCGTGCACGCTGCCGCAAGTCGTCGCGAACTACGCGAGCACGTCGAGTCAGTTCATCGGCGGCCTTGCCGCGCAGCCGGGTGAGATTCTGGCGGGCGTGGGCAACTACGCCGCCTTCCCGGGGGCAGGTGGCGAAGGCCTGGACGCACCCGTTCAAGCCCTGACAAAGACGAATAACGGCCGGTACCTCATTTGCGAGGTACCGGCTTTTTAGTTTGCGGTGCTTCGGCCCGTTAGAATCGAGGTAACGGCACCGATCCGGCCATCACCGGGGAGCCTTCGGAAGAACAGCCCGAACAGCCCAGTAGACCCGAACGGGTGGGCCCGTCACAGCCCGCGCATGAGTGGCCGCGCGCCAGCGCGCGGCAAGCGGGGTGGTACCGCGGCGCTCGCGCAACCGCGCGTCGTCGTCCCCGTGCCTTGACCGACACATGGGCACAGGAGACGCGGCGTGACGGAAACCGGCTATCCGCGCACCGAGCTGGGCGCCGACCAGCGCGGCGGCTCGCCGAATTTTCCGGCGCTCGAACTGCAAGTGCTGGATTACTGGCGGGCCGACGACACCTTCCGCGCCAGCATCGCCCGCCGCGACGGCGCCCCGGAGTACGTGTTCTACGACGGGCCGCCGTTCGCCAACGGGCTGCCGCACTACGGGCACCTGCTGACCGGCTACGTCAAGGACATCGTCCCGCGCTACCGCACGATGCGCGGCTACAAGGTGGAGCGCCGGTTCGGCTGGGACACTCACGGCCTGCCTGCCGAACTCGAGGTGGAGCGCCAACTCGGCATCACCGACAAGTCGCAGATCGACGCGATGGGCATCGCGGAGTTCAACGAGGCCTGCCGCGAATCGGTGCTGCGCTACACCGGCGAATGGCGCACCTATGTCACCCGCCAGGCCCGGTGGGTCGACTTCGACAACGACTACAAGACGCTCGACCTCGGCTACATGGAGTCGGTGATCTGGGCGTTCAAGCAGCTCTGGGACGCCGGCCTGGCCTACGAGGGCTATCGCGTGCTGCCGTACTGCTGGCGCGACGAGACGCCGCTGTCCAACCACGAGTTACGGATGGACGACGACGTCTATCAAAGCCGGCAGGACCCGGCGATCACCGTCGGCTTCAAACTCGTCGGCGGCGAGGACGCCAAACTGGCCGGCGCCTTCCTGCTCATCTGGACGACAACACCGTGGACACTACCGTCGAACCAGGCCGTCGCTGTGCACCCCGACGTCGAATACGTCCAGGTGCGATCGGGCGACCGTCGATACCTCCTCGCCCGGGCGCGGCTTGCCGCCTATGCCCGTGAGCTCGGCGAGGAACCCGACGTCATCGCCACCTACCGGGGAAGTGATCTGCCGGGGTTGCGCTATCTGCCGCCCTTCCCGTATTTCATGGACGCTCCCAACAGCTTTCAGGTGTTGCCCGGCGAATTCGTCACGACCGAGGACGGCACCGGCATCGTGCACATGTCGCCTGCCTACGGCGAGGACGACAAGGCAGCCGCGGACAGGGCGGGCATCGTTCCGGTCACGCCGGTGGACGCAAGCGGCCGCTTCGACGCGACCGTGCCGGACTACGAGGGCCAGCATGTCTTCGACGCCAACCCCCAGATCATCCGGGACCTGAAGAACGGCACCGGCTCGGCGGCGCTCAACGGCGCCGTGCTGCTGCGGCACGAAACCTACGAGCACTCCTACCCGCACTGCTGGCGGTGCCGAAATCCGTTGATCTACCGGGCGGTGTCGTCATGGTTCGTCAAAGTGTCGGCATTTCGCGATCGGATGGTCGAACTGAACCAGCAGATCACCTGGCACCCCGAGCACGTCAAGGACGGCCAGTTCGGCAAGTGGCTCGAGGGGGCGCGGGACTGGTCGATCTCCCGCAACCGGTACTGGGGCACGCCGATTCCGGTTTGGAAGTCCGACGACCCCGCGTACCCACGGATCGACGTCTACGGGAGTCTGGACGAAATCGAACGCGACTTCGGGGTCCGGCCCACCAACCTGCACCGGCCTCACATCGACCAATTCACCCGGCCCAACCCGGACGACCCCACCGGTCGCTCGACGATGCGGCGCATCCCCGACATCCTCGACGTCTGGTTCGACTCCGGCTCGATGCCTTACGCCCAGGTGCACTACCCGTTCGAGAACACGCAGTGGTACCAAACGCACTTCCCGGGTGATTTCATCGTCGAGTACATCGCGCAGACCCGGGGCTGGTTCTACACGCTGCACGTCCTGGCCACCGCGTTGTTCGACCGGCCCGCCTTCAAAACGTGTGTCGCGCACGGCGTCGTGCTCGGCAACGACGGGCAGAAGATGAGCAAGTCGCTGCGCAACTATCCCGATGTGGGGGAGGTCTTCGACCGCGACGGCTCCGATGCGATGCGGTGGTTCCTGATGGCATCACCGATCCTGCGGGGCGGCAACCTGATCGTCACCGAGCAGGGTATCCGCGAAGGCGTCCGGCAGGTGCTGCTTCCATTGTGGAACGCCTACAGCTTCCTGGCGCTGTACGCGCCGAGGGTCGGCACCTGGCGAATCAACTCTTCGCATGTGCTGGACCGCTACATCCTGGCCAAGCTGGCCCAGCTCCGCGACGACCTCACCGCGGCCCTCGACGTCTGCGACATCTCCGGCGCGTGCGACGAGCTGCGACAATTCACCGAGGCGCTGACGAATTGGTATGTGAGACGGTCACGTTCGCGGTTCTGGGAGGAAGACCCCGACGCGATCGACACCCTACACACGGTGTTGGAGGTCACTACGAGGCTTGCGGCGCCACTGCTGCCGCTGACCACCGAGGTGATCTGGCGCGGCCTGACCGGGGAGCGGTCGGTGCACCTGACCGACTGGCCGGAACCCGGCGATCTACCTGACGAGCCGCAGCTGGTCGCCGACATGGACCTCGTGCGCGAGGTCGCGTCGGCCGCCTCATCGCTGCGCAAGGCCCACAAGCTGCGGGTGCGGCTGCCGCTGCCCAAACTGACGGTGGCAGTCGAACACCCCGAGCGGCTGGCCCCGTTCATCCACCTGATCGCCGACGAGCTCAACGTCAAGAGCGTCGAGCTCACCGACGACATCGCCGAATACGGCCGCTTCGAGCTGACCGTGAACGCCCGCGTTGCCGGCCCGCGAATCGGCAAGGACGTGCAGGCCGCGATCAAGGCCGTGAAGACCGGCGAGGGCGTCGTCAACCCCGACGGCACGCTGACCGCAGGCCCGGCGGTGCTGAGGCCAGAGGAGTACACGTCACGGCTGGTGGCCGCCGACCCGGAGGTCACCGCGGCGCTTGCCGACGGCGCGGGTCTGGTGGTGCTCGACGCCACCCTCACACCCGAGCTGGAGGCGGAGGGGTGGGCCAAAGACCGGATCCGCGAGCTGCAGGAACTACGCAAGAACACCGGGCTCGACGTGTCCGACCGGATCAGCGTCGTGATGGACGTGCCCGCGCAGCGGGAAGGCTGGGCCCGCACCCATCGCGACCTGATCGCCCGCGAAATCCTCGCGACCAGCTTCGAATTCGCCGAACCCTCCGACGGCATCGAGATCGGCGACGGCGTCACGGTGTCGATCGCGAAGGCCTGACCGCCTTCCAGCGCTGCTCGCCTCCGGCGACCCCGACCCGCACGTCGGTGAAGCCGGCGCGCCGCAACCGGTCGGGCAGCCCATCCGGCGGCACCGGGTTGTAGGTGTCGGCAATGTGGGCGAGCCGGAACGACAGCGACGGGACGCCGTCGCTGCCCGCGAACACCCCGCCCGGTCGCAGCACCCGGAACGCCTCGGCGAACAGCTGGTCCTGCAGCGGCGGCGTCGGCACATGGTGCAGCATCGTGAAGCACACCACCGAACTGAACTCGGCCCCGGCCAACCCTGTGTCGGTGCCGTCGCCGTGGATGATCCGGGCGCGGCTCCCGTACTTGCGCGCGAGCCGCTCGGCCAGTCCCCGGTCGATCTCCAGTGCCGTCAGCGTCGCTGTCCTGTCGACGAGCGCCCTGAGGTTGGCGCCGTAGCCAGGACCGATCTCCAGGGTGTTCTCGCCGAGATCGACGCCGCGCAACACCCAGGGGAGCAGCTTCTGCTCGACCGTCGTCGCCCAGTAAACCGAACCGCAACACAGCCGGTGGACCAGATTCATCGCCATAGTTGTCCTTAGCATGACCGCGTGGCTGATCGTTGGGTGCTGCACCTCGACATGGACGCGTTCTTCGCCTCCGTCGAGCAGCTGACCAGGCCCACACTGCGCGGCCGCCCCGTGCTCGTCGGCGGTCTCGGCGGTCGCGGCGTCGTCGCCGGTGCCAGCTACGAAGCCCGCGCCTTCGGTGCCCGCTCGGCGATGCCGATGCACCAGGCTCGACGGCTCGTCGGCATCCACGCGGTCGTGCTCCCGCCGCGCGGGGTCGTCTACGGGGTCGCCAGCCGGCGCGTCCTCGACACCGTCCGCGGTGTCATGCCGGTCGTCGAGCAGCTGTCCTACGACGAGGCCTTCGGTGAGCCAACCGAACTCGCCGGCGCGCCCGCCGAGGATGTCGAGCGGTTCTGCCAGCAGCTGCGGGCCAGGGTGCGCTCCGAGACGGGCCTCGTCGCGTCGGTCGGCGCCGGGTCCGGGAAGCAGATCGCCAAGATCGCGTCGGGACTGGCCAAGCCCGACGGCATCCGGGTGATCCGCCGCGACGAGGAACGACCGCTGCTCGACGGACTGCCGGTACGCCGGCTGTGGGGGATAGGCCCGGTCGCCGAGGACAAACTTCACCGACTCGGCATTCAAACCATCGGCCAGCTGGCCGCGCTCACCGACGCCGAGGCGGCCAACATCCTCGGCGCGACGGTCGGTCCCGCGCTGCACCGCCTCGCCCGGGGCATCGACGACCGCCCCGTCACCGAACGCGCCGAGGCCAAACAGATCAGCGCCGAGTCGACGTTCCCCGAAGACCTGACCACATTGGAGCAGCTGCACGACGCTGTCGGACCCATCGGCGAACATGCGCATGAGCGGCTGCTGCGCGACGGCCGCGGGGCCCGCACCGTCACGGTGAAGCTGAAGAAGTCGGACATGGGCACGCTGACGCGCTCGGCGACGCTGCCGTACGCGACCGCGGATGCGGGCACGCTGATCGCGGCGGCCCGCCGCCTGGTGCTCGACCCTGTCGATATCGGGCCCATCCGCCTTCTCGGCGTGGGCTTTTCGGGCCTGAGCGAAGTCCGGCAGGAGTCGCTGTTTCCCGACCTGGAGCAGTGGAACGACGAGCAGACCGACACGCACCCGGCCGCTGCGGCCGTGGCCCAGCCGTCGGGATGGCGCGTCGGCGACGACGTGCACCACGATCAGCGCGGGCACGGGTGGATCCAGGGCGCGGGCCACGGCGTGATGACCGTGCGGTTCGAGACCCGGGCCAGCGGCCCGGGGCCCGCGCGGACCTTCGCCGCGGACACCCCCGGCGTGACGAGGGCCAACCCGGTCGACAGCCTGGACTGGCCGGAGTTCGTCAACGGCCTTCTCGACGACTCAGCCCCAGCGGGCGACGACGTCGTCGACCGGTGAACCGGTGGCCAACGCTGCCATCAGCAGCACCCTGGCCTGCGGCGGCCGCAGCCGCGGCACCACCACCGCGCCGGCCTCGACCAGTTCGCGGCCCGGCCCGTATCTCGGGGCGACGCGACCGTTCGGCACCCTCGTCGACACCGCCACCGCGACACCGGCGGCGCAATGCCGTCGCACCGCTTCGACCATCTGCGGCCCGGCGTTGCCGGCGCCCATCGCCTCGAGCACGACGCCCCGCGCCCCGGCAGCGACCACGGCGTCCACCGCCACTCCATCCGCGCCCAGATAGCACGCCACCACATCGACCCGCGGCGCCGACGCCGCGGACGCCTCGCCGAGAAACGGCCGCTCCTTGGCGTCGGTGATCCGCGGACCGGTGAAACCACCCGCCACCTTGTGCGTGCCCAGCGGCGCGAGCACCGCGCCGCCGAAGCTGATCTGCACCCCCAGGCCCCGTGCGGCGGGGCTGGCCGCCAACGCCACCGCGTCACGCAAGTTCCGCGGCCCGTCGGCATCGGGTGCGTCGGCGCTCTTGGCGGCGCCTGTCAGCACGATCGGCGCCTCACCGCCGTAGGTCAGGTCCAGCCACAGCGCGGTCTCCTCAAGGGTGTCGGTGCCGTGGGTGACCACGACGCCGTCGGCGCCCGAGGCCACCGCGTCCGACACCGCGGCAGAGATCCGGTCCCAGTCCGCCGTTGTCAGCTGCGAGCTGTCCTTGGCCATCAGGTCCACGACGCGTGCGTCGGACCCGGCCAGCAACTCCGCGCCGGTGCGCGAGGGACGCAGCACACCGCTGTCGTCGGCGGCCGACGCGATCGTCCCGCCGGTGGTGACGACGACAATGCCGCTCATGGCCGACCATCCTTCCCCATCCGCCCTGGGGGATGATGGACCCGTGACCGACGAATCCGACGCGCGCCCGAACCGACGGGTGCGGCTGCTGCTGACGGTCGCGGCGGTGATCCTGGTGCTCGACATCGTCACCAAGGTGCTCGCCGTGCGGCTGCTCACGCCCGGGCAGCCCGTGTCGATCATCGGCGACACCGTGACCTGGACACTGGTGCGGAACTCCGGTGCCGCGTTCTCGATGGCCACCGGATACACGTGGGTGCTGACCCTGATCGCGACCGGCGTGGTGATCGGCATCATCTGGATGGGCCGGCGGTTGGTTTCGCCGTGGTGGGCCATCGGCCTCGGCATGATCCTGGGCGGGGCGATGGGCAACCTCGTCGACCGGTTCTTCCGGTCGCCCGGACCGCTGCGCGGCCACGTCGTGGACTTCCTGTCGATCGGCTGGTGGCCGGTGTTCAACGTCGCGGACCCATCCGTGGTGGGCGGCGCGGTCTTCTTGGTGGCGTTGTCGCTGTTCGGTTTCGAGTTCGACACCGTTGGCCGGCGTAAAGCGGGCAACGAACCAGGCGCCGGCGGCCGTCATGGGCGCGCCGACGAATCCGACACCACGGGGCAGCGCAAGGCCGATCGGCCCTGATGGCCGAGCGGGCGATGCCGGTCCCCGAGGGGCTGGCCGGAATGCGCGTCGACGCCGGGCTGTCGCGGCTGCTCGGCCTGTCACGTTCGGCGGTCGCGGCACTCGCCGAAGAAGGCGGCGTGGAGATCGACGGCCGGCAAGCCGGCAAGTCCGACCGGTTGACGTCCGGCGCGTGGCTCGAGGTGCAGCTACCTGATGAACTCCCGGCGCCGGAGAACCGCGCCGAAACCGTCGAGGGCATGACGATCCTCTACGCCGACAACGACATCGTCGCCGTCGACAAGCCCGCAGGAGTCGCCGCGCACGCCTCGGTCGGTTGGACCGGGCCGACGGTGCTCGGTGGGCTGGCCGCCGCCGGCTTCCGGATCACCACATCGGGGGTGCACGAGCGGCAGGGCATCGTGCAGCGGCTCGACGTCGGGACCTCGGGTGTGATGGTGGTGGCGATTTCGGAGCGGGCCTACACGGTGCTCAAGCGCGCGTTCAAGCAGCGCACCGTCGACAAGCGCTACCACGCGCTGGTGCAGGGGCACCCGGACCCGTCAAGCGGCACGATCGACGCGCCGATCGGCAGGCACCGCGGACACGACTGGAAGTTCGCCGTCACCGAGCGCGGCAGGCACAGCGTCACCCACTACGACACGATCGAGGCGTTTCCCGCGGCCAGCCTGCTCGACGTCCATCTGGAAACCGGCCGGACGCACCAGATCCGCGTGCACTTCGCGGCGCTGCACCACCCCTGTGCCGGCGACCTGACCTACGGCGCCGACCCGACTCTGGCGAAAAAACTCGGGCTGGAACATCAATGGCTGCACGCCAGGTCGCTGACCTTCTCGCACCCCGCCGACGGCCGCCGCATGGAGATCACCGCGCCCTACCCGCCGGACCTGCAGCACGCGCTCGACGTGCTGCGCGGAGTCGACGCGTGAGCGACACGCGACGCCGGCGACAATGTCGATTTGACGTCGTCCGAATCGTCATCGCGGTGACAGGCTCGACACCATCGACACCACGGAGGACAACATCATGCGGTACTGCCTGCTCATGCACTATCAGGAGGCCGGCGACATCGGGCTGACCGAGGAGGACATGGCCCCAGCGATGGCCGCGTTCGAGGCCTATGCACGAGATCTCGACGAGGCCGGTGTGCTGCTCACCACCCAGGTGCTCGAGCCGAGTGTCGCGACGACCACAGTCACCGTGCGCAACGGCACACCCGAAATCCAGGACGGCCCGTTCGCCGAAACCAAGGAACGGCTCGGCGGCGTCTTCGTCATCGACGTCCCCGACCTCGACGGCGCCCTGGACTGGGCGAAGCGAAACCCGGCCGCACAGTGGGGCTCGATCGAGATCCGCCCCGTCGCCAGGACATACACCAGCGAGCGCGGCGAATGGTTCACGCCGTAGAGCAGGTGGTCCGGGATTCCTACGGTCGACTGCTCGCGCTGCTGGCGGCCCCCACCGGGGACATCGCCGCCGCGGAGGACGCCCTCGCCGACGCGTTCGAGCGGGCGCTGACCCGCTGGCCCGTCGAGGGCGTCCCGGCCAACCCCCCGGCCTGGATCCTGACCGTGGCCCGTAACAGACTGCGCGACCGATGGAAGTCGGCCGCGTACCGGATGACGGACGAGCTGCGCGAAGCAGACGGCGGCGCGCTGACTTTCGAACCGGTGGACGCCGACGCGATACCCGAGAAGCGACTGGAACTGATGCTGGTCTGCGCGCACCCGGCGATTGCCACCTCGATCCGCACGCCGCTGATGCTGCAGACGGTGCTCGGCGTCGACGCCGACGCGATCGCGAAGGCGTTCGCGGTCCCCGCTGCGGCGATGGCGCAGCGGCTGGTGCGTGCCAAGCGCCGAATCCGTGCCGCGGGAATCCCATTCGTGACACCCGGCCGCGCCGAGCTGGCCGACCGGCTGCCCGCCGTGCTCGCCGCGGTCTACGGCGCCTATGCGATCGACTGGCAGGCCGACGACTCGCGGACCGAATCGCTGACCGCCGAGGCGCTGCACCTGGCGCTTCTGCTCGCCGAGCTGCTGCCCGACGAGCCGGAGGTTCTCGGCCTGGCCGCACTGGTCTGCCTGGCGGAGTCGCGGCGACCGGCCCGGCGCACCGCTGACGGGCGGTTCGTGCCGCTCGACGAGCAGGACCCACTGGCATGGGATGAGTCACTGATCTCGCGCGGCGAGGCCCTGCTGAACCGGGCCCACGCGTTCGGGCGCCCGGGCCGCTACCAGCTGGAAGCCGCGATCCAGTCGGCACACTGCGCCCGGGCCGCAGCCGTCCGCACCGATTGGACCGCGCTGCGCAGGCTGCACCGCGGGTTGCTGCGGGTGGCGCCGTCGCTGGGCGCGGCGGTCGCGCTGGCGGCGGTCGAGGCCGAAATCGACGGGCCCGAGGCCGGGCTGGCGGCGCTCGACGCCATCGAGGACCCAGCCGTGCAGCGGTTCCAGCCCGGGTGGGCTACCCGCGCAGATCTGCTGGCGAAGGCGAAGCGCAGCAGCGAGGCGGCCGTCGCCTATCGCCGGGCGCTGGGGCTGACCTGCGACGCCCGCGTCGCCGAGTTCCTGAGCCGCCGATCAGCCACGCTGCGGCGCGAGGACACGAACGCCGACACGCCGAGAAGCGTCGGTGGGCCGCCATAGACTGGCGTCCCTATGAACCGTTCCTTCGTGCACCTGCACAACCACACCGAATACTCGATGCTGGACGGTGCGGCGAAGATAGCGCCGATGCTGGCCGAGGCCATGCGGCTGGAGATGCCGGCGATCGGGATGACCGACCACGGCAACATGTTCGGCGCCAGCGAGTTCTACAGCGAGGCCACGGCCGCCGGCATCAAGCCCATCATCGGGGTGGAGGCCTACATCGCTCCCGGTTCGCGGTTCGACGGCCGGCGGGTTCTCTGGGGCGACCCGAGCCAGAAGGCCGACGACGTGTCGGGTAGCGGCTCCTACACGCACCTGACGATGGTCGCCGAGACGGCGGCCGGGCTGCGAAACCTGTTCAAGCTGTCGTCGCTGGCCTCGTTCGAAGGGCAACTCGGCAAGTGGTCCCGAATGGACGCCGAGCTGATCGCGGAGCACGCCGAGGGGATCATCGCGACCACGGGGTGTCCGTCGGGGGAGGTGCAGACCCGGCTGCGGCTCGGGCACTACCGGGAGGCGCTGGAGGCCGCGGCCAAGTGGCGCGAGATCTTCGGCCCCGAGAACTACTTCCTCGAGTTGATGGACCACGGCCTCGACATCGAACGCAGGGTCCGCGAGGGGTTGCTCGACATCAGCCGCTCGCTCGGGATTTCGCCGCTGGCCACCAACGACTGCCACTACGTCACCCGGGACGCCGCCCACAACCACGAGGCGCTTCTCTGCGTCCAGACCGGCAAGACGCTGTCGGACCCGAACCGATTCAAGTTCGACGGCGACGGCTATTACCTGAAGTCCGCGGCCGAAATGCGCCGGATCTGGGATGACGTCGTTCCCGGTGCGTGCGACGCGACGTTGTCGATCGCCGAGCGGGTGCAGTCCTACGACGACGTGTGGACGCCGCGGAACCGGATGCCGGAGTTCCCGGTGCCCGACGGGCACACCCAGGCGTCGTGGCTGCGCCACGAGGTTGCGGCGGGGCTGGCGCGGCGGTTCCCGTCCGGATTGCCCGATGGATACGGCGCGCGGGCCGACTACGAGATCGACGTCATCTGCGCGAAGGGCTTCCCGTCCTACTTCCTGATCGTGGCCGACCTGATCAACTACGCTCGCTCGGTCGACATCCGCGTCGGCCCCGGCCGCGGGTCCGCGGCGGGGTCGCTGGTCGCCTACGCGCTCGGCATCACCGACGTCGACCCGCTCCCGCACGGTCTGCTGTTCGAGCGGTTCCTGAACCCTGAGCGCACCTCGATGCCCGACATCGACATCGACTTCGACGACCGCCGCCGCGGCGAGATGGTCCGCTACGCAGCCGACAAGTGGGGCCACGACCGCGTGGCGCAGGTCATTACGTTCGGCACCATCAAAACCAAAGCAGCGCTGAAGGATTCGGCACGTATCCATTACGGCCAGCCCGGCTTTGCGATCGCCGACCGGATCACCAAGGCCCTTCCGCCGCCGATCATGGCCAAAGACATCCCGCTGTCAGGGATCACCGACCCCGAGCACGACCGCTTCAAGGAAGCCGCAGAGGTGCGCGGGCTGATCGACACGGACCCCGATGTGCGCACGATCTATGAAACCGCGCTCGGGCTGGAGGGCCTGATCCGAAACGCCGGTGTCCACGCCTGCGCGGTGATCATGAGCAGCGAGCCGCTCACCGAATCGATTCCGCTCTGGAAGAGGCCTCAGGACGGTGCGATAATCACCGGCTGGGACTACCCGTCGTGTGAGGCCATCGGCCTGCTGAAGATGGACTTCCTCGGCCTGCGCAACCTGACGATCATCGGTGATGCGATCGAAAACATCAAGGCCAACAGGGGGATTGAGCTCGACCTGGAGTCGCTGCCGCTTGACGACCGGGCCACCTACGAGCTGCTGAGCCGGGGCGACACGTTGGGCGTGTTCCAGCTCGACGGCGGCCCGATGCGCGACCTGCTGCGCCGGATGCAGCCGACCGGGTTCGAGGACGTCGTCGCGGTGATTGCGCTGTACCGGCCGGGCCCGATGGGTATGAACGCCCACAACGACTACGCCGACCGCAAGAACGGGCGCCAGCCGATCACGCCGATCCATCCGGAGCTGGCCGAGCCGCTGCGCGACATACTCGCCGAGACGTACGGCCTGATCGTCTACCAAGAGCAGATCATGCGCATCGCGCAGAAAGTGGCGGGGTACTCGCTCGCACGGGCCGATATCTTGCGCAAGGCCATGGGCAAGAAGAAGCGCGAGGTGCTTGCCAAAGAATACGAGGGTTTTGCGGAAGGCATGAGCGCCAACGGCTTTTCGCCGGGCGCGATCAAGGCGCTGTGGGATACCGTGCTGCCGTTCGCCGACTACGCGTTCAACAAATCGCATGCCGCCGGGTACGGCATGGTGTCGTACTGGACGGCCTACCTCAAGGCGAACTTTCCCGCGGAATACATGGCCGGGCTCTTGACATCGGTGGGCGACGACAAAGACAAAGCCGCGGTCTACCTCGCCGACTGCCGCAAGCTGGGCATCACCGTGCTGCCGCCGGACGTCAACGAGTCAGGGCTCAACTTCGCCTCGGTCGGCGCAGACATCCGCTACGGCCTTGGCGCGGTTCGCAACGTCGGCTCCAACGTGGTTGGCTCGATCATCCAAACCCGCAGCGAGAAAGGCAAATTCACCGACTTCTCCGACTACCTCAACAAGGTCGACGTCGGGGCGTGCAACAAGAAGGTCACCGAGTCTCTGATCAAGGCCGGCGCGTTCGACTCGCTGGGACATCCGCGCAAGGGCCTGTTCCTGGTGCACACCGACGCGGTCGACTCGGTGCTGGGAACCAAGAAGGCCGAGGCGATGGGCCAGTTCGACCTGTTCGGCGGCCAGGACGCCGGCGCCGAGCCGGTGTTCACCATCAGGGTCCCCGACGAGGAGTGGGACGACAAGCACAAGCTGGCCCTGGAGCGGGAAATGTTGGGGCTGTATGTGTCCGGGCATCCGCTCAACGGTGTGGCGCACCTGCTGGTCAACCAGGTCGACACCCCGATTCCGGCGATCCTGGACGGCGACGTGCCGAACGAGGCGCAGGTTCGGGTGGGCGGCATCCTCGCCGGAGTTAACCGCCGCGTCAACAAGAACGGAATGCCCTGGGCGTCATCGCAATTGGAAGACCTTACCGGCGGCATCGAGGTGATGTTCTTCCCGCACACCTACTCGACGTTCGGCGCCGACATCGCCGACGACGCCGTGGTGGTGATCAACGGCAAGGTGCGGGCACAGGACGACCGCGTCTGCCTGATCGCCAGCGACCTTGTGGTTCCTGACTTTTCATCGGCTCAGCTCAACCGGCCGCTGGCGGTCAGCATACCGACCAGACAGTGCACCGTCGACAAGGTCGCGGCGCTCAAGCAGGTGCTGGCGCGCCATCCCGGCACCTCGCAGGTGCACCTGCGGTTGATCAGCGGTGACCGGATCACCACTCTGGAACTCGATGTGTCGCTGCGGGTGACACCGTCATCGGCGCTGATGGGCGATCTGAAGGCACTACTCGGGCCGGGCTGCCTGGGCGGTTAGATCGCGAGGTTGGCTCCTGGGCGCTAGCGCAGCACATTGACGGCGCGGGCGATCACCAGGGCCAGCGTGGAGACCGCGACTATGGCCTGCAGAGTCATCATCGCCTTGGCCCTGGGCGACAACGGCATCGTGTCGGTCGGGGAGAACGCCATCACGTTCGTCACACTCGTGTACAGGTAGTCGATGAAAGTGGGCTGCCAATCCTTGGGTGCCAGATCCGGATTTGCCATCTGGGGGAACATGAAATCCGGATAGACGTGCTTTTTCGTCTGCTTCACGCCGGCGCGGGTGAACGGGCCGCCGCGGTCCAGCTCCCAGTACCAGATGCCGAAGACGATGATGTTGGTGCCGAAAATCGCCGCGCCGCTACCGAGGAGCACGGCCGCGTTGTTGCTGACCTGTCCCGTCAAGATGTTGTAGTCCAAAATGATGGCCGAGGCGGTGTTATCAACCGTGATCGCGGCCAGCAGCACCACGGTGGCGACCTTGCCGACCCTGGTCGCGCGGTTGAGCCGCACCGGGTTGATGATCAGCAGGACAACGAGCAGCGCGACTTCCATCGCGATCAGCGGCCAGCGCGGGACCAGGGTGTATGGCACAGGGATCGCCGCCTGCAGGACGATCGCCGCGACCAGCGCCAACAGCACGGGCCAGCGACTCTCCGGATCCCCCGGCCGAAGCCATGAAGGCAGCCGTGCCCCGGCTTGCCCGGTCAGGTGTCCTGCTGTGTGCGTCAGGTCCTCGTGCGGCGGCCCGGGTTCGTGAATGTTGTCCATCAGCACAGTGTGAGCGACGTAGGCTAACCGGCCATGAGCGACCCGCGACCGGCCACATTGTGTGAAGCCTTTCAGCGAACCGCGACCATCGATCCGGACGCCGTCGCGCTGCGGACACCGGGCGACACCCAGACCCTGACCTGGCGCGACTACGCCGCACAGGTGCGTCAGGTGGCGGCCGGGCTGTCCGCGCTCGGGGTGCGACGGGGCGACACCGTCTCGCTGATGATGGCGAACCGGATCGAGTTCTATCCACTCGATGTGGGCGCGCAGCACATCGGGGCCACCTCGTTCTCGGTGTACAACACCCTGGCCGCAGAGCAGCTGACCCATCTGTTCGAGAATGCCGGGACGAAGGTTCTGATCTGCGAGGGCCAGTACGTCGACCGGGTGCGCGCCAGCGGGGCGGAGGTCGAGCACATCGTCTGCATCGACGGCTCGCCGGAGGGCACGACACCACTGGCGGACATGCTGGCCGCGGGCGCCGACGACTTCGACTTCGAATCCGCCTGGCGCGCGGTCCAACCCGACGACATCGCCACGCTCATCTACACCTCGGGCACCACGGGCAACCCCAAGGGCGTGGAGATGACCCACGCCAACCTGCTGTTCGAGGCGTTAGCCGTGGAAGCGGTGCTCGGGGTCGAATTCGGCGACCGCATCACGTCATTTCTCCCGTCGGCGCACATCGCCGACCGGATGACCGGCCTGTACACCCAGGAGGTGTTCGGCACCCAGGTCACCGTCGTCTCTGATACCCGCGCCATCGCCGCGGCACTGCCCGACGTGCGCCCGACCATCTGGGGTGCGGTGCCGCGCGTGTGGGAAAAGCTCAAGGCCGGAATCGAATTCGTGGTGGCGAACGAACCAGACGAGGCAGCACGCAAGGCGTTGCAGTGGGGCACGAGCGTCGCCGCGAAACGCGCCGCCGCGCTGGTGAGCGGCAAGCCGGTTCCCGATGACGTCGCGCAAGAATGGGCTCAGGCCGATGAGCTGGTGCTGTCGAAGCTGAGGGAGAAACTCGGCTTCGATCAAGTCCGGTGGGCGGTGTCGGGTGCCGCGCCAATCCCCAAGGAGACACTTGCGTTCTTCGCCGGGCTGGGAATCCCCATCGCCGAACTGTGGGGCATGTCGGAGCTGAGCTGTATCGCCACGCTGAGCCATCCGCGGGATGCCAAGCTCGGCACCGTGGGCAAGCTGCTGCCCGGCCTGGAGGGAAAGATCGCCCACGACGGCGAGTTCCTGGTGCGGGGGCCGCTGGTCATGAAGGGCTACCGGAAAGAGCCCGAAAAGACCGCCGAGGCCATCGATGAGGAAGGCTGGCTGCACACCGGCGACATCCTCGAGATGGACGAGGACGGGTATCTACGGGTGGTCGACCGCAAGAAGGAGTTGATCATCAACGCCGGCGGCAAGAACATGTCGCCCGCCAACATCGAGAACACCATCAAGGCGTCGTGCCCGCTGATCGGTGCGATGGTGACGATCGGCGACGCGCGCCCCTACAACGCCGCGCTGATCGTGCTTGACGCCGAGGCGGCCGGTCCGCAGGCCGAGCGGCGGGGCCTTCCGGACGCGGCACCGGGGACGCTGGCCGCCGACCCGAACCTGATCGCCGAGATCGCAGCGGGTGTGGCCGAGGGCAATGCGAAGCTCTCTCGCGTCGAGCAGATCAAGCGGTTCCGCGTGCTGCCGACGTTCTGGGAGCCCGGCGGCGAAGAGGTGACGCTGACGCTGAAACTGCGCCGTCGCAAGATCGGCGAGAAGTACGCCGCCGAGATCGAGGAGCTCTACGCGCCCGCCGCAGGGGAGTCGGTTCACGAGCCGAGGGCGGCGACGCACGCCTAGGCCTGCACACGTTCGGCGCCTAATGTGGTGGGCATGCCACTCTCAGGTGAATATGCACCAAGTCCTGTCGATTGGGCCCGGGAACAGGCCGAGAAATACATGGAGTCGGGCGGCACCGACGGCACCGACCTGCAGGGCAAGCCCGTGATCTTGCTGACGACCGTCGGCGCGAAGACCGGCAAGCTGCGCAAGACACCGCTGATGCGGGTCGAGCACAACGGCCAGTACGCGGTCGTCGCGTCGCTGGGCGGGGCGCCGAAGCACCCGGTCTGGTACCACAACATCAAGGCCAACCCACGGGTCGAACTGCAGGACGGCACCGCGACGCATGAGTACGAGGCGCGGGAGGTCGTCGGCGACGAGAAGGCCACCTGGTGGGACCGCGCGGTGCAGGCGTGGCCTGACTATGCGAATTACCAAACGAAGACCGATCGCCAGATCCCGGTCTTCGTGCTCACCCGCGTTGACTGACCTGCGACGTTGCATGGCACCATTGACCGGTGTCTGCCGAACTGAGCCTGAGCCATCGCGGGGGGGCGCTGACCGCCGCCGACATCGACGCGGCGGCCGAGCGAATTGCCGGGGTCGTCGCGCCGACCCCGTTGCAGCTCAGTGAACGGCTTTCGGTGGCCACCGGTGCCACGGTCTACCTGAAGCGCGAGGACCTGCAGTCGGTCCGCTCGTACAAGCTGCGCGGGGCCTACAACCTGCTGATGCAGTTGTCGGCCGACGAACTGGCCGCCGGCGTGGTGTGCTCGTCGGCGGGCAATCATGCGCAGGGCTTCGCGCACGCATGCCGGTCGATGGGCATCCACGGGCGGGTGTATGTGCCGCACAAGACCCCCAAGCAGAAGCGCGACCGGATCCGCTTTCACGGCGGCGACTTCATTGAGCTGATCGCGGTCGGTTCCACCTACGACCTCGCCGCCGCCGCCGCGCTCGAGGACGTCGCGCGTACCGGCGCGACGCTCGTGCCGCCGTTCGACGACCTGCGGACGATCGCCGGCCAGGGCACCATCGCCGCGGAGATCCTCGAGCAGCTCGACGACGAGCCCGATCTGGTGGTGGTGCCGGTCGGCGGTGGCGGCTGCATCGCCGGGATCACGACGTATCTGGCCGAGCGGACAACCGCGACGTCGGTGCTCGGCGTCGAGCCTGCCGGCGCGGCCGCGATGATCGCCGCGCTGGCGGCCGGTGAGCCGGTCACGTTGGAGCACGTCGACCAGTTCGTCGACGGCGCGGCGGTGAACCGGGCGGGGACGCTGACATATGCCGCGCTGGCCGCGGCGGGCGACATGGTGTCGGTGACGACGGTCGATGAAGGCGCTGTCTGCACGGCGATGCTCGATCTGTACCAGAACGAGGGCATCATCGCCGAACCTGCCGGGGCCCTGTCGGTCACCGCGCTGCTGGAGACCGATCAGGTGGAGCCCGGGTCCACGGTGGTCTGCCTGATCTCCGGCGGCAACAACGACGTGTCCCGCTACGGGGAGATCCTGGAGCGCTCGCTGGTGCACCTGGGCCTCAAGCACTACTTCCTGGTCGACTTTCCGCAGGAGCCCGGTGCGTTGCGCCGATTCCTCGACCAGGTGCTGGGGCCCAATGACGACATCACGTTGTTCGAATACGTCAAGCGCAACAACCGCGAAACCGGGGCGGCGCTCGTCGGCATCGAGCTGGGTTCGGCCGAGGATCTCGAGGGCCTCCTGGCCCGGATGGAGGCCTCGGACATGGACGTCGAACGGCTGAGCCCGGATTCGCCGGCCTACCGCTATCTGATCAACCCGTAGAGCGCAGGATCGCGAACGAGTAGCCGGGCAGCACCGTCCGGTTCGCCTCGCCTCGTGGCTCGTCCCACGCCAGCACCGTGTCGCCGGTAAAGGGCACGGCCACCTCGTCCGCCCCGATGTTGCAGACGATGCTCAGCGAGCCGCGGTGCAGCGCGATCCAGCGCTTGTCCTCGTCGTAGTCGACGCGCAGATGCCCGAGCCACGGGTCGGCCAAATCAGGCTCGTTGTGCCGCAGCGTGATCAGCCCCTGATACACGCGGCGAAGGCGCGCGTGCTCGGGGGTGTGGACCTCGCTCCAGTCGAGCTTCGACCGCAGGAAGGTCTGCGGGTCTTGCGGATCTGGGATGTCATCTGCGTCCCAGCCGTGTTCGGCGAACTCGCGCTTGCGGCCCTCGGCCGTCGCACGCGCCAGCTCCGGCTCCGGATGCGAGGTGAAAAACTGGAACGGCTGCGAGGAGCCCCATTCCTCGCCCATGAAAAGCATCGCGGTGTATGGCGAACCGAGTGCCAGGGCGGCCTTGATCGCGAGCCGGCCGAAGTCGAGGTTCTGCGACGGGCGATCCCCCACAGCGCGGTTACCGACCTGGTCATGTGTGGTCGTGTAGGCCATCAGCCGGGTGGCCGGGATCAGCGACTTGTCCAGCGGCCTGCCGTGGCGGCGGCCACGGAACGACGAGTATGTGCCGGCGTGGAAGTAGCCGTTCTGCAACGTCTTTGCGAGCGTTTCCAGAGACCCGAAATCGCTGTAGTAGCCCTGCCGCTCACCCGACACCGCGGCGTGGATCGCATGGTGGATGTCGTCGTCCCACTGCGCGGTCATCCCGTAGCCACCGCGGTCGCGGGCCGTGATCAGCCGCGGATCATTGAGATCGCTCTCGGCGATCAGCGACAGCGGCCGACCGACTTGCCTTGACAGCGCGTCGGTTTCGGCGGACAGCTCTTCGAGAATGTGAATCGCCGTCGTGTCGACGAGTGCATGCACCGCGTCCAGCCGGAGCCCGTCGGCGTGGAAGTCACGCATCCACCGCAACGCGCACTCGATGATGTAGCGTCGCACCTGGTCGGCCCCGGCATCGGACAAGTTGATGCCCTCGCCCCACGGATTGCCGGCCGCCGACAAGTACGGGCCGAATCTGGGCAGGTAATTGCCTGACGGTCCAAGGTGATTGAACACCGCGTCGATCAGCACACCCAGGCCGCGGCGGTGACAGGCGTCGACGAAGCGAACCAGCCCGTCGGGGCCGCCGTACGGTTCGTGCACGGCATACCACAGCACGCCGTCGTAGCCCCAGCCGTGGGTGCCCCCGAACGCGTTGACCGGCATCAGCTCGACGAAGTCGACACCGAGTTCGACAAGGTAGTCGAGTTTGCCGATCGCGACGTCCAAGATTCCTTCCGGTGTGAACGTCCCGATGTGCAGCTCGTAGATGACGCCGCCTTCGATCGAACGGCCGCGCCAGTCGTCATCGGTCCATGCCGCCGGGTCGGGCTGCCACAGCTGGGACCGCTGGTGCACACCGTCGGGCTGGCGCGGCGAGCGCGGGTCGGGCAGAACCGTCGGGTCGTCGTCGAGCACGAAGCCGTAGCGGCTGTCGGGGCGAGCCGGCACGGTGGCCCGCCACCACCCGTCGTCTCCGCGTGCCATCTGATGGAGAGTCCCGTCGAGGTCCAGCCTCACCCGGTCGGGCTTGGGCGCCCATACCGCGAACTCAAGCATCGCGTCTCTCCAACAACGCCACGGGCAGCTCGGCGAACAAGTCCATCGCCTCGACGCCGTGAGTCCATCGCCGCCCGGTCAACTTGTCCGTCCACACGCCTTCAGGCAGCGCAAGAACCGTGTCCCCCCATCCTGTTTCGGCCAGTCGCACGGTCCAGCGGCTGACCGCGACCAGCACGTCGTCACCGCGGGTGAACGCGACAACATGCTCGCGTGCAGAACCGCCGGCCAGCACCGGCGTGTGAGACCCGAACAGGAAATCGTCGGGACGGTGACGCCGTAGCCGCAGCGCTGCCGCAGTCACCCGGATCTTCGGGTGCTCCAGGGATGCCAGGGCGGCCCGCCGGGCCGCATAGTCGACGGGTCGGCGGTTGTCCGGGTCGACGAGGCTGTCCTCCCACAGTTCGGTGCCCTGATAGACGTCCGGCACCCCCGGGCCGGTGAGCTGCAACAGCTTCTGACCCAGCGCGTCGTTGCGGCCGTGCCGGTCGAGCTGGGCGACCAGGCCGGTCAGCTCCCCGGCGACGTCGCCGTCGAGCACGGTGTCGATCCAATCGTGGACGGCCGACTCGAACTTCGTGTCGGGATCGTTCCACGACGTGTGCGTGCCGGCCTCCCTGATCGCCTTCTCCGCGTAGCCGTGCAGCCGGTCCCTCAGCTCCTGCGTCACGGCGCCGTCGGCGGGCCAGATTCCGAAGATGTTCTGCCACAGGAAAAGCCCGGTCACCGGGTCGGGGGAGGGCGCCCGCTGTTCCCACCCGCCGACCAGCCGAGCCCACAGCGCGGGCACCTGCGAGAGCACGCCGATGCGGGCGCGGACGTCCTCCCCGCGTTTGGTGTCGTGCGTGGACAGCGTGGTCATCGCACGCGGCCACATCCGGGCGCGCGCGGCCGCGCGGTGGTGGTACTCGGCCGCGCTGATCCCGAAGCGCTGCGGATCGCCGCCGACCTCGTTCAGCGACACCAGCCGGGCATCGCGGTAGAACAGGCAGTCCTCCATCGACTTCGCGGTCGCGGCGCCGCACAGCTGTTGCAACCGCACGGAACTTTCTGCTGTTCGCGCAAGCGCCGCGGCAACGATCTGCAACGGATCGGCCAGCTCCGGCGCGTCGGACACGGTGTCGGCCAGTGCACTCGGCAGCACCGCCGACAGCGTCGGGTAGTCGGAGCGGTACACCCCGATGTGGCTGATCAACGCGACCAGGGCCTCGGCCAGCTGCGCGTGCCCGGCGTTTGTCGCGGCCGAGATCGTCCTGCGCACCCGACGCAGTTCGCTGGCGAGCGTGTCGGTCACGACAGCGGCCTTGAGGTCCCGCGCCAGATCCGGCATGGTCGCGTAGTCGATGCCCGTGGACGAGAACAGCTCGGTCAGTTGCGCCTCGCCCCCAGGGTCGACGAACACCCCACCCGCCTCACGCAGCGCGTCGTATCCTGTCGTGCCGGCCACCGGCAGCGTCAGGTCCAGTGCCTCGTCGACGGCGAGTATCTTCTCGATCACGATCCACGCCCGCGGGCCGGTGAGCTCCCGCAGCCACGCCAAGTACCCGACGGGGTCGGACAAGCCGTCGGGGTGGTCGACCCGCACCCCGTCGACCAGCCCTTCGGTGAACCAGCGCCGCACCTCGGCGTGGCCGACATCGAACACCTCGCGATCTTCCTGACGCAGCCCTGCCAGGGACGTGATCGCAAAGAACCGCCGATACCCGCACAGACCGCGACGCCAGCCGATCAGGCGGTAGTGCTGGCGGTCGTGCACGTCGGGACCGCTTCCGTTGCCGGTTCCCGGCGCGATCGGAAAGGCAAGATCGCCGAGCCGCAGCAGGTCGCCGTCGACGGTGAGGTCGGCGACGTCGTCGTCGGATCCCAGCACGGGCAGCGCCAGCTTGCCGCCGACGCCATTATCAGACGACCAGTCGATGTCGAAGAACCGCGCGTACGCCGAGTCGCTGCCATGCTTCAGCACGTCCCACCACCACGGGTTCTGCGCGGGTTCGTCGACCCCGACGTGGTTGGGCACGATGTCTACGACCAGCCCCATGCCGCGCGCCCTGGCCGCCGCGGAGAGCCGCGCCAGCCCGTCGGCGCCCCCGAGTTCGCCGGACACCGTCGTCGGGTCGGTGACGTCGTAGCCGTGCGTCGATCCGGAGACCGCGGTGAGAATCGGCGACAGGTAGACGTGGGAGACGCCCAGGTCATCGAGATAGTCCAGCAGTTTCTCGGCGTCGGCAAACGTAAACGCGTCCCCCCGCAGCTGCAGCCGGTAGGTGGAAACCACCGGGTGTTGCGGCGTCACGCTGCTCTGCGCAGCACGATCACCGAACGGCCCACGAGCGAGATCTTCTCGCCGGCCATGACCACCAGCGACGTGGCGCCCACCGGGTCGGCGGTGTCCAGGCACGCCGACCACTGTTTGCCGTAAATGCCCTCTGGAACCACGAAATCCAGCTGCTCGTCGTGGCCGTTGAAGCACAGCAGGAACGAGTCGTCGACGACCGGGAAGCCGCGCGCATCGGGTTCGGGGATGGCCTCACCGTTGAGGAACACCGTGAGGCTCTTGCCGAACCCGCTGCCCCAGTCCTGCGGCGTCATCTCCTGGCCCGCCGGCGCGAGCCACGCGATGTCGCGCACCTGCGCGCCGGTGCGGATCGGTGTGCCCGCGAAGAAGCGCCGACGCCGCAGCACCGGGTGATCCCTGCGCAGCCGGGTGACCTTTCTGGTGAACTCGAGCAGGTCGGCGTTCTTCTCTGCCAGCGACCAGTCCATCCACGACAGCTTTGAGTCCTGGCAGTAGACGTTGTTGTTGCCGAGCTGGGTGCGTGCCATCTCGTCGCCGTGCGCGATCATCGCGGTGCCCTGGGACAGCATCAGCGTGGCCATGAAGTTGCGCATCTGCCGGTAGCGCAGCTTGAGGACCTCCGGGTCGTCGGTCGGACCCTCCACCCCGCAGTTCCAGGAGCGGTTGTGGCTCTCGCCGTCGCGGTTGCCCTCGCCGTTGGCCTCATTGTGTTTCTCGTTGTAGGAGACCAGATCGTTGATGGTGAAGCCGTCGTGGGCGGTGACGAAGTTGATGCTGGCGCTCGGCCGGCGGCCGGTGGCCTCGTACAGGTCGGACGAGCCGGTGAGCCGCGACGCGAACTCGCCGAGCGTTGCCGGCTCGCCTCGCCAGTAGTCGCGGACGGTGTCGCGAAACTTGCCGTTCCATTCGGTCCACAGGCCGGGGAAGTTGCCGACCTGGTAGCCGCCCTCGCCGACGTCCCACGGCTCGGCGATCAGCTTGACCTGGCTGACCACCGGGTCCTGCTGCACCAGGTCGAAGAACGCCGACAGCCGGTCGACGTCATGCAGTTCGCGGGCCAGCGTGGCGGCCAGGTCGAACCGGAACCCGTCGACATGCATCTCCAGCACCCAGTAACGCAGCGAGTCCATGATCAGCTGCAGCGTGTGCGGGTGGCGGGCGTTGAGGCTGTTGCCGGTGCCTGTGTAGTCCTTGTAGTAGCGCAAATCCCCGTCGACCAGCCGGTAGTAGGCGGCATTGTCGATGCCGCGGAAGTTGATGGTGGGCCCGAGCTGATTGCCCTCTGCGGTGTGGTTGTAAACCACGTCGAGGATCACCTCGATACCGGCCTCGTGGAAGGTGCGGACCATCGTCTTGAACTCGGCCACCGCGCCACCCGCGTGCCGGACAGATGCGTACTGGTTGTGCGGGGCGAAGTAACCGAACGTGTTGTAGCCCCAGTAGTTGCGCAACCCCAGCTCGAGAAGGCGGTGGTCGTGCATGAACTGGTGCACCGGCATCAGCTCGATCGCGGTGACGTTGAGCGACCTGAGGTGGTCGATGATCGCCGGGTGGGACAACCCCGCGTAGGTGCCTCGCAGCTCTTCCGGAATACCCGGATGCGTCTGCGTCATGCCCTTGACGTGGGCCTCGTAGAGGATCGTCTCGTGGTACGGGGTCCGCGGCGACCGGTCGGAGGCCCAGTCGAAGAACGGGTTCACCACCACACTGGTCATCGTGTGCCCGAGCGAGTCGATGCCCGGTGGCGGTCCGGACGCGGACTCGTCGTGTTTGGTGGTGTCGTAGGAGTACAGCGCGGGGCCGTAGTCGAAATCCCCCCAGTAAGCCTTGCCATACGGGTCGAGCAGCAGCTTGCTGGGATCGCAGCGATGTCCCGCAGCCGGATCCCACGCACCGTACACCCGGAAGCCGTAACGTTGCCCGGGCGTCACGGTCGGCAGGTAGGCATGCCAGACGAAGCCGTCGACCTCGTCGAGGCGAATCCGGTCCTCGGAACCGTCCCGGTCGATCAGGCACAGTTCGACTTTGTCCGCGACCTCCGAGAACAGCGAGAAGTTCGTGCCCGCGCCGTCATAGGTGGCGCCGAGCGGATACGGCGTTCCCGGCCAGACCGTCGCAAGGATCGGTCCGGTATCGACGGCTGGTTCGAGCGAAGACATCATTCGACCCTATCGGCGCCAGGGATCGGCTGCGCGGCGTGTCACCACCAGCCGGTGGCCCCGCCGATCTGGCGTCCCAGCTCGGCGGTCATGGTTCGGACATAGGTGGCCGATAGGTGATGAGAGTCGTGATACACCAACACGTTTCCCTCGACGGCGCGGCAGACGTCCTTGCGGCACAGCGCATCCGTCATATCCAGCGGCTTGAGCAGCGGAAACTCCGCCACGAAGTCGAGGGTCGGGTTGCGCTCGTCGAGCACGTCGGAGCGCTTCATCCCGCACGAGCTCGGATTCCCTCCGTCGGCAAGGCAGTCGGCGGGCTCGAACGGTCCGCCCTCCTTGACCATCCATGGCGTGTCCCTGATACCGAGTATGCCGATGTTGTTGTCGGACAAGATCTGCCAGATGCCGATGTAGCTCGCGGGCATCAGGTCACCGTGCTCGGCGCGCCGGGGGCGGGTGCTGTTGGTGAAGACGTAGTCGGGACGGTCGGCGACGAGTTTGGCCATCACCTTGTCCACCCACTCGCGGCACTGCGGGTAGGGAATGTTGCCGCCAACGATCAGCGGGACCGGCTCCGTGGACAGCGGACAACCCATCTTCAGGTACGTCACGACGCGGAAGTGGTGCAGCCTGCCGAGCAGATCCAGTGCGGTGATCCAGTGCTCGGCGTGCGAGCCGCCTGCCAGTGCGATCGTCCGGACGGCGGACCTGTCCCCGTAGGTGCAGTTGATCAGCGCCGGGTTGAGGAAGTCGCTGATGCAGCCGTCCATCGTGGTCTCGGGCAGATCCTTCTTGGCCTCGAGCACCGTCGGCCGCATCGGCAGCTTGGGCACCCTCACGTGGTTGATCAACGCGCGCGCGCCGGGATAGTCGGCGGCCGACAGCCCGGCCAGTTCCCTGCCGTTGGCGCGCTGCACCGTGACATGCTCGCGCCAGGTGAACGACGTGGCCGTCAACGTCACCCCGAGCAGCGCCACCACGGAGCCGAGCACGATCGTCGGGCGGCGGAACCGCACCCGCAGCGGCACCGGGTTGGGTCGCGCGTCAGCCGCGGCGGCCCGATAGCGCAGCGGGTTCTCGACGTACCTGGTGGTCACGTATGCCAGCGCGCCGGACACCAGCAGCACGCCCGCCCCGTCAACGAAACCTGCGCTCCGGTGTCCGCTGTAGGCAAGCCAGAAAATCAGCAGCGGCCAGTGCCACAGGTAAAGCGAATAGGCCATCGCGCCGAGTGTGACCAGCGGCGCCGCCGCCAGCACACGGTTCGGAACCGGCATCCGGTCGCGGGTGGCCGGATCGGCTTGCCGGTTTGCTGCGGCGAGGATCATCAAGACCGTCGCACCGACGGGGACCAACGCGCACGGGCCGGGGAACTCCTTGACGCCGTCGATGAGCGCGCCGCACGACAGGACCGCCGCCAGTGCGACGGTCGCAGCGGCGGTCCGCAGCCACATCGGCCACCGGACGTAGGGCACCAGCGCGCCGACGAGCGCGCCCAACATCAGCTCCCACGCCCGGGCGAAGCTGTTGTAGTAGGCGGTGGACTGGTTGGCCGCGTGCGCAGAGACCGCGAACACGAACGACCCGACCGTCAGCGACGTCAGCAGGATCACGAGCGAAACCCGAAGGTATTTGCCGAGAACGCGGCGGAACACCAGAGTGAACGAGAAGACCAGCGCCAGGAACGCGACGTAGAACTGACCCTGCACCGACATCGACCAGATGTGCTGCAGCGGGCTGACCGCCTCACCGGCGCGCAGATAGTTCGACGCGGTGCTCGCCAACTCCCAGTTCTGGTAGTAGCCGAGGCTCGCCAGGCTTTGGTCAGCAAACGTCTCCCAGCGCGTCTGCGGCTGGACCAGGATGGTCAGCAGGGCCGACCCGGCAAGCACGACGACGAGCGCCGGAAGCAACCGGCGGACCAAACGCCTGAGCTCGGGAATCGGCGAAAGCGACGAGTTCGGCGTCAGCGCAGTGCGCAACACCGAGCCGCCGAAGAAGAAGCCGGACAGCACCAGAAAGACGTCTACACCACCCGAGACGCGGCCAAACCAGACGTGGAACATCGCGACGAGCGCGATCGCCACACCCCGCAGGCCGTCCAGGTCGTGCCGGTAGAACCCCGCCCTCCGAGTGCCCGTCCCGGGGGTGAGCACAGCCGCCGGGACGGTTGCCGACACCGGCCGGGAGGGAGACAGGGTGATCATGGTCGACGATCAATCTACCCAAGCAGGGGCCCACGCTCATGCCACAGTCCCAGGGCGCGCGGCGGCGAGCAAAGCCAAACGGGTGGACGCCGTGGCCTCGGTTAGGCTCGTTCTCCGTGCCCGCGTTGACACCCGAGGAGATCAGCGCGATCGACGCCGCGCACATCTGGCATCCGTACAGCCCGATCGGCGCCGGAGTGTGGAAGCCGCTGGTCGCCGTCGGCGCCCGAGGTGCCCGGATCACAGTCATCCGCCACGGGCGTCGCGTCGAGGTCCTCGACGGGATGAGCTCGTGGTGGACCGCGATCCACGGGCACGGCCACCCGGTGCTCGACGCGGCGATCACCGCACAGCTGTCGAGAATGAACCACGTGATGTTCGGCGGGCTCACCCACGAGCCCGCGGCGAGGCTGGCGCAACTGCTGGTCGAGGTCACCCCCGACGGCCTCGACACCGTGTTCTTCTCCGACTCCGGCTCGGTGTCAGTCGAGGTCGCCATCAAGACGGCTCTGCAGTACTGGCGGAGCCTGGGACGGCCGGCCAAACACCGGCTGATGACCTGGCGCGGCGGATACCACGGCGACACCTTCACCCCGATGAGCGTCTGCGACCCGGACGGCGGCATGCACTCGCTGTGGACCGACGTGCTCACCCCGCAGGTGTTCGCGCCGCAGGTGCCCGCCGACTACGACCCCTGCTACAGCGCCGCGTTCGAGGAGCAGCTGGCCGGGCACGCCCACGAGCTGGCCGCGGTGATCGTCGAGCCTGTCGTGCAGGGCGCCGGCGGGATGCGCTTTCACGATCCGCGCTACCTCTTCGACCTGCGCGCAGCGTGCTGCCGTCACGACGTGCTGCTGATCTTCGACGAGATCGCGACCGGCTTCGGCCGGACCGGTGAGCTGTTCGCCGCCGACCACGCCGGCGTCGCGCCCGACGTCATGTGCGTCGGAAAGGCTCTGACCGGTGGCTACCTCACACTGGCCGCGACCCTGTGCACCCGCGAGATCGCCGACACGATCAGCTCCCACGAGCCCGGTGCGCTGATGCACGGGCCGACGTTCATGGCCAACGCGCTGGCGTGCGCGGTGTCGGTGGCCTCCGTCGAGCTACTGCTCGGCCAGGACTGGCGGACCCGGGTGTGCGAGATCGAAGCCGGTTTGCGGTCCGGCCTGAAACCGGCGGCGGGGCTGCCCGGCGTCGCCGACGTGCGGATCCGCGGGGCAGTCGGGGTGGTCGAGATGCGCCAGCCGGTACATCTGGCGCAGGCGACCGCGGCGGCACTGGATCGCGGAGTCTGGCTGCGGCCGTTCCGCAACCTGATCTACGCGATGCCGCCGTACATCTGCACGCCCGACGAGATCGAGCGGGTCACCTCCGCGATGGTCGCGGCCGCCGCCGCGGTGGGCGAAGCCTTAGGGTAGAGCGAGATGACAAGGGCCGGGACCGACATGTCACCGCTGGCGTGGCTCGACGACGTCGAGCAGCAGCGGCGCCGGACCGGGCTGCGCCGGTCGCTGCGGACGCGATCGCCCGTCGGTGCCGAGGTGGACCTCGCCTCCAACGATTACCTGGGGCTGTCGCAGCATCCCGCCGTGATCGACGGTGGCGTGCAGGCGTTGCGGACGTGGGGCGCGGGGTCGACGGGCTCCCGGCTGGTGACCGGCAACACCGAGTTGCATGAGGAGTTCGAGTCCGCGCTGGCCGCTTTCGTCGGCGCGGAGGCGGGTCTGGTCTTCTCGTCGGGGTACACCGCGAACCTGGCCGCGGTGGTGGGGCTGACCGGCCCGCGCGCGCTGCTGGTCTCCGACGCGCGCAGCCACGCGTCCCTCGTCGACGCCTGCCGGCTGTCGCGGGCCCGGGTCGTGGTCAGCCCGCACCGCGACGTCGGCGCGGTCCGGGCCGCACTCGCCGACCGGACCGAGGAACGCGCGGTCGTCGTCACCGACTCGGTGTTCAGCGCCGATGGCGTGTTGGCCCAGCTGCCGCGGCTCTACGACGCGTGCCGCGAGCACGGCGCGCTGCTGGTCGTCGACGAGGCGCACGGGCTCGGCGTTCGAGGCGGCGGCCGAGGCCTCCTGCAGGAGGTCGGGCTGGCCGGCGCGCCGGACATCGTGATGACGACGACGCTGTCGAAGGCGCTGGGCAGTCAGGGCGGCGCGGTCCTCGGGCCCGTCGCGGTGCGCGACCACCTGATTGACGCCGGCCGGCCGTTCATCTTCGACACGGGCCTTGCGCCCGCGGCGCTCGGCGCCGCGCTGGCCGCGCTGCGCATTCTGATCGACCGGCCGGACCTGCCGCAGGCCGTGCTGCGCAACGCCGCCGACCTGGCCCGCACGTGCGGTGTGGCCGACACCCCCGAGTCGGCCGTGGTTTCGGTGATCCTCGGCGAGCCGGAGGTGACCGTCGCCGCCGCCGCCGCGTGCCTCGACCGCGGCGTGCGGGTGGGGTGCTTCCGGCCACCGTCGGTGCCGCCGGGCACGTCGCGGTTGCGGCTGACCGCGCGGGCGTCGCTGACGGACGACGAACTCCAGACCGCGCGCCGGGTGCTGACGGAAGTGCTCGCCGCGAACCGAACGTGAGCGTGCTGGTGATCACCGGCACCGGCACCGGGGTCGGCAAGACCGTCGCCACCGCCGCACTGGCCAGCAGGGCGCGGCAGGCAGGCATCGATGTCGCGGTGTGCAAGCCGGTGCAGACGGGCACCGCTGCAGGCGACGACGACCTGGCCGAGGTCCGCCGGTTGTCCGGCGCGGACAACGTCGTCGGGTCGTGGCGCTATCCCGAGCCGCTGGCGCCGGTGGCCGCCGCACAGCTTTCGGCGGTGCCGCTGCCCAGTCGCGTGGAACTGGACGTGTTCGTGCGGGCTGTCGACCGCTCCCGCCAGTTGACGTTCGTGGAGGGCGCCGGAGGGCTTCTGGTGGAGCTCGGGTCCGACGGGACGACACTGCGTGAGTTGGCCATCGATCTTCACGCCCCGGTGCTGGTGGTGACGACGCCGGAGCTGGGCACGCTAAACCATACCGCGCTGACACTGGAAGCCCTTGCCAGGGAGGGTATTTCGTGTGCCGGACTGGTCATCGGCCGGTGGCCCGGGCAGCCCGGTGTCGTCGAGGAATCCAACCGCGAGGCGCTGGGTCGGCTGGCGCCGCTGCGGGCGGTGCTGCCGGCGGGGGCAAGCACGTTGAGCGCCGACGAGTTCGCGCGGATGAGCGCCGCCGAAGTCGACGCCGAGTGGCTGACGGGACTGGTCGCCTAGTGGTTCACTCGGTCGAGCTGCTCCTCGACCCGGATACCGAGTCGACGACCCGCCGCGTGTGGGAGGCGCTATCGGAAGCGGGCCTGCGCAGCCCGGGGCAGGCGAGTCGGCCCCACGTGACTTTGGTTGTCGCCGAAGAGATCTCGACCGATGTCGATGAGCTGCTGTCACCGGTGACCCGGCAGTTGCCGTTGCGGTGCCTGATCGGCGCGCCGATGGTGTTCGGCGAGTCGCGATTCACGCTCGTGCGGCTCGTCGTGCCGACCGCGGCGCTGCTGGCACTTCAGGCCGAGGTGCACCGCATCTGCCTGCCCTACCTCGTGCCCGGCCCGGCGTCGAACACCCTTCCGGGGCAGTGGACCCCGCACCTGACGATGGCACGCCGCGTTGACCCGCCGCAGCTGGCCCGTGCCGTGACGATCCGCAAGCTTGCCCGGGACGTCATCGCCAGCGTCGTAGGCCTCCGTCGCTGGGACGGCACAAACCGCATCGAATACGAAATCCCTTAACGGGAGATTTCGGCGCGGTGGGCCGCGATGCCGTGAACCAGCAGCCGCAGCCCGAACCCGAACCGGCCACCGGCGTCCGCCGACAGCACCGACTGCTCGTCGGCCAACGCCCCGGCGGCGTCCCACTGCAGGCGGGACTGCTCGTCGGCGGTGAACCCGAGCACGTAGTACACGAGCGTCCGGGCCGCGAGGTCCGCCTGTTCGGGCGCGACGCCGGCCGCGCCGGCCGCATCCGCCAGGCGAGACACGATCTGAACGGCGGCGCGCGACTGCCCGGCCGCGAAGCTGGCCGATACCAACTCGGCGCCGTCGGTATGCGACAGCAGGGCGTCCCGCAGCCGCGCGCCGATCACTTCGACGCGCTGACGCCAGGCCGCGGTCGGCACGTCCGCGCACGCGGGTTGCAGAATCCGGTCGGCGACAGCGCCGAGTAGCTGCTGTTTGTTCGCGAAATGCCAGTACAGCGCCCCGGGGCTGACGTCGAGTTCGCGGGCCAGGCGGCGCATGGTCAGATCCGCGATGCCGTACTCGTCCAGCAGCGCCGTCGCCGCGTCGACAACGTCCCGTTTGTGCAGCTGCACGCCGCTACCCTAACCTGAACACCGTTCAAGTCGCCGTCGAGAGGATCACGCGTGACCGACGACATCATCGCGCTGGCCCGCGAGCAGGTGCTGGACCGGGGCGAAGGCCTGGACCAGGACCAGGTGCTCGAGGTGTTGCGGCTGGCGAACGACCGGCTCGAGGAGCTGCTCGCGCTCGCCCACGAGGTGCGGATGCGCTGGTGCGGACCCGAAGTCGAGGTCGAGGGCATCATCAGCCTCAAGACCGGCGGCTGCCCGGAGGACTGCCACTTCTGCTCGCAGTCCGGGCTTTTCTCGTCGCCGGTGCGCAGCGCGTGGCTCGACGTGCCCAGCCTGGTCGAAGCCGCCAAGCAGACCGCGAAGACCGGCGCGACGGAGTTTTGCATCGTCGCCGCGGTGCGCGGTCCCGACGAACGGCTGCTGGCTCAGGTCGCCGCGGGCATCGAGGCCATCCGCAACGAGGTCCACATCCAGATCGCGTGCTCGCTGGGCATGCTGACCCAAGAACAGGTCGACCGCCTGGCCGCGATGGGCGTGCACCGCTACAACCACAACCTGGAGACCGCGCGGTCGTACTTCGGAAACGTCGTCACCACCCACACCTGGGAGGAGCGCTGGGACACGCTGTCGATGGTCCGCGACGCCGGCATGGAGGTCTGCTGCGGCGGCATCCTCGGGATGGGCGAAACCCTCGAGCAGCGAGCCGAATTCGCGGCAAACCTCGCCGAACTCGATCCCGACGAGGTGCCGCTGAACTTCCTGAACCCGCGCCCCGGCACGCCGTTCGGGGACCTGGACGTGTTGCCGGCCTCCGAGGCGCTCAAGGCGGTGGCCGCATTCCGGCTCGCGCTGCCGCGAACGATGCTCCGGTTCGCCGGCGGGCGGGAAATCACGCTCGGCGACCTGGGCGCGAAGCGGGGCATCCTCGGCGGAATCAACGCCGTGATCGTCGGCAACTACCTGACCACGCTGGGCCGCCCGGCCGAGGCCGACCTAGAACTACTCGACGACCTGCAGATGCCCGTCAAGGCGCTGAACGCCACGCTGTAGACAGGTAGGCATGTTCAACGTCTACACCGGCGAACCCGACGGCACCGCGGTGCCCGCGGCGGCGCAGCTCGGGCTCGAGCCACCGCGGTTCTGCCCCGAGTGCGGCCGACGGATGTTGGTTCAGGTCCGACCCGACGGCTGGTGGGCGCAGTGCTCACGGCACGGCCGGGTGGACTCCAAGGATCTGGAGACGCGCCGATGACGCGGGCAGTCGCGGTGGTGGTCGCCGGGTTCGCGGTCGCGGGCGCGCTGGTGGGCGGTGTCTGGGTGCTGGTGGCCCCGCCCGTGCACGGCGCGGTCGCGCTGAACAAGTCGGGCCAGCGGTTGCACGTCTACCTCGGCAACGAGGCCGACCACTTCTTCGTCTCGGCCGTGATGATGGTCGGCCTGCTGATCGCCGTCGCGGTCGTCGCGGCGGTCCTCGTGTGGCAGTGGCGAAAGCGCCGCGGTCCCGCCATGGTGGTTGCGCTGGTGCTCGGGGGCGCCGCCGCCGGTGCCGTCGCGACCGCCGTCGGCGCGGGACTGGCCCGGCTGCGCTACGGCGCGGTCAACGTCGCCGCCGCCCCGGTGTCGCCGCAACATCGCGTGCACTACGTCACCGAGGCTCCGACGGTGTTCTTCGGCCACGCGCTGTTGCAGGTGCTGACGACACTGCTGCTGCCCGCCGCCGCCGGGGCCCTGGCCTACGCAACGATGGTGGCGGCATCGGCGCACGACGACCTCGGCGTCGGCGACGGCGCCGAACCGTCAGTCCCCCAGGCTGTTGGCTAGCCGTTGGGCGGCATCCAGATAGTCCTGCGCGAACTCGTAGACAACCTGGCGCGCCGGCTTGACGCTGTTCATCAGCCCGACGCCCTGGCCGACCCAGTACGTGGCCAGCGCGCGGGCGCCCTCGTCGCCGTTGCCGGCCAGGGTGTCGATGCGGCGCAGGACGGGCTCGCTGAGCATCGACTGCAGCGGCATCGGCAGCGGATCGGGTCCTTTTCCTGACTCCCACGCCTCGGTCCAGTCCGACTTCAGCTGCCGCGTCGGCTTTCCGGTCCGGCAAGTCGAGCGGATGGTGTCGCGGGAGGTAGCCGCCAGCATCCGCTGCTTGGTGTAGGGGGCCGTCTCGGCCTCCTCGGTGGTCAGCCACACCGACCCCGTCCAGGCGCCCGCGGCGCCCATCGCGACCGCGGCGGCCATCTGCCTGCCCGTGACGATGCCGCCGGCGGCCAGCACGGGAACCGGCCGGATGGACTCGATCGCTTCGATCACTTCGGGGACCAGCACCATCGTCGTCACCTCGCCGCAGTGCCCGCCCGCCTCGGTGCCCGCCGCGACGAGAATGTCGACCCCGGCCTCGACTTGCCTGATCGCGTGTTCGCGCGCCCCGACCAGCGCGGCGACCGGCACGCCGTGCGCCCTGCCGGCCTCGAGCATCGACTTCGGCGGCCTGCCGAGCGCGTTGGCGATCAGCTTGATCGGATGGGAAAACGCCACCTGCAGCAGCGCGTCGCCGGCGTCGTCGGAGATCGCCACCCGCGGCGGCCGTGACCGCTCCATCGGCTCGATGCCGTGGTCTTTGAGTAGCGCGCTGACGTAGTCGCGGTGCTCGCCCGGGATCATGTCGGCGACCTGCTCGGACGTCAAACTCCGGCCCTTGCCCGTGTACTTCTCCGGCACGATGATGTCGACCCCGTAGGGCTTGCCGCGCACCTCGGCGTCCACCCACGCGAGCTCCTGCTCGAGCTGCTCCGGGGTATGCGTCGACGCGCCGAGGACCCCGAACCCGCCCGCGTTGGTGACGGCGGCGACCACGTCGCGGCAGTGACTGAAGGCCAGTAGCGGAAGGTCGATGCCAAGCATGTCGCAGATCGCGGTCTTCACCGGAACCCTCCTTACTCGCGTTACTCGTCGGCCTCCGACAGCGGACGCCGATGGAGCCGCCGGCCGGTGATGACCTTCGCGGCGATCAGCCCCAACCGAATCATGCCCCTGTAGGTCGACGGGTTAAACAGGGTGGGCCAGGTGGTGCGCACCAGGTGTTCGTCGAGCGGCCGGCCCGCGAAGCGGTCCCGCAGCCATCGCAACGTCATCGGCGCCGACATCGGGTGCAGCAGCATGTGTTCGCTGAACAGATCGCGGTGATATGTGACCGCCGCACCGCCGAAACGGTAGGCCTCCGCCAGGTCGTCGATGTCGTCGACGCCCACGATCCTGTCGTGCACCGCCTGCAGAATCAGCACGGGGAGCCTGGGGGCCGCGCTGCCGAGCCTGATGCGGTCGAGGATGTACCGGACTTCGGGCTCGTCGAGGACCTCGTCCAGCGGCTTGTTGACGAAGGAGTCGATGTTGCGTCGCGCCATGCGGATGACCGCGCGGATGGTGGTCATCTTCTCCAGCGACTCAAGCAACGCGCGGCCCTCGTCGGTGGCGTGCCGCTGGATCACCCGGTCGAGCTCGGGGAAGACATGGCCGAGGGCCGCGATAACCATGGCGGGCAAGCCCGAGTAGAACGTTCCGTTCAGCCGCTCGAACGCGTGCCCCAGGTCGCCGACCGGCGAGCCGAGCACTGCCCCGACGACGCCCAGTTCGGGGGCGTAGTCGGCGGCCACCTCGGCGGCCCACGCGGACGCCAGCCCGCCGCCGGAATAGCCCCACAGCCCGACCGGCGCCCCGGCCGACAGGTCCAATCGTTCGCAGCTGAGAGCGGCGCGGACGCCGTCGAGCACGCGGTAGCCGGGCTCGTATGGCGTGCCCCACGCGCCGTGAGTGCCTTCGTGGTCGGGTACCGAGACGGCCCAGCCCTCCGCCAGCGCCGCGGCGATCAGCAGGAATTCGAACTGGGCCAGAGCGCCCACGGCCCTGGCCCCGCGCCGCAGGGCATATGACGGAAAACAGCGCGACGCCACCGCGTCGATTGCGCACTGATAAGACACCACAGGGCAGACCTTCTCGGGCCCACGCTCAGCCGGCACCAGCACGGTGGTGACGGCCGCCTCGGGCCGCCCGTGCATGTCGGTGCTGCGATACAGCAGCTGCGCGGCGGTGAACTGCTGCGGGATCAGCCCGAGAAAGGCCAGCTCGACGTCGCGGGACCGCAACACCGTGCCGGGCGTGGCGTGGTGGTAGCCGGACGGCGGCTCGTAGAACGGGTCTTTCACCGGCAGCAGCGGGCGTCCTCGCGCAAGATCGTGGTGCGGGGCGCAGCCGATCCAGTCAGCCCCGGTCGCCGCGGCCAGGCTGGCAGAGTCCGTCATTGACACTCCTTCGTGACCCAGCGGCCATTCTTGCTTAAGAAGACGTTAAAACCCAATCGACTCACCCGGGCGGGCGCAGTGCGGCGAATTCGTCGGTGACGCGCAGCAGCGAATCGGTGAACCGGTACAGCGCGGCCGGCCGCCCGCCGCTGCGTCCCGAGCGGGCGGTGGTACCCGTCGGGGTGATGACGCCACGGCGGACGAGCACCCGCTGCAGGTTCGTGGCGTCGACTTGATAGCCCAGTGCGGCGCCGTAGATGTCGCGCAAGGTGGACAGCGCGAATTCCTTGGGCGCCAGGGCAAATCCGAGGTTGGTATACGACAGCTTCGCGACGAGCCGGGTGCGAGCGTGGGCGATCATCGTCCCGTGGTCGAACGCCATCGGCGGCAGCGCGCTGACCGGATGCCAGCGGGTGTCGGGCGGCAGCGCCGGAATTGCGGGGGAGGGGACCAGGCCAAGGAACGTCGACGCGATCGTGCGGGCGCCCGGGACGCGGGCTGGGTCGGAGAACACGGCAAGCTGCTCGAGGTGGGCGAGCTCGCGCAGGTCCACCTTCTCGGCGAGTTGACGGCGCACTGAACTGGTCATGTCCTCGTCATGACGCAGCCGCCCGCCCGGCAAGGACCAGGCGCCGCGCTGCGGGTTCATCGCCCGTTCCCACAGCAGCACGCTGAGCTGCGGCTTCGGCGTGCCCAGGTGACGAACCTGGAACACGACGGCCAGCACTTCGTGCTCGGTGCTACCATATGGCATGTTTTCGATTATAAGTCGAAAACCCCGCGACGTGAGGAGGCGGCCATGACCGTCGTTGACCGGGTTGACGAGCTCGGCGTCGAGCCGAACGCCGAATGGGCCGCCGAGGTGCGCCGCCTGGCCGGGCTGCGCGGCGCCACGCTGCTCGCGCACAACTATCAGCTGCCTGAGATCCAGGACGTCGCCGACCACGTAGGCGATTCGCTCGCGCTGTCCCGCATCGCCGCCGAAGCACCGGAGGACACGATCGTGTTCTGCGGGGTTCACTTCATGGCCGAGACCGCGAAGATCCTCAGCCCCAACAAGACGGTGCTGATTCCTGACCAGCGGGCGGGATGCTCGCTGGCCGAGTCGATCACGGCTGACGAGCTGCGCGCGTGGAAGGCCGAGCATCCCACCGCAGTGGTCGTCTCCTACGTCAACACCACCGCCGCGGTGAAGGCACTCACCGACATCTGCTGCACGTCGGCCAACGCCGTCGACGTGGTGGCATCGATCGATCCCGACCGCGAGGTGCTGTTCCTGCCCGACCAATTCCTCGGCGCACACGTGCGGCGGGTGACCGGACGGGCGAACATCAACGTCTGGGCCGGTGAGTGCCACGTGCACGCCGCCATCAACGGCGGCGAACTGGCCGAGCAGGCCCGCGCACACCCCGACGCCGAGCTGTACGTGCATCCCGAATGCGGCTGTGCTACGTCGGCGCTGTACCTGGCCGGCGAAGGTGCCGTGCCCGCCGACCGGGTCAAGATCCTGTCGACCGGCGGCATGCTCAACGCCGCCCGCGCCACCCGCGCCCGCGAGGTGCTGGTCGCTACCGAGATCGGCATGCTGCACCAGTTGCGAAGGGCCGCGCCCGAAGTCGACTTCCGCGCCGTCAACGCCCGCGCGTCGTGCAAGTACATGAAGATGATCACGCCCGGCGCGCTGCTGCGCTCCCTCATCGACGGCACCGACGAGGTCGACGTCGACCCCGAAACCGCACGGCTGGCCCGGCGCAGCGTGCAGCGGATGATCGAGATCGGCAAGCCCGGCGGCGGCGAATGACCAGGCCCTCGTGGCATGCCAGGGCCGACGTCGTCGTGATCGGAACCGGCGTCGCCGGACTGGCCGCCGCGCTTGCCGCGCATCGACGGGGCAGCTCGGTCATGGTGCTGAGCAAAGCCGGGCAGACCGCCACCCACTATGCGCAGGGCGGCATCGCCGTGGTCCTTCCGTTCACCGACGACTCGGTGGACGCCCACGTCGCCGACACGGTCGCGGCGGGCGGCGGGCTATGTGACCCCGACGCGGTGCGCTCGATCGTCGCCGACGGCTACGCGGCGATCGCCGACCTGGTCGGTGACGGCGCCCGGTTCGACGAGTCGGCGCCCGGCCGCTGGTCACTCACCCGCGAGGGAGGGCATTCGCGACACCGCATCATCCACGCCGGCGGCGACGCCACCGGCGCGGAGGTGCAGCGTGCGCTGGACCACGCTGCCGCCATCCTCGACATCCGCCGAAATCACGTTGCGCTGCAGGTGCTTCACGACTCCGACGGCGTGACCGGGCTGCTGGTGCTCAACGACGATGGCGTGGGTGTGGTGCACGCGCCCGCGGTGATCCTGGCCACCGGCGGGCTCGGCCACCTCTACCGGGCGACCACGAACCCGGAAGGATCCACGGGCGACGGCATCGCGCTGGCGTTGTGGGCCGGCGTCGCCGTGGCCGACATCGAGTTCATCCAGTTCCACCCGACGATGCTGTTCGACGGCCACGGCGACGGGCGACGGCCCCTGATCAGCGAGGCGTTGCGCGGGGAGGGTGCGATACTCGTTGACGCTCAAGGTCGTTCGGTGACCGCGGGCGTTCACCCGATGGGCGACCTTGCTCCGCGTGACGTGGTCGCGGCCGCGGTGGAGGCGCGGCTCGCCGAGACCGGCGAGCAGTGCGTGTACCTCGACGCGCGCGGCATCGCCGGGTTCGAGCGCAGATTCCCGACGGTCACCGCCGCGTGCCGGGCGGCGGGCATCGACCCGACCCGCAGGCCGATCCCGGTGGTGCCCGGGGCGCACTACAGCTGCGGTGGCGTGGTCACCGACGTGATCGGTCGCACCGCGCTCGCCGGACTGTTCGCCGCCGGCGAGGTGGCGCGCACCGGCATGCACGGCGCGAACCGGCTCGCGTCGAACAGCCTGCTCGAGGGCTTGGTCGTCGGCGGGCGCGCCGGCAGGGCCGCCGCCGAGCACGCCGCGGCCGCGGGGGCGGTGATCGCCCGGGTCCCCGAGCCGGTCACCCACTCGGCGCTGCCCCGTCGCAAACTACAGCGAGCGATGAGCCGACACGCGTCGGTGGTTCGCGACGGCGCGGGCCTGCAGCGGCTCATCGACAAGCTCGACAGTGCCCGGCACCGGAGCGCGGCCTGCCGTGCCGACGCGGAGGACATCGCGCTGACCACCACCGCCCGCGCGGTCGCCGCAGCGGCCTTGACGCGCACCGAAACCCGCGGCTCCCACCACCGCGCCGACTACCCGGATCCCGACCCGGGACAGGCACGCAGCGTCGACGCGCAGGTGGCGGCCGGGGCGTGCTGCTGATGGAACTCAGCGACCACGAGCGCACCGAGGCCCGCGCGGTGATACGCCGCGCCCTCGACGAGGACCTGCGTTACGGCCCGGACGTAACCACGCTGGCCACGGTGCGGTCCGATGAGACCGCGGCCGCTGCGATGGTCACCCGGCAGCCCGGCGTCGTCGCGGGAATCGACGTGGCGCTGCTGGTGCTCGACGAAGTGATCGGTCCCGACGGTTATCGCGTGCTGGACCGGGTGTCCGACGGGGACCGGCTGCAGCCCGGCGAGCCGCTGGTGCGGCTGCAGGCCGGCACGCAGGGCCTGCTCACCGCCGAACGCACGATGTTGAACCTGGTCTGCCACCTGTCCGGGATCGCGACCGCGACCGCGCGATGGGTGGACGCCGTGGACGGCACGAAGGCCCAGATCCGCGACACCCGCAAGACGCTGCCCGGGATGCGGGCGCTGCAGAAGTACGCCGTGCGGGTCGGCGGTGGGGTCAACCACCGGATGGGGCTCGGCGATGCCGCGCTCATCAAGGACAACCACGTCGCCGCCGCCGGCTCGGTGCTGGCGGCGTTGCGCGCGGTCCGCGCCATGGCGCCCGACCTGCCGTGCGAGGTCGAGGTCGACTCGCTGGAGCAGCTCGACGACGTCCTCGGCGAAGATCTCGACGACCACGGTGCGTTGGTGCTGCTGGACAACTTCGCCGTGTGGCAGACCCAGATCGCGGTGCAGCGCCGCGACGCGCGCGCGCCGTGGGTGAAGCTGGAGTCGTCCGGCGGGCTGTCGCTGGACACGGCTGCCGCGTACGCCGCTACCGGCGTCGACTACCTGGCCGTCGGCGCGCTGACCCACTCCGTCCAGGTGCTCGACGTCGGCCTCGACATCTAGCCCGTGTGCTGCCAGACGAACTCGCCGGCCCGCTGCACGCGGCGATGGAAAAGGCCGCGGCGATCATCAAACACACCTTTGAAAACGGCCTAGCGCCGCAATAGCGACTGCGCCGCGGCCCTGGCCGCCCGCAGCGCGCGCACGTCGCCGGTCGTGCGCGAGAGGACAAGGGCGCCCTCGATGATCGACACGACGGCCAGGGCTTGGTCGGCGGCCTGTTCCGCGCCCCATCCATCGGCGCGCAGTCGGTCGGCGATCGCCGCACACCAACCGTTGAACGCCCGCGCCGACGCCCGGCGAACCAACTCGCTGGCATGCACCGATTCGGTCGCGATCGGCTCCACGGGGCAGCCGTCGCGGCAGTCCGCGGCCAGGCCTCCGGCCAGCAGGTCCACCCACCGGCCCACGACCGTCTCCACGGGCACGTCGGCGGCCAGCGCGCGGCGCAGGAGCTTCTCGATGTCGCCACCGGCGGACTCGACGACGGCGGCGGCCAGTTCCTGCTTGCCGCCGGGGAAGTGGTGATAGAGCGACCCCGCCTTGACTCCGGCCTCCTCGAGGATCTGGTTCAGACCGGTCGCGGCGTAGCCCTGCCGCCGGAACAGGGTGCCCGCGGTCTCAATCAAGGCGCTGCGGCTGCGATCGGGGCGGGGCACCCTCTTGACAATACTAGAAAGATCACTCAAGAATGCTGGAATGCGGCAACTGACCTACGAAGAACCGGGGCGCTGCGCCTGGCGCGACGTTCCCGACCCGCAGCTCACAGCCTCGGAGCAGGCGGTGGTGCGGCCGCTCATGGTGGCCTGTTGCGACTTGGACGTCGCGGTCTCGCACGGTCTGGCACCGCTGCCGCCCGGTTACGCCGTCGGGCACGAGGGACTGGCCGAAGTCGTCGAGGTCGGCGACGCCGTCACAACCGTCAAGGCCGGTGACAAGGTCGTCGTGCCGTTCCAGATCAGCTGCGGTGACTGCCGTGAGTGCCGGCGAGGGGTGACCGGTTCCTGTGCGTCGGTGCCGCTCATGGCGATGTACGGACTGGGTCCGCTCGCCGGTCTCGACGGCGGGGGCTTCATGTCTGACCTGGTGCTGGTGCCCTACGCCGACGCGATGCTCCTGCCGGTGCCGACGGGAGTCGACCCGGTGTCGATCGCCTCGCTGTCGGACAACATTCCCGACGGCTGGCGCGCGGTCGGCCCCTTCCGGTCGGACCTGGCGGCCCTCGATCCCGCGGACCGCCGCGTGCTCGTGACCGGCCGGCTGTCGATCGGCTTGTACGCGGCGGCGTTCGCCGCGGCGCTCGGCGCGCACGTCGACTATGTCGACACCGACACGCACCGGCTCGCCGCCGCCGAGAAACTCGGCGCGCGGGCGCACGAGCGCCCGAAGCCGGACAAGTCGTGGGACCCCTACCCGGTCACCGTGCACACCTCCGCCGACCCGTCGCTGCTGAGCGCCACGTTGCGGGCGACGTGGCCGGACGGCGTCTGCACCGACACCGGGATCTACTACCAAGGCTCGGTGGAGATGCCGATTCTCCAGATGTACACGCGCGGTGTGCAATTCGTGACCGGGCGCGTCAACGCCCGCGCGGCCATCCCGGAGATCCTCGAACTCCTCGCCGGCGGATGCGACCTGGCGCCTGCCGTCGACCGCATCGTCGCGTGGGACGACGCCGCCGCGGTGTGGCCGACGATGACCGGCAAGACCGTGTTCAGCCGGGCATAGCGTCAGGCGATGTCCGCGACGAACACACCCACCGTGCGTGCCCCCCGCCGCGCGATCCACGGCAGGGACGGGTCGCCGGTGCCTGCGGGCAAGACACGTGGATTCGTGACGTGCACATCCCGGCGGAAAAGGTGGACGTCGGCCTCACCCGCGGCGAGCACGTTCTTGACCCAGTTCGTCTTGCCGTGCGCCAACAGGATCGCCAGCTGGTTCCCCTTGCGGTACGCCGACACGACCGTTTCATAGTCCTTGCCCGACGTGCGGCCGCGATGCTTGACGATCGCGAAGCTCGGCAAATACCGCCCGGCACGCAGGAAGACAGGGTTGATGTACTTGATCTGCAGGCGCTCCAGCCAGGGCGGGAACCTCATCGGCACGCCCGGGGCATTGTTGGGATGATCCTTGGTGGACATGACGGCTCCGTTCGCCAATGCGGTTTGGCGTCACTGTACCGACGCGCGGCGATATCGATTTGTCCTGCTCTGGGACAATGGTGGGCGTGAATGCACCACCGCCCCAGATGGCCCGCGTCGACCTGCGCGACAGCACGCTGAGCGCGGCCGCGCTGCGGGCCACACTGCCGCGCGGGGGTGTCGACGTCGACGCGGTACTGCCGAAGGTCCGACCGATCGTCGAGGCGGTCGCGCAGCGGGGCGCCGACGCCGCGCTGGACTACGGCACGTCGTTCGACGGCGTGCGGCCGCCCGCGGTCCGCGTCCCGACGGCCGATCTCGACCACGCGCTCGGGGAACTCGACGAGAGCGTGCGCTCCGCGCTCGAGCTCGCGATCCAGCGCGCCCGCGCCGTGCACGACGACCAGCGCCGCACGGACACCACGACGGCAGTGGCCCCGGGCGCCACCGTCACCGAGCGCTGGGTGCCCGTGCAGCGCGTGGGCCTGTATGTGCCCGGCGGCAACGCCGTGTACCCGTCAAGCGTGGTGATGAACGTCGTACCGGCCCAGACCGCCGGGGTGGAGTCACTGGTCATCGCAACCCCGCCGCAGGCCGAGTTCGGCGGACTACCCCACCCGACCATCCTCGCGGCGGCACGGCTGCTGGGGGTCGACGAGGTGTGGGCCGTCGGCGGCGCACAAGCCGTGGCGCTGCTCGCCTACGGCGGCACCGACACCGACGGCGCCGAGCTGGCTGCCGTCGACATGATCACCGGGCCAGGAAACATCTACGTCACCGCGGCAAAGCGGATCTGCCGCTCGGTGGTCGGCATCGACGCCGAGGCCGGCCCGACCGAGATCGCGATCCTCGCCGACCACACCGCCGACCCGGCGCATGTCGCCGCCGATCTGATCAGCCAGGCCGAACACGACGAGATGGCCGCCAGCGTGCTGGTCACACCAAGTGAGGACCTGGCCAACGCGACGCTGTCCGCGCTGGCGGCCCAGCTGGAGACCACCGTGCACCGGGAGCGGGTGACGGCGGCGCTCACCGGGCGCCAGTCCGCGATCGTCCTCGTCGACGACATCGACGCCGGCGTGTCCGTGGTCAACGCCTACGCGGCGGAACACCTCGAGATCCAGACCGCAGACGCGTCCGGTGTGGCAGCCCGGATCCGCTCCGCCGGAGCGATTTTCGTCGGCCCGTGGTCGCCGGTCAGCCTCGGCGACTACTGCGCCGGCTCAAACCACGTGCTGCCGACCGCCGGTTGTGCGCGGCACTCCAGCGGTCTGTCGGTGCAGACCTTTCTTCGCGGCATCCACATCGTCGATTACTCCGAGGCCGCGCTGAAAGACGTGACGGGACATGTCATCACGCTGGCCGAGGCCGAGAACCTGCCCGCGCACGGCGAGGCGGTGCGCCGGAGGTTCGAGCAGCGATGAGCCCCCTGCGCGAAGAACCCACCGCTCGGCGAGTCACGCTCGACGACCTGCCGCTGCGCGACGACCTTCGCGGCAAATCGCCCTACGGCGCGCCGCAACTCGACGTGCCGGTGCGGCTGAACACCAACGAGAATCCGCACCCGCCGACGCAGGCGCTGGTCGAGGATGTCGCCCGGGCGGTCCGCGAGGCCGCCGTCGACCTGCACCGCTATCCCGACCGCGATGCCACGGCGCTGCGCCGCGACCTGGCCGCATACCTGACCGTCCAGGCCGGTGTAGCGGTCGGTTTGGACAACCTCTGGGCGGCAAACGGTTCCAACGAGATCCTGCAGCAGCTGCTGCAGGCGTTCGCCGGTCCGGGCCGAAGCGCGATCGGCTTCGTCCCATCGTATTCGATGCACCCGATCATCTCCGACGGCACCCAGACACGGTGGCTCGAGGCGCACCGGTCCGACGACTTCAGCCTGGACGTGGACGCGGCCGTGGCCGCGATCGAAGAGCACGGGCCCGACGTGGTGTTCGTCGCCAGCCCCAACAACCCATCCGGACAGAGCGTTTCGCTCGCCGACCTACGGCGACTGCTCGACGCGATGAACAACGGCATCCTGATCCTCGACGAGGCCTACGGCGAATTCTCCGCGGCACCCAGCGCGATCGCTCTTATCGAGGACTATCCGACCAAGCTGGTCGTCACCCGCACCATGAGCAAGGCTTTCGCGTTCGCCGGCGGCCGGCTCGGCTACCTGATCGCCGCACCGGCCGTGATCGACGCGATGCTGCTGGTGCGCCTGCCGTATCACCTGTCGTCGATCACGCAGGCCGCTGCCCGAGCCGCGCTGCGTCACGCCGACGAGACGCTCGGCAGTGTCGCCGCGCTGGTCGCCGAACGCGAGCGTATCACGGAAGCGTTGCGCGGCCTGGGTTTTCGTGTCATCGACAGCGACGCGAATTTTCTGCTGTTCGGGGAGTTCGCCGATGCACAGGCGACCTGGCAACGCTACCTGGACGCCGGGGTGCTGATCCGCGACATCGGCGTGCGCGGGTACCTCCGCGCCACCACCGGTCTGGCCCACGAGAACGACGCGCTGCTGGAGGTCAGCGCCCGGCTCGCGGCCACCGAACTCACCACGCCGTTAGGAGCATCGTGACCGAGAACCGCCGCGCCCGCGTGGAGCGCACCACCAAGGAGTCCAAGATCGTCGTCGAACTCGACTTGGACGGCACCGGCGTCGTCGACGTCGACACCGGGGTGCCGTTCTACGACCACATGCTCACCTCACTGGGCAGCCACGCCAGCTTCGACCTGACCGTCCGGGCCGAGGGCGACGTCGAGATCGAGGGACACCACACCATCGAGGACACCGCGATCGTGCTGGGCCAGGCGCTCGCGAAGGCGCTCGGCGACAAGAAGGGCATCCGCCGGTTCGGCGACGCGTTCATCCCGATGGACGAGACCCTCGCGCACGCGGCCGTCGACGTTTCCGGCCGGCCGTACTGCGTGCACACCGGCGAACCGGATCATCTGCGCCACACCATGATCGCCGGATCCAGCGTGCCCTACCACACCGTGATCAACCGGCACGTGTTCGAAACGCTTGCGATGAACGCCCGGATCGCGCTGCACGTGCGCACGCTCTACGGGCGCGACCCACACCACATCACCGAGGCGCAGTACAAGGCCGTCGCCCGCGCGTTGCGCCAGGCCGTCGAGCGCGATCCGCGGGTGTCCGGGGTGCCGTCCACGAAAGGCACTCTGTGACAAAAAAATCCGTGGTCGTCCTGGACTACGGTTTCGGCAACCTGCGCTCGGCCCAACGGGCCCTGCAGCGGGTCGGAGCCGACGTCGAGGTCACCGCAGATCCGGCGGTGGCCGGCGCTGCCGACGGGCTTGTGGTGCCCGGGGTGGGCGCGTTCGAGGCGTGCATGTCGGGCCTGCGCGGCATCGGCGGCGAGAAGATCATCGCCGAACGGCTGTCACGCGGCCGTCCGGTGCTGGGCGTCTGCGTGGGCATGCAGATCCTGTTCGCCCGCGGCGTCGAATTCGGCGTCGAATCGAGCGGCTGCGGGCAGTGGCCCGGCGCCGTCACACGGCTGGATGCACCCGTCATCCCGCACATGGGCTGGAACGTCGTGGAAGCGGGCACCGGCAGCCGGCTGTTCGCCGGCCTCGACCCCGACGCCCGCTTCTACTTCGTGCACTCCTACGCCGCTCAGCGCTGGGAGGGCGACGCCGCCGCGGTGCTGACCTGGGCCACTCACCACGTGCCGTTTCTGGCCGCGGTCGAGGACGGGGCACTGTCGGCCACGCAGTTTCACCCGGAGAAGAGCGGCGACGCTGGGGCCACGCTGCTGGGCAACTGGGTTCGGGAGCTGGTCTAGGTTGGCATACGTGCCTCTCATCCTGCTGCCGGCCGTCGACGTGGTCGACGGCCGCGCCGTGCGCCTGGTGCAGGGCCAGGCCGGCAGCGAAACCGAATACGGGTCGGCTGTGGACGCGGCGCTCGGCTGGCAGAACGACGGCGCCGAGTGGATCCACCTGGTCGACCTCGACGCGGCGTTCGGCCGCGGCTCGAATCGTGAACTGCTGGCCGAGGTGATCGGCCGCCTGGACGTCAACGTCGAGCTTTCCGGTGGCATCCGCGACGACGAGTCGCTCAAGGCTGCGCTGGCAACCGGTTGCGCGCGCGTGAATCTCGGCACCGCCGCGTTGGAGAACCCGGACTGGTGCGCCCAGGTGATCGCCGAGCACGGCGACAAAGTCGCGGTCGGCCTTGACGTGCGGATCGTCGACGGCGACCACCGGCTGCGCGGGCGCGGCTGGGAAACCGATGGCGGCGATCTGTGGTACGTGCTGGAACGCCTTGACAGCCAGGGGTGTTCGCGGTTCGTGGTGACCGACGTGACCAAAGACGGCACGCTGACCGGACCCAACATCGACCTGCTGTCCACCGTCGCGGAGTGCACCGACGCACCAGTGATCGCGTCAGGCGGTGTCTCCAGCCTCGAGGACTTGCGCGCGATCGCGACGCTCACCGACATCGGCGTCGAGGGCGCGATCGTCGGAAAAGCCCTCTACGCCGGCCGGTTCACGCTGCCGCAGGCGCTGGCCGCGGTCGCAAGGGCCCGCAATGGCGCTTGACGTCGCGGACCTGGATGCCCTGGTCGCCGAGGCGGCCGTGATCCTCGACAAGGCCGCCGTGCGGTTCATCGAGGGGCGCGGCGCCGACTCCGCGGTGCGCAAGAAGGGCAACGACTTCGCCACCGAGATCGACCTGGCAATCGAACGACAGGTGGTCGACGCGCTGGTGTCGGCCACGGGAATCGACGTGCACGGCGAGGAGTTCGGCGGCGCCGACGTCGACTCGCCGCTGGTGTGGGTGCTCGACCCCATCGACGGCACCTTCAACTACGCCGCGGGTCTGCCGCTGGCCGGGATCCTGCTCGGCCTGATGCGTGAGGGCGAGCCGGTCGCGGGCCTGACGTGGCTGCCATTCACCAACGAACACTTCACCGGCGTTCTCGGCGGACCGCTGCGCTGCAACGGCGCCGAGCAACAGCCACTGCGGCCCGCCGAGCTCGTCGACGCGATCGTCGGGGTCGGCACGTTCAACGTCGACTGGCGCGGCCGGTTTCCGGGCCGGTACCGGCTCGCGGTGCTCGAACACCTGAGCAGGGTGTCGTCGCGGGTGCGGATCCACGGCGCCACCGGTGTCGACCTGGCCTACACCGCAGCCGGGATCCTCGGTGGTGCGATCAGCTTCGGCGACCACATCTGGGACCATGCCGCCGGGGTGGCGCTGGTGCGGGCGGCGGGCGGCGTCGTCACCGACCTGGCGGGCAACGACTGGAGCTTGTCGGCCAGTTCGGCACTCGCGGGTGTGCCGCACTGCCACGGCCAGATCCTCGAGATCCTCAACGAAGTCGGCCCGCCGGAGTCGTACTGATGGGTTCGAAACAAGACACTCTGGCGGTTCGCGTAATCCCATGCCTGGACGTCGACGCAGGCCGGGTGGTCAAGGGCGTGAACTTCGAGAACCTGCGCGATGCCGGGGACCCGGTCGAGCTGGCCGCCGCCTACGACGCCGAGGGCGCCGACGAGCTGACGTTCCTCGACGTCACCGCCTCGTCGTCGGGGCGTGCCACGATGCTGGACGTGGTGCGTCGCACCGCCGAGCAGGTGTTCATTCCGCTGACGGTGGGCGGCGGGGTGCGCTCGGTCGAAGACGTCGACATGTTGCTGCGTGCGGGCGCGGACAAGGTGTCGATCAACACCGCGGCGATCGCGCGCCCGGAGCTGCTCGCCGATCTGGCCCGCCAGTTCGGGTCGCAGTGCATCGTGCTGTCAGTCGACGCCCGCACCGTCCCCGAGGGCTCGGCGCCGACGCCGTCGGGCTGGGAGGTGACCACGCACGGAGGCCGGCGGGGCACCGGCATCGACGCGGTCGGGTGGGCAGCGCGCGGCGCCGAACTCGGGGTCGGGGAGATCCTGCTGAACTCGATGGACTTCGACGGCACCAAGGCCGGCTTCGATCTGCCGATGCTGAGGGCGGTGCGCGCGGCGGTGACCGTGCCGGTCATCGCCAGCGGCGGCGCAGGCACGGTGGAACACTTCGCCCCTGCGGTTGTCGCAGGTGCCGACGCCGTGCTCGCCGCCAGCGTGTTCCATTTCCGGGAGCTCAGGATCAAGGAGGTCAAGGCGGCGATGGCGGCAGAAGGGATCGTCGTGCGATGACGCTGGACGCCACGATCGCGTCGCGGCTCAAGCGCGACGCCAGCGGGCTGATCACGGCGATCGCCCAGGAGCGCGGCACCGGAAAGGTGCTCATGGTGGCGTGGATGGACGACGACGCGCTGGCCCGCACGCTGGAGACACGGGAGGCGACGTATTACTCGCGCTCTCGGCGGGAGCAGTGGGTCAAGGGTGCGACGTCGGGACATACCCAGCACGTCCACTCGGTGCGGTTGGACTGCGACGGCGACACCGTGCTGCTGGAGGTCGACCAGGTCGGCGCGGCGTGCCACACCGGCGACCACAGCTGCTTCGACGCCGACGTGCTGCTGGGCGACGACTAGGCAGACTGGCGCGCCCGCAGCACCTCCAGCGCCTTGTCGGCATGCACGTTCATGTTCACCTCGCTGCCGATGACCTCGAGGATCTTGCGGTCGGTGTCGATGACGAACGTCTTGCGCTGCACCGGCATGAGCATGCCGAGCAGTCCGCGCTTGACCCCGAACTCCGCTGCGATGCTGCCGTCGGCGTCCGACAGCACCGGAAAATCGAATCCGTGGTCTTGCGCGAATTTGGCCTGCTTGCTCACCGGATCGCGGCTGATCCCCACGCGGGACGCGCCGACGTCGGCGAATTCCTTCGCCAGATCCCGGAAGTGGCACGCCTCGCGGGTGCACCCGGGTGTGCCCGCGGCGGGATAGAAGAACAGCACCACGGGCCCGTCGGCCAGGAATTCGCTGAACTCACGTGGCTTGCCGGTCTGGTCGGGGAGGACGAATTCGTCGACGATGTCACCGCGTTTCATGCAGCACTACGCTACGCGCGGTCCACGCGACGAAACACGGGATGGGAAGATGAACACGTGCCGTCGACCGCCGATCTCGCCACGACGACCAGTCGCGAGGAGTTCCACGCGCTGGCAGCCGAGCACCGGTTCGTGCCCGTCACCCGCAAGGTGCTCGCCGACAGCGAGACCCCGCTCTCGGCGTACCGCAAGCTTGCGGCCAATCGTCCGGGCACGTTCCTGCTCGAATCCGCCGAGAATGGCAGGTCGTGGTCGCGGTGGTCATTCATCGGCGCGGGTGCCCCCTCCGCGCTGACCGTCCGAAACGGCGAGGCGGCGTGGCTCGGTGTGACGCCGCAGGACGCGCCCCGCGGCGGCGACCCGTTGCAGGCCCTGCAGGCGACGATGAACCTGCTGGCCACCGGGGAGGTGCCGGGGCTGCCCCCGCTGTCGGGCGGCCTGGTCGGGTTTTTCGCCTATGACATGGTGCGGCGCCTCGAACGGCTGCCCGAACTGGCGGTGGACGACTTGAAACTGCCCGACATGGTGCTGTTGCTGGCTACCGACGTCGCCGCCGTCGACCACCACGAGGGCACCATCACGCTGATCGCCAACGCGGTGAACTGGAACGGCACCGACGAGCGTGTGGACTGGGCCTACGACGACGCGGTGGCCCGGCTCGACGTGATGACCAAGGCGCTGGGCCAGCCCCTGCCGTCGACCGTCGCAATCTTCGACCGGCCCGCACCCATGCCCCGCGCCCAGCGCACCATAGAGGAGTACGGGGCGATCGTGGAGCGCCTCGTCGCCGACATCGAGGCGGGGGAGGCCTTCCAGGTCGTGCCGTCGCAGCGGTTCGAGATGGACACCGACGCCGACCCGATCGACGTGTACCGGATGTTGCGGGTGTCCAACCCCAGCCCGTACATGTATCTGCTACACGTGCCGAACAACGAAGGGGGCCTGGACTTTTCAATCGTCGGTTCGAGCCCCGAAGCGCTGGTGACCGTGAAGGACGGGTGGGCGACGACCCACCCGATCGCCGGCACCCGCTGGCGGGGCGACACCGACGAAGAGGACCTGCTGCTGGAGAAGGAACTGCTGGCCGACGAGAAGGAGCGCGCCGAGCACCTGATGCTGGTGGACCTGGGCCGCAACGACCTCGGTCGGGTCTGCCGGCCGGGCACCGTCCGCGTCGACGATTACAGCCACATCGAGCGCTACAGCCACGTCATGCATCTGGTCTCGACGGTCACCGGCCAGCTCGCCGAGGGTCGCTCCGCCCTCGACGCTGTGACCGCCTGTTTCCCGGCCGGGACGCTGTCCGGCGCGCCGAAGGTGCGGGCGATGGAGCTGATCGAAGAGGTCGAGAAGACCCGGCGCGGCCTCTACGGCGGGGTGGTCGGGTATTTGGACTTCGCGGGCAACGCAGACTTCGCGATCGCGATCCGCACCGCGCTGATGCGCGACGGCACCGCATACGTGCAGGCCGGGGGTGGTGTGGTGGCCGACTCCAACGGCCCCTACGAGTACACCGAGGCGGCAAACAAGGCGAAGGCCGTGCTCAACGCGATCGCCGCCGCCGAAACGCTGACCCCGCCGGCGCAATGATCCGCTTCGCCCAGCTGCTGCTGGTCGTCGCCGCGTTGGGGCTGTGGGTGGCGTCGCGACTGCCGTGGGTCATCGTGCAATCCTTCGACGGGCTGGGCCGGCCCCGCACGGCGACGCTGTCCGGGTCGTCCTGGTCGACGGCGTTGATTCCGCTGGCGGTGCTGCTGCTGGCTGCGGCGGTCGCCGCCCTGGCATTGCGGGGCTGGTTACTGCGGCTCCTTGCGGTGCTCGTCGCTGCCGCCAGTGCCGGCGCCGGCTACCTGGCCATCAGCCTGTGGGTGGGCCGCGACGTCTCGGTGCGCGGCGCCGACCTGGCGCAGGTTCCCGTCGCGTCGCTGCTTGGCGGCGAGCGGCATTACGCGGGCGCGGCGGTGACACTGGCGGCCGGGGTGACGGCGCTCGTCGCGGCGGTCCTGCTGATGCGCGGCGCGGTCCATGGCGCACGCGCCGCGACGAGATATGCGTCACCTGCTGAACGGCGTGCCGCGGCGGTACGTGGTGATTCAAGGGGCACGATGACAGAACGGATGATGTGGGATGCCATCGACGAGGGCCGTGACCCGACTCGGGATCCGGACACCGAGGGTCGGTGACGGGCTGCCCGCCCGCGGCGGCTACCCTTTCGGTGACGTTCGACCGCGTGCCTGCGGCGGGGTTTCAGGAAGGAGCCGAAAGGCGATGAGTTCGGCAACCGTGCTCGACTCCATCATCGAAGGAGTGCGTGCCGACGTTGCCGCTCGCGAGGCCGTCGTGCCGTTGGCCGACGTCAAGGCCGCCGCCAGAGACGCTCCGCCGCCGCAAAACGTCATGGCGGCATTGCGCGCACCGGGCATCGGCGTGATCGCCGAGGTGAAGCGCGCGAGCCCGTCACGCGGTGAGATGGCGACCATTTCGGATCCCACGGAATTGGCCCGCGCCTACGAGGATGGCGGCGCGCGCATCATTAGCGTGCTCACCGAAGAGCGCCGATTCAACGGCTCGCTGTCCGACCTGGACTCGGTCCGCGCGGCGGTGTCGGTGCCGGTGCTGCGCAAGGACTTTATCGTTCGGCCCTATCAGATTCACGAGGCCCGTGCGCATGGCGCCGACATGCTGCTACTGATCGTCGCCGCGCTGGAGCAGTCCGCGTTGGTCTCGATGCTCGACCGCACCGAGTCGTTGGGTATGACGGCTCTCGTCGAGGTGCACACCGAAGAAGAGGCCGATCGTGCGTTGCAAGCCGGCGCCAGCGTCATCGGCGTCAACGCCCGCGACCTGAAGACGCTGACGGTGGACCGCGATTGCTTTGCGCGGATCGCTCCGGGCTTGCCCACCAACGTCATCCGCATCGCGGAGTCGGGCGTTCGGGGCACTGCCGATCTGCTGGCCTACGCGGGTGCGGGTGCCGACGCCGTGCTGGTCGGCGAGGGGCTGGTCACCAGCCGCGATCCCCGGAGCGCCGTGGCCGACCTCGTCACCGCCGGCACGCATCCGTCCTGCCCGAAAACCACGCGCCAGTAACGTGCCTGAGCTCGCCGGCACCGAACTCCCGCGTTCGAGCGCGGCCATCGCCGAACCCACGAAACACGATCCCGACAGCAGGGGTCATTTCGGTGTGTACGGCGGACGGTATGTCGCCGAAGCGCTGATGGCGGTCATCGAAGAAGTCACTGCGGCCTACGAAAAGGCCCGCAGCGATCAGGAATTTCTCGACACCCTGGATCGCTTGCAGACCCACTACAGCGGTCGGCCGTCGCCGCTCTACGAGGCCATACGGCTCAGTGAGCACGCAGGAGGCGCGCGGATCTTTCTCAAGCGAGAAGACCTCAACCACACCGGTTCTCACAAGATCAACAACGTGCTCGGACAGGCGCTGCTGGCCAAGCAGATGGGCAAGACGCGGGTCATCGCCGAGACCGGAGCCGGCCAGCACGGGGTGGCCACGGCGACCGCCTGCGCGCTGCTCGGGTTGGAGTGTGTGATCTACATGGGCGCGGTCGACACCGCGCGTCAGGCGCTGAACGTCGCGCGGATGCGGCTGCTGGGCGCCGACGTGGTGCCCGTGAAGTCCGGGTCGCAGACGCTCAAGGACGCAATCAACGAAGCGTTCCGCGACTGGGTGACCAACGCCGATCGCACGTATTACTGCTTCGGCACAGCGGCCGGTCCGCATCCGTTCCCGATGATGGTCCGCGACTTCCAGCGCGTGATCGGACTGGAAACACGCGCGCAGATTCTGGCGCAGGCCGGCCGACTTCCCGACGCGATAACGGCATGTGTCGGCGGAGGCTCCAATGCGATCGGCATCTTCCACGCCTTCATCGACGAGCCGGGCGTGCGGCTGGTCGGCTTCGAGGCCGCCGGCGATGGTGTCGAAACAGGAAGGCACGCAGCGACATTTACCGGCGGGTCACCGGGTGCTTTCCAGGGCTCCTATTCATACCTGCTGCAGGACGAGGATGGTCAGACCATCGAATCCCATTCCATCTCAGCCGGATTGGACTATCCGGGTGTCGGTCCTGAACACGCCCTGCTGAAGGATGTCGGACGGGCGGAATACCGGCCCATCACCGACACGGAGGCCATGGACGCGTTTCGGCTGTTGTGCCGGACAGAAGGGATCATCCCGGCGATCGAGTCAGCGCACGCCGTCGCCGGCACGTTGCAGCTCGGCCCCGAGCTGGGTCCTGGCAGCATCATCGTGGTGAACCTCTCCGGACGTGGCGACAAAGACGTCGCGACCGCCGCGCAGTGGTTCGGTCTGCTCGACGACGAGGGCGATGCACGTGGCTGAACCTGCACGGCTGGCCGAGCTTTTCGCGTCGTGCCGCCAGCATGACCGTTCCGCATTGATCGGGTACCTGCCCACCGGGTATCCGGACGTGCCGAAATCGATCGAGGCGATGACCGCTCTAGTCGAATCCGGCGGCGACGTCATCGAGGTGGGTGTGCCGTACTCAGATCCCGGTATGGACGGGCCCACGATTGCGCGAGCGACGGACGCGGCGTTGCATGGCGGAGTGCGGGTGCGCGATTCGCTGGTCGCCGTCGAAGCGATCAGCAACGCCGGCGGGCGTGCCGTCGTGATGACATATTGGAATCCGGTGCTGCGCTACGGGGTCGACGCGTTCGCCCGCGATCTGGCCGCCGCCGGTGGTCTGGGCATGATTACTCCGGACCTCATTCCCGACGAGGCCGACGAATGGCTGGCGGCCTCCGACCGGCATAACCTCGACCGGATCTTCCTGGTTGCACCATCGTCGACGCAGCAGCGGCTGGCGGCGACCGTCAACGCGTCGCGTGGCTTCGTCTATGCGGCGTCCACGATGGGTGTCACGGGTGCGCGCAACGTCGTATCGCATGCGGCTCCAGCACTGGTGAGCCGGGTCAAGCAGGTGTCGGACATCCCGGTCGGCGTGGGTCTGGGGGTGCGGTCCGGCGAGCAGGCCGCGGAGATCGCCACCTACGCCGACGGGGTGATCGTGGGGTCGGCGCTGGTGTCGGCGCTGGGGGACGGGGGTGTCGCGCAGGTGCGCACGCTGACACGGGAATTGGCGGACGGGGTGCGGCAGAGGATCCCCGCGTGACGACGACGCTGGCTTACATACCGAGTCCGCCCCAGGGGGTCTGGCACCTCGGCCCGTTGCCGATCCGCGCATACGCGTTGTTCATCATTACCGGCATCATCGTGGCGTTGATGGTCGGCGACCGGCGTTGGGTCGCCCGGGGCGGAGAACCCGGCGTCATCTACGACATCGCCTTGTGGGCCGTGCCGTTCGGCTTGATTGGCGGTCGGCTGTATCACGTCATGACCGACTGGCGGACCTACTTCGGCGAAGGTGGCGCGGGGTTCGTTGCTGCGCTGAAGATTTGGGATGGTGGCCTCGGGATTTGGGGTGCCGTGGCGCTCGGTGGGGTAGGTGCCTGGATCGCGTGCCGACGGCTCGGCATACCGCTTCCGGCGTTCGGTGACGCGATAGCGCCGGGGATCGTCTTGGCGCAGGCGATCGGGCGGCTCGGCAACTACTTCAACCAGGAGCTCTACGGCCGGCCCACCACCCTTCCGTGGGGCCTGGAGATCTTCTATCGGCGCGATCCGTCCGGCGTGATCGACGTGCACTCACTTGACGGGGTTTCCACCGGCCAGGTGGCCGCGGTGGTTCATCCGACTTTTCTGTATGAATTGCTTTGGGACGTACTTGTTTTCGTGGCGCTGATCTATATCGACCGGCGGTTCAAAATCGGACATGGCCGACTGTTCGCGCTCTACGTGGCGGGATATTGCGTCGGTCGGTTCTGGGTCGAGTTGATGCGCAGCGACGCGGCCACCCACATTGCGGGCATTCGCATCAACTCGTTCACATCGACGTTCGTGTTCATCGGCGCAATGGTGTACATCATGGTGGCACCGAAGGGACGCGAGGATCCCGCGACGCTGCGCGGTAAGCCCCGCGGTAAGCCCGAAGAAGGTGAGCCCGGAGAACCCGAAGAAGAGGAATCGCTGGTCACCGAGGTCGCCAAGGAACTCACCGCGGTTGCTGCGACCAGTGGGGTAGTCGCGGCCGCGACGGTCGTCGCCGACGAGAACGAGGTTGCCGGCGAAAAGGGCGGTGGCGGGGACGGCGCGGGTGGCGCGGTCGACGCGGGTGGCGGGGTTGACGCGGGTGGCGGCGACGGCGCGGGCGGCGGGGTTGACGCGGGTGGCGGCGACGGCGCGGGTGGCGGGGACGGCGCGGGTGGCGGGGACAAGCCGCTGAAGGCCGTTGAAGAACCGGAGGCCGGCGAGGAGAAGTCCGAACGTGAGGCTGCCGAGGAGCCGGTCGAGTCCGCTGAGGCTGCGGCCAAGCCCGTTGACGTTGAGCCCGAAGCCGCCGAGGGTGAAGCCGCCGAGGGCGAGGAGGCGGTCAAGGCCGAAGAGCCGGGTGAAGGTCAGGAACCCGTTGGCGCGGCGGTCGTGGAGGCGGCTGTCGAGCCTGTGGAGGGTGCGGTTGTCGAGCCTGTGGAGGGTGCGGCTGTCGAGCCTGTGGAGGGTGCGGCTGTCGAGCCTGTGGAGGGTGAGGTCGAGGAGTCGGCCGAGGTTGAGCCGGTTGAGCCGGAAGTGGCAGAGGCCGGGGAGCAGGCGGAGGCCGGGGAGCAGGCGGAGGCCGAGTCGGTAGAGGCGGAAGTTGGGGAGGCCGCCGAGCCTGTGGAGGCTGAGCTGGTAGAGCCGGAAGTTGCGGAGGCGGCTGCTGGTGAGGAGGCCGGAGAAGCTGAGGGGCCTGGTGTCGCCGAGGAGTCGGCCGAGGTTGAGCCGGTTGAGCCAGACGTGGCAGAAGCCGGGGAGCGGGTGGAGACCGGGGAGCCGGCGGGGGCTGAGCCGGTAGAGCCGGACGTGGCGGAGGCGGCTGCTGGTGAGGCGTCGGGTGGTGCGGAGGAGCCGGGTGCTGGTGAGGCTCTGGAGGGCGGCGAGCCTGGGGAGCCGGCGGGCGCCGAGCCGGTAGAGCCGGACGTTGCGGAGGCGGCTGCTGGTGAGGAGCCGGCCGAAGGGGAGGCGCCGGGTGCTGGTGAGGCTGTGGAGGGCGGCGAGCCTGGGGAGCCGGCGGGCGCCGAGCGGGTAGCGCCGGACGTGGCGGAGGCGGCTGCTGGTGAGGCGTCGGCCGAAGGGCAGGAGCCGGGTGCTGGTGAGGCTGTGGAGGGCGGCGAGCCGGGGGAGCCGGCGGGGGCTGAGCGGGTAGAGCCGGACGTTGCGGAGGCGGCTGCTGGTGAGGAGCCGGCCGAAGGGCAGGAGCCGGGTGCTGGCGAGGCTGTGGAGGGCGAAAAGGCCCCGCAACCGGCCGTCGCGGAACTTCCACCGATAGCCGTCCAGGCGTTTGACGGAGCCGCGGCGAAACAGCCTGAGGAGTCAGGGAGTCGCGCCGCGCGCTGGCTGCGAAACTTGAGAACCGTTCGCCGCCGCGGGTAGCTAAGGAGCCGCCC